>NZ_JBIJAW010000119.1:0-9246 GCF_044345575.1 Gemmatimonas sp.
CACTGGAACTCGCGATCGCCGACGACCAGTGGCCGCTGCCGCGCTATCGCGAGATGCTGTTTCCGGTGTGACGGTGGTGTGTGCCTGATGCTCGTTGAACCGCAGACGGCAGACGGCAGGCACTACAGACGGCAGACGGGAGGAATTCGGTAGAACGATTCGGGGGCGACCGCTGTGCGGCGCCCCCGATTTCGTTTCCCCGATCAGCCCTCGGCCTTTGGAACGCCCAGGCGCTCCTGCTGGCTCTTCGCCATCAATTGCGTCACGAAGCGCTGCCCTTCGCTGATGCGCTCCACTTCCACGGCGACGGTATCGATCGCCTGCTCCATGCGCTCCATGCGGCGGGTGGCTTCGATCATCTCCGGCGACAACTTGGGCTGTCGGGCGCGAATGAGCATCGCACGCGCCGCCGCGAACGCCAGCGGGGCCAGCACGAACAGCGTACCCACGATGGTGATACCGGTGAGCTGGTCCGATGAGAACGGACCATAGCGCGGTTCCGGCGTCGGCGCCGCTTCCGACGGCACCAGCTCGAGCGGGGCATTCGCCAGCGCCCGCCCGTTCGCGGCGATCTCCTGCTCCAGCTGCACGATGCGCGTGTCGAGCGTCTTGAGACGTGCCTCGAGCCCCGGACGCGCCACCGGGGACGCCTTGCTCAGTTCTTCGGCCACGTCCGCACGACGATCGGTCGCGCTTTCGAGCTGATTCGACAGTTCGGAGCGCTTGGCCTTCAGCGCCTGCACTTCGGCACGCGTCTTCGGCTGTGCGACGGTGATCGGCGAGGGCGTCCCCACGTCGACCGTCGTGGGCTGCGGCGTGGCGGGCATCCCCGGCGGTGCGGGTGGCGCGGAGGGCTGGATCAGAGGCATACTCCAACCTACGCGATCGACCCGCCGTCGGTTACACCCCACCGGGTGGCCAGTGTCGGGCCCCCTCTGCCCCTCGACGAACGGCATGACCAGCACCCTGGGCCTCCCCGACCTCGTCCCCCCCGCACCACTGGCCACCGGATTCTCGGCAGCGCAGCTACTGGCCGCTGTTGATGCCATCGCCCCGCAGGTGATCGCGTGGCGCCGGCACCTGCACCGGCACCCGGAAGTGGCGTTCCAGGAGGTGGCCACGTCGCAGTTCGTCTACGACACCCTCGCCGCGCTCCCCGGGCTCGCGATCACGCGCCCCACCGCCACCAGCGTCGTGGCCGAACTCCGCGGCGGCCGACCGGGCCCCACCATCGCCGTGCGCGCCGATATCGACGCCCTTCCCATCGTGGAAGAGAACGACGTCGACTATCGCAGCACCCGCGAGGGGGCCATGCACGCCTGCGGCCACGACGGGCACACCGCCATCGTGCTGGGCCTCGCCTCGCTGCTCGCTCCGTGCGCGGCCGAAGTGCCTGGCACCGTGCGCTTCATCTTCCAGCACGCCGAGGAGATGGCCCCCGGTGGGGCGGAAGAGCTGGTGCAGCACGGTGTCATGGATGGCGTATCGCAGGTGATCGGCCTGCATCTCTGGGCCCCCATGCCGGTGGGCCGCATCGGCATTCTCGCTGGTCCGGCCATGGCGGCCCCCGATCAGTTCCAGTGCACCATCGTGGGCAAGGGCGGCCACGCCGCCATCCCGCACGAGTGCGTGGATCCCATCGCGATCGGCGCGCAGATCATCACGGCCCTGCAGCAGGTGGTGACACGTACGGTCGACCCGCTCGATCCGATCGTCCTCAGCGTCACGCAGTTCATCGCCGGCACCACGTTCAATGTGATCCCCAACAGCGCCTACTTCGCGGGCACCGTGCGGACCTTCGAGCCGTCGCTGCGCACGAGCGTGCCGGCGCAGATGGAGCGGGTCATCCGCGGGATCGCCGAGGCGTTCGGGGCCACGGCGGACTTCACGTACGAACACGGCTATCGCCCCGTCGTGAATGACCCCGCGCTCACCGAGCGCCTGCGTGACGTCGTGACGCGCACGTTCGCACCGGACACCCTCATCGCCCTGCGCCCCACCATGGGCGGCGAGGACTTCTCGGCCTACCAGCAGCGCTCCCCCGGTGTCTTCGCCTTCGTGGGGGCCGGCAACGCCGAGACGGGGATCGTGCATCCGCACCATCATCCACGCTTTCAGATCGACGAACGATCGCTGTCGATCGGCCTGCGCTATCTCACGGCGGCAACACTCGAGCTGCTCTCCGTCGGCTGACGCGACCACCTGCCCTGTGATTTCCCGCCCGTATCGGCTCCTCGTGCTCGTTCCGATGCTCGCCATCCTCGGCGCACCGTGGATGGCCAATCGTATCGAGCCGCGCGTATTCGGGCTGCCGTTCCTGCTGGCATGGATCGTCGCCGGCGTGTTGCTCACCTCGCTCGTGATGTGGATCATTCACACGCTCGACCGCCGTCATGCGCTCCCCCGCGCATGAGGATTCGTGAGCGCGCATGAGTAACGCGACGGTGGCGCTGGGGCTCATGGGCGGCACGCTGGTGGCCGCGTTCTTCCTGGCACTACGGTCGCGTGGCGCGCAGTCGCTCGAGCAGTGGAGTGTCGCCGGTCGCGGCTTCGGCTCGGTCCTCGTCTTCGTGCTGCTCGCGGGGGAGATCTACACCACCTTCACCTTCCTCGGCGGAAGCGGCTGGGCCTACGGCCGCGGTGCGCCCGCGTACTACATCCTCGCCTACGCCGCCGTGGCGTTCGCAGCTGGCTACTGGTTGCTGCCCCCCATCTGGCAGCGGGCCAGCGATTGGCGCGTGATTTCGCAACCCGAGTACTTCGCCAAGGCCTTCGACAGCGAATGGTTCGGCGCCGTCGTGGCCCTCGTGGGGTGCGTCGCGCTGCTCCCGTATCTCGTGCTGCAGCTCAAGGGACTGGGCATCCTCGTCTCCGAGTCGTCCTATGGCGTCGTCAGTAACCAGACCGCCATCTGGATCGGGACGATCGCGACGACCGTGTACGTCGTGATGTCCGGCGTACGCGGCTCGGCGTTCACGGCTGCGCTCAAGGATGCGCTCGTGCTCGCGGCCGCCGTGGGGCTGGGACTGGCGCTCCCGACGACCGTGCACGGGGGCATCGGGCCGATGTTCGACACACTCGTGGCCCAGCGCCCCGCCTTCTTCGTGCTGCCGGCCCAGGGCATGTCTGGCGTGTGGTTCACCAGCACCATCGTGCTCACCGTGTGCGGGTTTTACATGTGGCCGCACACGTTCGGCTCACTGTTCACCGCGCGCAGCGCCGATTCCTTCCGGCGCAACGCCGTGATCATGCCGCTGTACCAGGTGGTGCTGCTGTTCGTGTTCTTCATCGGCTTCGCGGCCATCACGGCCGTACCCGGACTGCAGGGCGCCGATATCGATCTCGCGCTGCTGCGCGTCACGCGACAGACCTATGGACCATGGGTCGTGGGGCTGGTGGGCGCCGCCGGCATGCTCACCGCGCTGGTCCCCGGATCACTCATCCTGATGACCACCGCGACGATTCTCGCGCGACTCATCACCCGGTATCACGAGGCGAGTGCCAAACGGGAAGTGCAGATCGCGCGACTGCTCGTCCCGTTGCTGGCCATCATCGCGTTGTGGTTCGTGTTCCGCGGAGAGCAGACACTGGTAACGCTGCTGCTGTTCGCCTACGCGATCGTCACGCAGCTCTTCCCGTCGGTGCTCGTGACCCTCTGGTGGCCGCATCGTGCCAACGCCGTGGCCGCCTTCGCCGGTGTTGTGGTGGGCGAGGGCCTCGTGATGTGGACATCACTCGCGGGCATCACCACCGCGTCGCTGTTTCCTGCGTTGCCCGCGAGCGTGACCGACGTGAACATCGGCCTGCTCGCACTGGCGGCGAACGTGCTCGTCACGTGGGCCCTCACACTCCTGCTGCCGACCCGCCGCTGATCGTCGAACCAGGGGGGAACGATGACGCGTCGTCTCGCGCCGCTCCTCAGCCCACCGCGCGCGGGAATCCCCGCGTATCGGACAACACCTCGGCGACACACACGCGGTAACCGTCGGGATCCTCGAGCTCGAACTCCACGGCGCCCGACGGCATGAGCTCAGGGCCGCGCACCAGCGGCGTACGGCGACGCGCGTGATCCAGCAGCGCGGTCAGCGCCTCCCCCGCGAGGCGGATGTACACATCCCACAGATAGGAATCCCGCGCACGCGCCACCGGCGACGGCGCGCGGCGCAGCATCAGCTCCGTGGCATCGCGCCGGATCACGCAGCTCTCGCGCGACGCGTCGACGTCATCGGTGTCGGCCGTGAAACCAAGATTCTCGCGATACCAGGCAACACTGCGCGGCAGATCCGCCACGCGCAGCACGGGCACAATGGAAACGAACTGTGACATGCGGCAACAACACCCGCGAAGGGAGAAATGTTGCAGCCGGCGTTTTTGTCAGCGTGGGTAACGGCGTTTGCTGCTGCGTCTTAACTGCGTCTTAACTGCGTTTTAACTGCGCGACTACGCGCGATCGCCTACGCGTTGGCACAAACGCATTGGCACAAACGCGTTGGAAAAAACGCGTTGGCACAAACGCATGGGGCGCAGTCGACCACGCGGGCAACAACGTGGCGTCCGGCTCGGCCTTCGGCCTTCGCGGACGCGAAATGGCGAGGTGTCACGGTCTGTTGTCACCCAGGTGTGTCAGCACCATCTGACAGTTCGGTGCTGCGAGCGTAGTTGCAAGCGTGGTTGCCCGCGCCCCTCAGCGTTCGCGCCAACGCGTTTTTTCCAACGCGTCGGTTCCAACGCGTGTGTGCCAACGCGTTGTCGATCGCGCGTAGTAACGCAGCAACACCCGCAACGCCGGTACCTACGCCCTACCTCCGCTCCTCCGGCAACGTGCGCAGCAGAAACTCGAGCGTGTTTCCTCCCATCACGCGCGATACGTCGTCGGCGCTCATGCCCGCCTTGAGCAACGCGTCGGTGATCACGATCACCCCGCGCGTGTCCCACGGCGTCTTCGTGGTGCCATCGAAGTCGGAACCCAGCCCGACGTGCTGCACACCCATCACCTGCACCGCGTGCAGGATGGCCTTCACGATGTTCTCGATGGTGGGCGCGCACACCGCGCCGTCCCAATAGCCGATGCCGATGAGCCCACCGTTGGCCGCAATGGCGCGCAGCTGCTCATCGGTGAGGTTGCGCGGCCCCGGACACACCGCCGCAACACCGGTGTGCGACACCACCACCGGACGCGTCGCCATCGCCAGCACCTCCTGCACCGTCTGCGTCGACGAGTGCGCCAGGTCCACGATGATGCCGAGCTGCTCCATGCGCTGCACGACCTGACGACCGAGGGGCGTGAGCCCGCCGTGCGAGACGCCGTGCGCACTCCCCGCCACCTCGTTATCGAAGAAGTGCGTGAGTCCCATCATGCGATAGCCGTGCGCAAACAGCACGTCCACGTTCTCGAGCCGGCCGTCGAGCGCGTGCAACCCCTCGATGGCGAGCAGCGCGCCCACCTGCATAGGGTCGCCACCCCGACGCTGCGCGAACGCCATGAGCGTGTCGCGTGAGGTCATGAGCGTGATCGCACCCCCGGCCCGAAGAATCGCGTCCTGCAACCGCTCGGCCTGATACGTGGCGCGGGCGCGCAGACTCGTGCGCGTCTCCCCCGGCCAGCGCTGCGCGAGCGCCAGCAGCGCGATGTTGTCGGTCTCGCCGGTGTTCTTGTCGTAGTTCATGTCGCGCGGCGTCTTGGTCACCACGCTGAATACCTGCAGCGCCACCTTCCCCTCCTGCAGACGCGGCAGATCCACATGCCCGCGATCCACCCGCTGCAGCAGGTCGCGCCCCCACAGCAGTTCATCGGCGTGCAGGTCGGCCACGAAGAGCGTGCGATGCAGCGCCGACGCCTGCGGCGATACCGCCGGAATCGACGTGCTCACCACCGTGTTCATGCGCGCGTCCACCACCACCGGCACGATGGTGAAGAACGACACGAGCGCTGCAACGAGCAGCACCACGAATCCCACCGCAAACTTCTTCATGACGTAGTCGAAAGGTGTGTCCCGGCGCCTCCCCTACTCCGCGCCTCGCGGTTTACCGCAACCCGCGCGGCATCTCCTGACCGTTCAGCTCGCGCGCGTTCGGCAACTCATTGGGCACACTCGGCCCGCGGAAGTCACCACAACGATCGAAGGCATCCTTGGAGCCGGCATCGATCGTATCGGGGAGCGGCGCGCGATCTACGCGAATGGTGTCGTTGCGATCGAGCGCCCGCGCGTAGAACGGCATACAGTACGCCTTCATGCTGTCCAGCCGCTCGAGCCGCTTCACACCGGCGTCGGCCGCGCGCCCGAACCAGTACCAGGCGCCGAGGCCCACCACCACGGCCAGCGCGACACTGCCAAGCGCGGCGGCCGGCGGACGGCCATTCTCGGGAATACCGGTCGGCGCGGGGCTCACGCGAGCGTCCGGCGGAACGTCGGCGCCTTGCGCGCCTTGGTCTTCTGTTCGAACGCGTAGCCCAATCCGAGTAGGCGCGCCTCGCTGTACGCCGTACCGATGAACGAGAGACCCAGCGGCAAGCCGCTCACGAAGGCCATGGGCACGGTGAGTGACGGATACCCCGCCACCGCCGCCACACTGGAATTGCCACCGCTGTACTTGTCACCGTTCAGCCAGTCGGTCACCCAGCTTGGCCCGTTCGACGGCGCCACCACCGCATCGAGCCGGTGCTCGCGGAACAGCGCGTCCAGCCCGTCGTCACGCGACAACGCGCGGCACCGCGCGAGCGCCTGCGTGTACTCCGCGTCCGTGAGGGCGCCCTTCGCATTCGCCTGTTCGAAGAGCTCCTGCGCGAACCACGGCATTTCCGCCGAAGCGTGCGCCGTGTTGTAGGCGATGAGTTCGTCGAGCGTACGATGCGCCACCGTATCGCCGCGCGACGCGAGATACGCATTGAGTCCGTCCTTGAACTCGTACAGCAGCACCGTGAGTTCGTCGGCGTCGTACTTCCCGACCGTGGGCACGTTGCACGGGTCGATCACCGTCGCGCCGGCACCACGCAGCACGTCGAGCGCCTTGTCGAAGGCGGCATCCACCGCCGGATGAAAGCCCGCCATGTTGCGCGACACCCCGATGCGCGCTCCCGCCAGCGCATCGGCACGCAGCGCCGTGAGATAGTCGGCCGTCTGACTCGCCGCGACGGCCGTGGCCGCATCACGCGCATCGCGGCCGCGAATGACCTGCAGCACCACGGCCGCATCGGCCACGGTGCGCGTCATCGGCCCCGCCGTATCCTGTGTCGCCGAAATGGGAATGATGCCCGCCCGACTCACCAACCCCACCGTGGGCTTGAGCCCCACGAGACCGCAGATGCTGCTGGGGCAAATGATCGACCCATCCGTTTCCGTGCCGATACCCACGGTCGCGAGATTCGCGCTGATCGCCGTGCCGGTGCCGCTGCTCGAGCCGCACGGATTGCGATCGAGGACGTACGGATGACGCGTCTGCCCCCCGCGCCCGCTCCATCCACTCACCGAGCGTGTACTGCGGAAGTTGGCCCACTCACTGAGATTCGTCTTGCCCAGCAGCACGGCGCCCGCCTCGCGCAGCTTCGCCACAACCGTGGCATCACGAGGCGCCGGCTTGCCCACCAGCGCGAGCGAACCCGCCGTGGTCTGCATCTTGTCAGCCGTATCGAGATTGTCCTTCACGAGCACCGGAATACCGTGCAGCGGCCCGCGGATCTTCCCCGCGCGCCGCTCCGCATCACGTTCGGCAGCAATCGTGAGCGCGTCGGGATTCACCTCGATCACCGACTTGAGCGAGGGACCGGCCGCATCGACCGCCGCGATGCGCGCGAGATACGCCGCCGTCAGCGCGCGCGACGTGAGCGTACCCGCCTGCATGCGCGCCGTGAGCTCCGCCACCGTGGCTTCTTCGAATGCGAAGGCGCGCGCCTGATCCGTCTCGCTCGCCAGGGCGACCGGCACATCCGGCGCCGCCAGCGTCACACCCGGCGTGAGCGCCACGCCCGCCGCCACCGTACCGGCGGCATTCAGAAAGTCCCGACGATCCATGAGATCCCGTGAGGTAATGCGGTGAAGGGAGGCGCAGCGAACGAAACGAACGCCGCGACGCTGATCAGGAAAGCGCCACGGCGAGATCGGCGAGTAGGTCGTGCACGTCTTCGAGCCCCACGCTCATGCGTACGAACCCTTCCGACACCACGTCGCCCCCCCATCGCGCGCGCCGCTCGGCGCTCGTGTGCAGGCCGCCGAAGCTCGTGGCCTCGTACACCAGCTGCGACTGCGCGAAGAATCGCTCCACCGCCTTCGCCGATTCGAGCTCGAAGCTCACGACGCACCCGTACGCCGCCATCTGCCGCGAGGCGATCGCATGCGAGGGATCGGTGGGCAGCCCTGGATAACGCACGTTACGCACGGCCTCGCAGTCCCGGAGAAACTCCGCCACGGCCAGTGCGCTGCGGCACTGCTGCATGAGCCGCACGTGCAGCGTACCGAGCGAGCGGTGCGCCAGCCACGCTTCCATCGGACCGGGAATCACCCCCATGCGGGTGCGCCAGAGCCGCAGCGTTTCAGCATGCTTCGCGTCACGCACCGCCACGTGCCCCAGCACGAGGTCGGCGTGACCGGTCATCGCCTTCGTGTCGGACACCACGCAGAGGTCCGCGCCGAGGGCGAGCGGCTTCTGCAGCAATGGCGTCGCCGTGGTGTTGTCCACCGCCACCAGCGCCCCGATTGCGTGCGCCTTGGCCGCGAGCGCGGCGATGTCACACACATCGAGCCCGGGATTGGTGGGCGTCTCGAGCCACAGCAGCGACACGCCGTGCGCAGCGTGCTCGTCGAGCGCGCGCATGAGTCCATCGCCCGCCGTGGGCGCCATCACCACGTTGATCCCCTGCGCGGCGAACCACGCCCCGTCGAATGGCTGCGTCGCGATCACCCGGGTGGTGTAGTAGCTCTCCTGCGGCATCACGAGCGTGCTGCCGGGGCGCACCATCGTGGCCAGCACCGCCGCCGACGCGGCCATGCCGCTCGGAAACAGCAGGCACGGTCCCCCCTCGAGTTCAGCCAGCGCCGCTTCGTAGTGCGTCCACGATGGATTGTGGAAGCGACCGTACGTGTACGGCGACAGCGAGGGATCACCGGGCGCGTGATACGGCGCCGCGAATACCGGCCCCGGCAGATAGGGCGTGCCCGCCGCCTTGGGCGGGAGCCCCGCGCGCACCACCTGCGTGGCGCCGTGCCACGGACCGCCGTGCGCCGACTCGTCGTGAGGGCTCATGCGCGCGCT
>NZ_JBIJAW010000414.1:0-2724 GCF_044345575.1 Gemmatimonas sp.
CGAGCGCCGCCACCGCCAGAATGGGCGGCGTGCCGCAAAGGAATCGCGCGATACCGGCGGCGGGCTCGTACTCGTCGACGAACGCGAACGGGCGCGCATGCCCCATCCATCCGCCAAGTGGCGAACGAAGCGTCGCGTGGTGCCGTTCGGCCACGAAGAGAAACGCCGGCGCACCGGGACCGCCGTTGAGAAACTTGTAGCCGCATCCCACCGCCATGTCGGCACGGCACGCATTGAGCTGCAACGGCAGCGCGCCCACGGAGTGACTCAGGTCCCACAACACGAGCGCCCCCTTCGCGTGCGCCGCGGCCGTGATCGCCGCCATGTCGTACACATCGGCCGTCTTGTAGTGCACGTGCGTGAGCATCACCAGGGCAGTGTCCTCGGTGATGCGCGAGACGATCTCGTCGCGCGGCACAAGCTCGAGCCGATGGCCCGTACCCAGCGTGGCGATAGCGGTTTCCACCATGTACAGATCGGTGGGGAAATTGCCCGGCTCCGAGAGCACCGTACGCCGGCCCGTCTGCGCACCCAGCGCCGCCACGATGAGCTTGTGCAGGTTCACCGACGTGGAGTCGGCCACCACCACCTCGTGCGCCTCGGCGCCGACCAGTCGCGCGATCTTGCCACCCACCCGCTGGGGCGCACCAATCCAATCGGCACTGTTCCAGCTGCGAATGAGACCGGTCCCCCACTCCTCGTGCATGACCCGCGCCACCCGCGCCGGCGTCTCCTTCGGCAGCGCCCCGAGCGAATTGCCATCGAGGTAGATCACGCCTTCGGGGAGCGCGAACAGGTCGCGATACGGAGCCAACGCGTCGGCCGCATCGAGGGCGGCGACATCGGCGGTGGGAAAAACGGCGCTGTTGATCATGCGACGCGAGGAGAGGGCACGAATGGAAAGAGAACGGACACGCGCGCGTCGTCAGACACGCGCGTCAGTCGTGGAGCGATGGGCACCACCGAGGAACTTGTCGAGCGCCGTACCGCCGGTGCCGGTCGTATCACGTCCTGAGGCCGATGGCGCCACGATGTAGTCGTGGGCGAGCCGCATGTGCGCGTCGCGGAAGGCGGCAATCCGCGCGAGCGCGCTATTGTAGGCCCCCTGCAGTGCGGCACTGCCTTCCTGTGCCCGCGAACGCACCTGTGAATCGCGCTCGGTGTCTTCCACGAACGCGCGGTGCGGTGGCGGCATGAAGCCGCGCACGGTACGCAGATAGGCCCCTGCGGGGTGATCAGCGTGGTGCACGCCCAGCATGGCATCGAAGAGTTGCAGCAGTGCGCTCTGGGCGGCGCTGCCGCCGATGAGACGCTGCGGCTCCTCGGACACGCCCTCGTATACGACACCGGGCTGTGGCCACCCCGTCACGAATGGGCGCACCCGGAGGTAGTACGTCGCCGGGTCACACCAACGGCGCACCTGCTCGAGCGCCACATGCACCGCACCCATCCCCTCGGCGAACGCGTCGAGCGACCGGGCGAGTTCATCGTCGCTCCCCTCACGCGACTGGCGCACGGCGTCGGCCACCACAGGCAGCAGCGGCGCCCCGGCCAGCTCCACCCCCATGCTCGCGATGAAGAACCAGTCTTCGTCCACCCCGCCGAGGAACCGGATGATGGTGCGCGCGTTGTCCACCGAGAGCGGCTGCGTCGGGTCGACCAGGCGCCAGTTGGTGAGGCTGGTGGTGGCATAGTGCGCGATGGGGGGACGCCCCATGTCGTTGGCGAGGGTGCACAGCGGCACCGCCAGCGAGGCCGGCAAGCGCAGGTCTGGCTCGTCGCCCCCCCACACGTATGCGTTGGCGAAGTGGGTGAGCAGCAGCAAGGCGCGCTCGCGGTCACCGAAGGTGGCCAGCGGGGCAACATCGAGCACCGGCAGCCCGCGCACGACGCCGCGCAGCCGCCGCGAGCGAATGAGCGCCGACAGATCGGGCACGAGCGCGTCCCACCTGGCGAACGCGTCCGGCAAACGTGGCGGCAGCGGGACCGGTGGGACGAAGCCCGTGACCGGATCCACCTGGTAATGGGAGAGCGTCATCCGAAGAATCGTAGAGCGCGCCCGCGTTTCATGTCATTCGGTGTTTCTTCACCCGCATCCCCATCCCCGCCCCCGACCCCGCGCTCCCGTGGTTTTATTTAGAGCATGACCACCATCACCCAAGCCGACTTCATCCAGTCCATCGCCGACGCGCTCCAGCACATCTCGTACTACCACCCGCTGGATTACATCCACGCGCTGGCTGATGCGTACGAAAAAGAGCAGAGCCCGGCCGCGAAGGACGCGATCGCCCAGATCCTCACCAACTCGCGCATGTGCGCCGAAGGCCATCGCCCCATCTGCCAGGATACCGGCAGCGTGGTGGTGTTCCTCAAGGTCGGCATGAACGTGCGCTGGGACGCGACCATGTCCATTCAGGACATGGTGAACGAGGGTGTGCGCCGCGCCTATCTGCTCCCCGAGAACGTGCTGCGCGCGAGCATCGTGGCCGACCCGGCCTTCTCGCGCAAGAACACGCGCGACAACACCCCGGCCGTGGTGCACGTGGAACTCGTGCCCGGCGACAAGGTGGAAGTGAAGCTCGGCGCCAAGGGCGGCGGCTCGGAGAACAAGAGCAAGTTCGCCATGCTCAACCCGAGCGACAGCATCGTGGACTGGGTGCTCAAGACGGTCCCGCTTATGGGTGCCGGGTGGTGCCCGCCGGGTATGCTCGGCATCGGCATCGG
>NZ_JBIJAW010000120.1:0-9209 GCF_044345575.1 Gemmatimonas sp.
CGGTGGCGCGCTCCTGTTCGCGCACCGTTACATCAACGGCAGAAACGAGCAGCATGTCCAGATCGAACACCGTCACGCGCGCGTCGACGATGCGTCCCTCGCGTCCATAGGGGAGCATCAGCGTATCAGGCTGTTGCCCGGCGATGGCGAAGCGCAACGCCTCGAGGAGCAACGGACCGAACGGATGGAGCATCACGTTCCAGTGTTGCGCCGCGAGCGGGGCCACCGGATCGACGACGAACATGCAGCGGGCGCTCGCGTTCACGGCCATCGCGAACCCGTCGTTTCGAAAGAGGGCGGCCGCCGAAGGCAACGCCTCGAGCAGGGCGGTGAGCCGTGCTCGCTCTCGCGGAGCAAGCTCCGGAACGGGTTCTGCTGGTGCGGTCGGTTGGGTCATCACATTCCCGGAGGCGCGATCCGACGTCCGCGGCGCCATCGCCACTGATCCCTTGCGGATCGCGCAGCCCGCGCGGGGCGGCAGTTTCTACCCAGCAGCCCCAGTGTCAATTGTAGCGTCCCTCGTCCCCACCGGCAAACCGGACACCGCGAGAGCGGTTCCTTCTGTAACTTTGTACCATGTCTCAGTTCAAGAGTACTCTCGTGCGGGTGCTGCTCATCCAAGCGGTGACGCTGGCCCTGCTGTGGCTCCTGCAGTCGCGCTACACCGCCTGAGGCCAGCGCCCATGCATTGGATCAACTGGGTGGTGGTAGTCGTGTATCTGGTCGTGGTCGTGGGTGACAGCCTACGCCGCACACGCGGCACCAAGAACCTCGAGGGGTTCTTCCTCGCGGGCCGTCGACTACCGTGGTGGGCCGTGGGGTTGAGCGTGATGGCCACGCAGCTGTCGGCCATCACGCTCATTGGCACCACCGGACAGGGGTCCATCAGCGGCCTCCGTTTCGTCCAGTTCTACTTCGGCCTCCCCATCGCGATGGTGCTGCTGGGGGTCACCCTCGTGCCGTTCCTGCACGGCGCCAAGGTATACACCGCCTACGAGTATCTCGAGCGGCGCTTCGACGCGAAGACCCGATCGCTCACGAGCCTGCTCTTTCTGCTGTCACGCGGTATGTCCGCGGGCACCATCATCGCTGCGCCGAGCGTGGTGCTGAGCGCCGTGTTCGGATGGGACCTCGTGTACTGCGTATTGCTGATGGGCATCCCCACGGTGCTCTATACGGCCATCGGTGGGGTGGAAGCGGTGGCGTGGGCCGACGTGAAACAAATGGCGGTGGTGCTCGGCTCGCTGGTGGCGATCATCGTGCTGCTGACCATCAAGCTCCCCGTGCCGGTGGACGAAGCGTTCCGTATTGCCGGCAGCACGGGGCGCATGCGGGTGTTCGATTTCTCCTTTTCGCTCACGGAGACGTACACGTTCTGGTCGGGGATCATCGGCGGCACGTTCCTCATGCTGAGCTACTTCGGCACCGACCAGAGCCAGGTGCAGCGGTATCTCGCCGCGCGCACGGTCGAGGAGGCGCGCACCTCGCTGCTCATGAGCGCGTACTGGAAGATCCCGCTACAGGCGATGATCCTCATCATCGGCGTGCTGGTGTTCCTGTTCTTCACGTTCAATCGCGCGCCGATGCTGTACAACCCGCGTCACGATCGGGCGCTGCGCGAGAAGGCCCCCGCGCAATACGCCGAGCTCGAGTCGCGCTATACGGCCGCACTCTCGGCCCGTGAGCAGGCCGCCCGCGAAGCAGCTCAGGTGAAAGGCTCCGCCCCGCTGCAGGCCTTTGCCGAGCAGAACGCCCGCGTGGACAGCGTGCGCACCGAGGCCCTCGCCGCGGTCACCACGGCGACGGGCGAGAACTCGCGCGACGTGAACTTCATCGTGCCGCGGCTCGTGCTGGAGCACATGCCGCTGGGCTTCGCGGGGCTGTTCCTGGCCGCGGTGATCGGTGCGGCGATGTCGGCGATTGCCGCCGAACTCAACTCGCTGGCCACGGCCTCCACGGTGGACTTCTACCGCCGCTGGTACAAGCCGGACGGCACCGACGCCGAGCTCCTGAAGGCCGGCCGTGTGGCCACGGTCCTATGGGGCGTGTTCGCGTGCGGGGTGGCCGTGAAGGCCGCGACGCTCGGCTCGCTCATCGAAGTGGTGAACCGCTTCGGCTCGTTCTTCTACGGCTCCATCCTCGGCGTGTTCCTGCTGGCGATGATCAAGCGTTCGAACGCCCTTGGCGCCTTCGTCGGATTGATCGCCGGCATGAGCGCGGTAGCCGCGGTGTCATTCGGGGCGCCGCAAGTGAGCTTCCTGTGGCACAACGTGATCGGGGCGGTAGTGGTGCTCGTCGTGGGGCTGGCGCTCTCGTTTGGCGGGAAGAGGGAGAGGGCGGCGGCGTAGGGGCGTCGTACTACGCTGGGCGTTGTACTACGCGCGATCGACGACGCGTTGGCGACTACGCGTTGGCACCTACGCGCTGGAACGGACGCGTTGGCAATGACGCGGGGGGCGCGGGCGACGACGCTGGCAACAACGCACCAACGCAGGCACCTACGCATGAACAACGCGGGCACCAACGCGGGCACCAACGCGGGCACCAACGCGGGGCGACCGAGGCGAAGCCAGGTCGCCCCACGTTTTTGCCCGCGTCGTCGCCTGCGCTCCCTGCGTTCGCGCCAACGCGTTTTTTCCAACGCGTCAGTTCCAACGCGTAGGCGCCAACGCGTCGTCGATCGCGCGTAGTCCCGCGTAGGGGACGCCGAAAAGACGCCGGAAGAACGCGGGAGCGACGCCCCTACATCTTCGGCTGCACCACTGTCTGCCCCGCCACGAGGTTGGCGAGGAGGCGGGCCGCTCCCGGCACCCCCGCCGGCAGCTGCCGGAAGAGCGCCAGCGTCACGTATACGTACCGCCCCTTGCCCACGGGCGCCGTGAGCAGCGCCCCGTCATTCGCCGGCTCGTCGGGATCGTTCATGCGCAGCAACGACGTGTATCGCTTGTCGATCACGCTCGGCATGTACGTGGCGCGTTCCTGCGCCCAGTCGGCCCAGTCGGCGGCACCGATACGGTTGGGGCTCGTGAGCAACGGATTGGTCGGCTGCAGCACGGTCACTGGCGCCTCCTCCAGCGTCACGCGCGCCGCACGCGGCGCCCACTGCAGCGGATAGGGCGTCACGCCAGGGAACGCGTTCATGTTCTGCGCGCCGTACTGCACCACGAGGGTGCCGCCGCGATTTGCGTAGTCGAGCAGGCGCGCGTTGTTCTTCACCAGCGTTTCGCTGGTCTCGTACGCGCGCGGCCCCACCACGATGCTGGTGAACCGCGACAGGTCGGTGCTGCCCAGCATCGCGGGCTCCAGCTTCTCCACGGCGATGTCGAGCTGCTCGAGCGCCTTGATGCCGGCGTCACCCACGCCCTCGATGTATCCCACACGGGCGCGCGGCGGCAGCTTCACGTTCACCGCGGACAGATACATGCCGGACGCACCGTACAGCCGCATGGGCGTGATGTGATCGTACGTCACCAGATACGGCCCGCTGGTGCTCATCGTGCCCTCGTGCAGCGCCATCGCCCCCAACTCGTGGCGCCCTTCCTTCAGCATGCCCCGCACGCGGAACATCACGATGGTGCTGCCCTGCGCGCCAAGCGTGCGCTCGCGTTCCACCGAATCGGCCTTGAGGCCGTCGGGGAGCAGGATCTTCACCGCCACCGTGGCGTCGTGCGGGTAGGCACTCGTGATGCGCACCGGGATCATGCGCTCCACCGGCACCCCGGCGCGGATGTACTCCAGGCTGCTGCCGAGATTCACTGAAATGCCAGGCACCGCACTCACGGGAATCTGCAGATCGCCCTTCACCGGATCGGCAAACCGGTATACCACCGGCGTCGTGATCGTCACCGCTTCGCCGGCGATCTGCACGAACGCCTGCACCACCGTGGACAGCTTCTCCTGCTGGGCGAATTCGTCGCGTGAATCGACCGGCTGCTGGAACCAGTCCTGCTGCTTGCGCCCCTTGGCACGCCACCAGGGCGAGTTGCTCGCAAACGCTACCGCCCAGCGCTGCAACACCTGCGCACTGTCCGGCGCGATGGTCACGTCGCCCGTCTCGGTGCCGCGCAAACCGATCCCCGCCACCCCGGCATTACGCAGGAAGATCGGGGTACGGCCGCGGTTGAACACGGTGATGGTGAGCGGCAGCGTGTCGTTTACCTCCACCTTCACCGGCTCGCGCACCGGGAAGGTGCCGCGCGGCGCCGTGGCTTCGACCACCACGCCCGCCGCCAACACCAGCGCCTGCTCCGTACGTGCAACCGTGGTGGCGAGTGCGTCCCACAGGGCCGGATCCGCCTCGTCCTTCGCACGGCGCGCGTTGGGGCTGCTGCCACCGGTCAAACCGTCGTTCACGTACACGAAGGGGCCGCTGCCGAGGGCGTTGCGCACGCGACGGAACTGCGCAAGCACGCGGGCCAGCGGCGTCACAATCCCCGACGGGTCCTGCGCACGATACTCCGCGCGCACCTGCGCGACACCCTGCAGCGCCGAATCGAGGACCGGCTGCGCCGCGGCCGGCATGGCCGCGCGCATCGTGGTCCACGTGGTGTCGATGCCGTCGAACAGCGACCGCTCCGCGCGGGCATCGGCCGGCCCGGTGCGCGTGGCTTCACGCGCGAGATAACCCCACACCACACCCTTGCGCTGCAGCATCCCGAAGCCCTGGCTTTTGTGCTGCGAACGGCTCTCGGCCGAGATCTCGTAGTAACTGCGCCCCAGCAGCGCGTCGTACTCGCCGGTATTCACGCGCAGCGTGGCGCTGTCGGGCACCTGACGCGCACTCCGGTAGAACTTCTGCGGCGTCCACGGCACACCGAAGTGGCGCACCGGAAACCGCACGGTATCCGCCGCCAGCTCGTACGCCTCACGCGCCAGCAGGCCGCTCACCTGGTGATGCCCGTGCCCGTCGCGGGGCGTACCGCTGAAGAACCCGATCATCACGTGAGGGCGGAACGCGCGCACCACGCGGACCACGTCACCAAGAATGCTGTCTTTCGGCCAGTGCTTGTACGTCTCCTCGGCGTTCTTGCTGAAGCCGAAGTCGAAGGCGCGCGTGAAATACTGCCGGCCGCCGTCCACACGGCGCGCCGCGAGCAGTTCCTGCGTGCGAATCGCGCCCAGCGCTTCGCCCAATTCATTGCCGATGAGATTTTGCCCGCCGTCGCCGCGCGTGAGCGACAGGTACGCGGTCTCCACATGGCGACCGCGAGCGAGCCACGCGATGATGGGCGTGTCCTCGTCGTCGGGGTGCGCCGCCACCGTGAGCACGCGCGCGGTGGTACCGATGCCCGCGAGCGTAGAGCCCAGTGCCGCAGCGCCACGCTCGGGGGCGACCTGCGCGGCCATCGGCATGGCACGAACGACGAGCGCCGCGGCGATGGCCGCGGCGCTGATCGCTCGCTTCGAAGGGGAAGCGAAAGCAGACATGGGTCTCAGTGGGTGGCCGTCATGACAGGGCGCCCTTCCAGCACCTCGCCGGTATCCATCACCATCGCCACGATGCGCGCCTGCTCGGCCTGATGCGCATCGGCGAAGCCTTCGGCGGGGCTCGCCCGCTCGGGGCGCCCCACGTAGCGCACGCCCACCGCCGCGCCGGCACTCGCGCGGAGCCGTGGCTGCACGTACGTCCACGCGCCCTGATTCTTCGGCTCTTCCTGCGCCCACACCACCTGCTCCACGGCGGGATACGTATCCATCACGCGCTGGATCTCCTCATGCGGCCACGGATACAGCTCTTCCACGCGTACCAGCGCCACCTGCGGATTGCGCGACGGGGCGAGTGCCATGTCGTAGTACAGCTTGCCCGTGCAGAACACGATGCGGCGCACCTCGTCGCGGTGCTGCGACGCGATGGGATCGTCGATCACGCTCTGGAAGCGACCGTGCACGAGGTCATCGAGCTTCGACGCCGCCTGCGGCAGGCGCAGCAGCGACTTGGGCTGCATGCAGATGAGCGGACGACGCTGCGCGCGCAGCGCCTGACGACGCAGCAGGTGGAAGTACTGCGCCGGCGTGCTGCAGTAGGCCACCGTCATATTCCCCTCAGCGCACAACTGCAGGAAACGCTCGAGACGTGCGCTCGAGTGCTCCGGCCCCTGCCCTTCATAGCCGTGCGGCAGCAGCATCACGAGCCCGCTGTCCTGCCCCCACTTGGCGCGGTCGGCCACGATGAACTGGTCGATGATGGGCTGCGCCACGTTCACGAAGTCACCGAACTGCGCTTCCCACAGCGTGAGCGTATCGGTCGCGATGACACTGTAGCCGTATTCGAAGGCCAGCACCGCGGTTTCGGAGAGCGCCGAGTTGTACACCTCGAACGTCCCCTTCGCCCCCGGCAGATTGGCCAGCGGCGCATACTTGCGCCCGGTATTCACATCGTTGAGTACGGAGTGCCGATGCGAGAACGTGCCGCGTTCGGCGTCCTGCCCCGTGATGCGCACGGACATGCCATCGATGAGCAGCGAACCGAAGGCCAATGCCTCGGCGTGGCCCCACTCGATGCCACCCTGCTCGCCCATGGTCTCCCGACGGCGCTCGAGCTGCTTGGCGAGACGCGGGTTCGCTGCGAAGTCGGCGGGCCACTGCAGCAGCGACTCGTTCACGAAGTGCAAGCGCTCCGGCGGCAGACCCGTCTGCACCTGACGCGGCGCGGCAGCGGCCGTGTCGACCGGCCAGGGCGCGTGCTTCTCGCTACCCAGCAGCGACTGCTTGAAGCGCGCATGGATGTCAGCGTAGCGCTGCGCCACGTCCTTCTCCACCTGTGCCGCTTCGTCGGCTGTCATCACGCCTTCACTCACCAGACGACTCGCCCACACCTGCGGCACCGTGGGGTGCTTGCGGATGGCGGCCGTGCGGGTGGGCTGGGTGTACATCGGCTCATCACCCTCGTTGTGGCCGTGACGACGATAGCCCACGAGGTCGATGAGGACGTCCTTCTTGAACGTCGCACGGTACGCACACGCGAGCCGCATGGCGATCACGCACGCTTCCGCATCGTCGGCGTTCACATGGAAAATCGGAATCTCGAACCCCTTCGCGAGATCCGACGAGTAGTACGTGGAGCGCGCATCCGACGGATCGGTGGTGAATCCCACCTGGTTGTTCACGATGATGTGAATCGTGCCACCGGTGCGGTACGCGTTGAGGTGCGAGATGTTCAGCGTCTCGGCCACGATGCCTTCGCCCGGGAACGCCGCATCGCCGTGAATGGCCACCGGCACCACCGCGTGCTCGTTGCGGTGCCCCGGCTGGCCGGGCTCGCGCTGCAACGCGCGCACCACACCTTCGATCACGGGGTTCACCACTTCGAGGTGCGACGGGTTGGGCATGAGGCGCAACTTCACCTCGCGTCCCTCCACCGTGCGCGCGCCGTTGTACCCCATGTGGTACTTCACGTCGCCGGTGGCGTTCTCGTCGGCGGCATCATGATGGCCTTCGAACTCGGCGAACAGCGCCTCGTACGGCTTGCCCATCACGTTGGTGAGTACGTTCAGGCGACCGCGGTGCGCCATGCCGATCACCACTTCGTTGGCGCCTTCGCGCCCGAGGGCATCGATCATCGCGTCGAGCATGGGGACGAGCGTATCCGTGCCTTCCACGGAGAAGCGCTTGTACCCCTGGTACGCGCGTCCGAGGAAGCGCTCGAGCCCGTCCACCTCGTTGAGGCGCGTGAGCACCTGCTTCTTTTCGTCGGCCGAGAGCGGACGCGTGATGACACCATCGCGGAACGCCTTCCGGAACCAGTCGCGCTCTTCGTACACCTCGAGGTGCCAGACTTCGTAGCCGATGCGCCCGGAGTACACGCTGCGTTTGCGCGCGATGACGTCCTTGGCGGTGGCGTAGCGATCGTCGCCCAGCGCAGCGCCCGGAATGGCTTCGAGGTCGGCGTCGGTGAGGCCGTGGAATTCGGGGCGCAGTTCGTCGGCACCGGGCGGCGGCGTGCCGAGCGGGTCGAGCTGCACCGCGTAATGGCCAAACATGCGAATGGCCTGCTGCAGTGAGGCGGCCGCGGCCACTTTGGCGAGCAACGCGGTGTCCGCGGGACCGGAAGCGGCGGGAACCGTCGCGCTCGAGCCGGAGGTGCCGAACAGCGACTCGGCAATGCGGAAATACTGACGCCACGTCTCGTCGACGCTGGCCGGATCGCGACGGTACCGCTCGAACTGCTCGGCGAAGATGCCGTCGTTGAAAACGCTCGTAATGGCTGACATAACCACGAAATCTAGTAGGACACCGAGGCCAAATCTGTGGCGGTCTCCTCCAAAACCACGAAAGCCGGTTACCGCCGAGTTACGACGACTGCGGGAGCACGAGCGTGAAGATCGAGCCCTCCCCTGGACGGGAGACAAGCTCGATGCGCCCCCCGAGCAGCGTGGCGAGGCGGCGGGCGATGTAGAGGCCGAGGCCCGTGCCGCGGGCTCGGCGCAGCGCCGAATCCTCGAGCTGGGAGAAGGGGCGGAAGAGACGCTGCATGTCGGTGGCCGCAATGCCCACCCCGGTATCCCGGACCGCGAAGCGCACGGTGGGCGAGCCGTCGGGGCCGGGAGATCCGCGCGATACCCGCACCGTCACGCCGCCGACCTCGGTGAACTTGATGGCGTTCTGGCAGAGGTTGAGGAGGATCTGCCGTACCCGCGCCTCGTCGGTGGTGAGCACCGGCAGTCCCGGCTCGAGATCGAGCATGAACTCGATCCCCTTCTCGCGGGCAAGCGGTTCGAGGAAGGGGTGCAGCGAGTCCAGGAACTCGTCGAGCCGAACAGGTGCCGTGCGGGCGGTCAGGCGGTCGGCTTCGAGGGAGGCATACGTGAGGATGTCCTCGATGAGGCTGCCGAGATGCCGCCCCACCGTGCGCAGGCGCACGAGGACGTCCCGCTGCTCGTCGGTCAGCGGCCCCAGGATCTCGTCTTCCAGGAGTTCGCCGTAGCCCTCGAGCGCCGTGAGAGGGGTGCGAAGCTCGTGCGAGAGGGTGGCCAGTAAGCTGGTCTTCGCGGCGTCGGCGCTGCGGGCCTCCTCGAGCAGCTGGGCCTTCCAGAGGGCCAGGGCCGCCAGGTCGGCCATGACGCCCAGCCGTTCCTCGTCGACGTCGTCGAACAGCGGATGACCGGCCTCCCGCGTGATGGCGAGCACGCCGTACAGCTGCTGGTTGGCGAGCAGGGGGAGCAGCAGGATGGGGCCGATGCCCAGCGTGTGAAGCAGCTGGGCAAAGAACG
>NZ_JBIJAW010000415.1:0-2717 GCF_044345575.1 Gemmatimonas sp.
CTGCAACTCGACGCGCGCGGCGGCCACGGCGCCGTCCGCGAATTCAGCGAGGCGCTGCTCCACGCGCGTGACGAATGGATCGACGCCGTCGAGCGGTACGTGCGCTCACGCAGCGACGACACGTCACCCGACACCCGAGCGCAGGACATCAGCCCCGAGGTTCCGCAGTGACCCCCGTTTCGACGTCCCCCGACGCCCTCGACACCGCAGTGCTGGTGGAATGCGGGCGTCGTGTGCTCTCGCTCGAAGCCGAGGCACTGCGAGCCAGTGAGTCGGCGCTGGGTGAACCGTTTGCCCGCGCGGTGCGCCTGCTTGCCGCCTGCACCGGACGCGTCATCGTGGCCGGGGTCGGCAAGTCCGGCCTGGTGGGGCGAAAAATGGCGGCCACCTTCACGAGCACAGGCACCCCGGCGGTCTTCCTGCATCCGGTGGAGAGCGTGCACGGTGATCTCGGGATCGTGGGGCCCGACGACGTAGCGATCCTCATCTCGAAGAGTGGGGAAAGCGATGAGCTCCTGGGACTCATCGATGCACTCGCCCGCCTCGGCGTGAAGATGATCGCCATGACCGCTGTCGCCACGTCCCGGTTGGCCCGCTCCTGCGAGGTGACGCTCGATCTCCTCGTGAAGGAGGAGGCCTGCCCACACAACCTCGCCCCAACCACCAGCACCACGGTCACGCTGGCCCTCGGCGATGCGCTGGCGGTGGCCCTGCTCCAGGCCAAGGGGTTTCAGGCCGAAGATTTCGCGCGCTTCCATCCGGGTGGCGCGCTGGGGCGCCGTCTCCTGACGCGCGTGAGCGATGTCATGGAACGTGACCGCCTGCCGACGTTGGCCCTGTCCGCCAGCATGCGCGAAGCCGTTGTGCTGCTCGCCGAGCGACGTGGCATTGCGATCGTGGTGGAACAGGATCGGGTGTGTGGGGTGGTCACCGCTGGGGATTTGACACGCGTGCTCGAACGACGGGACGACGTATTGTCCGTTCCCGTCGCCGACGTGATGACCACCACACCGCGCATGGCCAACGTAGACGATTTGGGGAGCGCCGTAGTGCACCGTATGGAGACCCACGGCATCATGGCGATGCCGGTGATCGATGGAGACCGAAAGCTGGTCGGTATCGTCCACCTGCACGATCTCATGCGCGCCGGGGCCGTCTGATGCCGGGAGTGCGATCGTCAATGGTGCGTGCCCTGCGGCAGGTCGTCGCATTGGCCGCGGGAG
This sequence comes from Gemmatimonas sp., assembly GCF_044345575.1. GTDB lineage: Bacteria > Gemmatimonadota > Gemmatimonadetes > Gemmatimonadales > Gemmatimonadaceae > Gemmatimonas. The sequence continues at coordinate 1,224 of NZ_JBIJAW010000415.1, forward strand.
CCGTGCTGCTCACGGCAGCGGCGTGTCCGAAAAAGCCGGCCGCCATGAAGCGGGCGCAGGCCTCGACCATGCCCGACTCCGCAGACCAGATGGGATTCGGTATGCGCCACGTGCTCACCAACAAAGGGGTGAGCAACGGAGAGCTGCTCTCGGACACCTCGTACCTGTATGAAGACGGCACTCGCATCGAGATGCGTCGCCTGAACCTCACCTTCTATACCTCCCAAGGGGTGAAGGACGGCGTGCTCACGTCGAAGACCGGCACCTACAACTCGCGGCTACAGCGCCTCGAAGCGCGCGGCGACGTGGTGGTGGTTCGCGAGGACGGCAAGCGATTCACATCGCAGCAACTGGTGTTCGATCAGGTACGCAACCAGTTCTTCTCCGACTCGGCGTTCGTGCTCAACGAACCCAAGCGTGAGCACTCGGGCATCGGTTTCGAGTCCGACCCGAAGCTGAACAACTTCCGATGCTTGCGGGGGTGCAAGATCATCGCGACGGTTCGGGTACCGACGCGTTGAGTAGCCCGCATCGTTCGCGTCCTGCGCCTGCTCGCGCCCTGCTCCTCGTGACCATCGCCATCATGGTCACAGTGGCGGGGTGCCGCGGCGTACGGCGTACCGGGCCGTCCGCGCCCGTGAAACCGCAAGCCGCGGACAGTGCCAAGCGCCCCGGGGGCGATTCCGCGGCCAAAGCCGCTGCCGACAGCGTCGCCAAAGCCGCAGCGGCCGATACGAAGAAGGCCGACTCGGCCAAGGTGGATTCGGCGGCGCGGGCCGCCGCCAAGGCCGATACCGCGAAAAAGCGGACCCCGCCGAAGAAGCAGCCACCGGCGTCCCGCCCGTGTGTCCTCGACATGACGGAGTCGCCGCCGGAAACGCGCCTCTTGTACAGTCGCCTCAACGAATCCATTGCCAACACCTTCATCGGCGGCGGGTTCGTGGGTCGCTGTCAGGGTGAGAACAATCGTCTGCGCGCCGACAGTGCCGAGCAGTTTCAGGCCGCCGGCATCGTGAATCTGTACGGCAACGTGGTGTACGAGGAGCCGAACAAGATGCAGATCACGGCCACGCACGCCACGTACTTCACGCGCGAAGGTCGGCTGTACGCCGACGGCAACGTGGTCGCGACGCAGCTCGCCACCGGCAGTACGTTCGTGGGGCCCAGCATCGAGTACTTCCGCAGTACTCCCGAGCGACCAGCGTCCAGGCTCGTGGCGCCAAGTCGCTCCACCGCCACGCTGATCGAAAAGGACAGCACCGGCAAGCGGTCCCCGCCGACGCGGGTGCAGGCGAATCGCTTCGAGGACGCCGGCGATTCCCTGCTCATGGCGTGGGGCGATGTACAGATCGACCGCGAGCAGATCAGCGCCCGGTCCGATTCGGCCGCATTCGACAAGGTGACCGAGAAATCCCGTCTCGTGCGCGGAGCCCGCATCGTGAACCGCGACACCGCGCAGAAGTTCACGCTGGTGGGTGATACCATCGACATGTT
>NZ_JBIJAW010000121.1:0-9192 GCF_044345575.1 Gemmatimonas sp.
CGGCCTTCGAAGTGTACGTGGGCCCGCAGGAGTTCAAGCGGCTGCTCGCGCTCGGCCGTCAATTCGAAACGTCGAATCCGTACGGCGGCTGGATTCAGGGCATCGTGCAGCCGTTCGCCACGATGGTCATTCGCCTGCTGCTGTGGATGAAGGCCACCCTCGGTCTGTCGTACGGCTGGATCCTCGTGATCTTCGGTGTGGCCATCCGTATTCTGCTGTGGCCGCTCAACCAGCGCGCCATGCGAAGCCAGATGGCGATGCAGCGCATCCAGCCGGAAATGCAAGCGATCCAGCAGCGCTACAAGAACGACCCGCAGAAGCAGCAGCAGGCCATGATGCAGATGTACAAAGAGCACGGCATGAGCCCGTTCAGTTCGCTGTCGGGGTGCCTGCCGATGCTGATCCCGCTGCCGGTGTTCTTCGCGCTCTTCTTCGTGTTCCAGAACACCATCGAGTTCCGCGGTGTGTCGTTCCTGTGGTTCCCCGATATCTCGGTGAAGGACCCGTACTACATCATTCCGATTCTGGTGGCGGCGACCACGATGCTCATGTCGTGGATCGGCATGCGCGGCATGAAGTCCGACCCGAATCAGAAGACGATGATGTATGTCATGCCGGCGGTCATGCTCGTGTTCTTCTTCAGCATGGCCTCGGGATTGAACCTGTACTACTTCATCCAGAACCTCGCGTCGTTGCCGCAGCAGTGGCTCATTTCGCAGGAACGGCGTAAGCCGATCGTGCGGGGATGACGCGGGGATGACGGCGCTGCTCCCTGGCGACGACGACACGATCGTGGCGGTCGCCACGGCTTCAGGGCGTGGCGCGGTAGCACTGGTACGACTGTCGGGGGCGCGCGCGATATCTATCGCGCGCGCCCTCGGTGCGTTTGGCGGCACATCGGGTGGTGATGTGCTCGCGCGTCGCGCGCAGTTGATCACCGTACGCGATCCGGTGAGCGGCGACACGATTGATCAGGCGCTCGTCACGGCCTTTGTGGCTCCGCAGTCGTACACGGGTGAGGACGTGGTGGAATTGGCCACGCACGGCGGTCTCGTGTCACCACAGCGCGTCGTGGCCGCGTGTGTGGCGGCCGGTGCGCGTCTCGCGTATCCGGGGGAATTCACACGGCGCGCCGTGCTGAACGGGCGGATGGATCTGCTTCAGGCTGAAGCGGTGGCCGATCTCGTGGATGCTCGCACACAAGCCATGCAGCGACAGGCACTGGCGCAGCTCGACGGCGGTTTGTCACGCCGTCTGCTCGCCCTGCGCGACGATGTGATTCACCTCGAGGCGCTGATCGCGTACGACATCGACTTCCCCGAGGAAGACGACGGTCCCATCGCGCCAGCGCGCATCGGCGCCGCGGCCACGGTGCTGCTCGACGGGCTCGACGCGCTGCTGCGCACCGCCCCACGCGGTGCGATGGTGCGCGACGGAGTGCTCGTGGTGATTGCCGGGCCACCCAACGCCGGCAAGTCGAGTCTGTTCAATGCGCTGCTTGGCGATGCACGGGCCATCGTGACGGCTGTGCCCGGCACCACGCGCGATGCGATCGAGGCGCTGCTCGATCGTGGTGGCGCGCTCCCGCTGCGCCTAGTCGACACCGCGGGGCTGCGTGACACCGACGACGAGGTGGAGAAGCTCGGTATCGAAGTGAGCGGGCGCTATCTCGCGCAAGCGCAGGTGGTGCTGGCGTGCGGGGCCGAACCGCACGATGTCGCTCACACCGTGCAGGTGGTGCGCGAGCGTACGACGGCGGCCGTGATTCCGGTGCTCACCAAGAGTGACCTGCACCAAAGAGACGACCTGGTGCACGACGGCGAGAGCGTGAAGGTGAGCGCCGAGAGCGGCGCGGGGCTGGACGATCTGCTGACGCGCATCGATGCGGTGGTAGCGCATACCACCCCCGCGTCACCACACGATTCCGTGATCGTCACCCGCGAGCGTCACCGTGTGGGGCTCACGACCGCGCGCGACGAAGTGGCCGAGTTCGTGCGCGCATGGGAGGCCGGCGCGCTCCCGGCGCCGGTGGCCGCGGTGCACCTGCACACGGCGCGCGAAGCGATTGCGGAACTCATTGGGACGGTGGAGACGGAAGAGGTACTGGACAGGGTCTTCCGGGACTTCTGTATCGGGAAGTGACGGCTCAGATCTGAGACCCGCGACCCGAGAATCGAGAATGAGACGCGAAGGGTGAGAATGAGAAGTGAGCTCGGATAGAAGCGAGAGGGCAGTGTTTTCGAAGTGAGAAGCGAGAGGGTGCCACCCTGACTTCTCAACTCGAAACCACTGCCCTCTCGCTTCTATCAGAGCTCGTCTCTCACGCTGGCCGCTCTCTTCTCACGCGGTACTCTCGAGTCTCAGCGCTGAGCGCTCAGCTGACCACCGTGAGTCGCGGCCGCTCCGCGATCGGTTCTCCGGCCGTCGCGATCTCGTGCGCGTTCGCTCTCACGCTCCACGAGAATCCGCGGGCGGCGATGGCGGCTTCGACCATGCGGGCGCCGAGGAAATAGCCGGCGCGCTCGGGGAGGATGACGCGGTCGACGGTGCGCGCTTCGTCGCTCATGCCGCCGGAGAGGTAGCGCAGCCGCAGGCCGAGTCCGGCGCGTTCGAAATCACGGCCGGCAGCGCGGGCGAGAATGGGCTCGATCTCACGGGTGCGCGCGTACTGGCGGCGGGCGAACCCGAAGTATTCCCACGCCGCGTGTCCGGGGCTTACGGCCCGGGAGACCTGCACGGCGAGGCCTTCGTTCACGAGCAGTTCACGCAGCGTGGCCTGACGGCCGGTTTCCCAGTAGGAGTAATATCCGTCGGCGTCCTGGACGAGGTCACGCATGCTGCTGCGGCTCGCGGGCGACGTGTAGCGGATGACGTGGGTGATCTCGTGCGACAACCAGAGCGGAATCAGCTCCGGGTCGAGGCCGAGCCCCTGGGTGTCCGGATTGGCCACACCGGTGAAGTGCTCGAGGCACACGAACGCCACGCCACGGCCGTTCACAACCAGCTCACCGGCGTTGGCGGCGCCGACACCGACCATGAGCACGATGTCGTACGGGACGTCGACATCGAGCAGCATGCGGACCTTGTCCTCGGTCTGCTTGGCCAGCGTCACCACATCGGCGTTGGCGAGCAGCGTCAGCAGATCCGTGCGGTCGGCCGCCACGGTATTGCGGATGACTTCCTCGAAGTGCGGACCGGACGGCTCGAGGACGTAATTGTCCCAGTATGCGGTCAGGAGCTCCCGGTGCCGCTCGAAATAGTCGAGATAGGCCGAGAATCGGTCTTCGGCTTCGAGGACGGCGAGAAAATCTGGAACGAGATTGATCAACATCAACGACCCGGGGTCGGGAAGCCGGCGCGATCGTGACAGGGTGTCACCGGTGGGGAAATGAGCCCGCCGGGAAACACGTACCGCTCGCCGAACGAGACGCGGTGGGGAATGGCAACCACGCGATTAGTGAGACGCGGCAAGTTAGCCCTCCGGCAAAGTCACAACAAGACGCCATCGACATGGAATGTGGAGAACTCGCCTCGGCGGGTTCAACTCGGTGACGGGGGGTGCCGAGACTGATCGACAACACCTGTCCCCGGCGGTTGCCATGACCACACTCAATCTCATCGATCTGACCTGCCCTGTCTGCGAAACGGAATTCCGTTCGCAGACCGTCGTGGCTACCAATGGCTATGGCGGGAAGCGCACGGACTTCCACGAGCGGGCGGCGGGAATGCAGCCGCTCCCCTATTTCGTGCACCTGTGCACCCACTGCGGTTACGCGGGGGTGGCCCGGGACTTCGGCGAGGGCGTGGATCCGAGCGATCTGCTGAAGGAACAGGTATGGTCGGAGCTCGCGCCGGCGTTGCGATCCTCGCTGCCGTCGGGTTCGCTCAAGTATGAGCACGCGGCCAAGGTGGCCGAGTGGCAGGGGAATGATGCGCGCTACCTGGCTGACCTGTACCTGCGTGCAGCCTGGTGCTGCGTGGACGAGGGGGACACGGAGGCCGAGCGCTACTTCCGCCGCCTTGCGGCGTGGAGTTTCGCCGATGCGCTGGATGCGTATGGCGGCGTGCCGGTGGCCGAGCGGGCGGTGATCACCTACCTGATCGGCGAGCTGTGGCGTCGTATCGGCGACCACGAGAAAGCCGACCACTGGTTTGATCTTGTTGCCGACGAAGTGACCGAGCCGGTGGCGCAGAGCTGGGTGGTGGAAGTGGCGGAGCAGCAGCGGGTGCAGCCGAGGGAGTGGTTCACGTAGGCGGGGCTCGCCTAGGCGTCTGCCGGGGGAAACTGCAAACCGCAAACCGCAAACGGCAAACCGCAGACGGCAGACGGCAGGAACTACAGCACGCAGTAGGGGAGGAATTCGGAAGAACAACGCGGGAGCCAGCGCTGCGCGCGGCTCCCGATGTCCCTACCGCAAAGGAAATCGGGCGCCCCGCGAAGCGGTGGCGCCCGTTTTGTTGTACCCCACTCCCCCGGAACTGCGTGCTGTGGTTCCTGCCGTCTGCCGTCTGCAGTTTGCCGCCGAACCAACGCCCGCCCTACCTCGTCCCGAACAGCCGGTCCCCCGCATCCCCCAGTCCCGGCAGGATGTAGCCGTGTTCGTTGAGCTCACGGTCGAGTGCCGCCGTGAGTACCGGCACATCGGGATGGGCGGCCGCGAGGCGGCGCACCCCTTCCGGGGCGGCGACGAGGCAGAGAAAGCGGATGCGCGTGGCACCGGCCCGTTTGAGCGACGACACCGCCGCCGCTGCACTGCCCCCCGTCGCCAGCATCGGATCGAGCAGCAGGAAGTCCCGCTCCGACACGTCGCCCGGCACCTTGAAGTAGTAGTCGACCGGCTCGAGCGTGTCGTGATCCCGGTACAGACCGATGTGGCCCACCCGGGCCGAGGGGATGAGCCGCAGAATGCCCTCGACCATGCCCAGACCGGCGCGCAGAATGGGCACCAGCGTGAGCTTCTTGCCGCGCACCGTCCAGCCCGACGTGGTTTCGAGTGGCGTGTCCACCGACGTTGCCTCGAGGGCGAGATCGCGGGTGGCCTCGTAGGCCATCAGCATGGCGATCTCGTCCACCAGCTCCTTGAATTGCTTGGTGGGTGTGGCGCGGTCGCGCAGCAACGTGATCTTGTGACGCACCAAAGGGTGGTCGACGATGCGGAGCGTGGGGAACTCGGAGTCCTGAAGCGTCTGAGCCATCTCCGATTATGAGCACTCGCGACGCGAAGCGCGAGCCGCCGAGTGGCGAGCCGATCCGCTAAACTTGAGCGCATGACCACCACGCCATCCGTGTCACCGATCGTGACCACCGCGCGCCCCCTGCAGCGTGTGGCCGTGTACTGTGCCTCCAATGACGGAGCACGGCCTGCCTATGTCGCCACGGCGCGTGCGTTGGGCACACTGCTCGCCGAACGCGGGATCACCGTGGTGTACGGCGGCGGCCGCACCGGGCTGATGGGGGCCCTCGCCGACGCCGCGCTCGCCGCCGGTGGCGAAGTCATCGGCGTGATGCCGCACGGGCTGGTCGAACGCGAGGTGGCGCATCACGGCATCACGGCGCTCCAGGTCGTCGATTCGATGCACGAGCGCAAGGCGATGATCGCCGAATTGGCAGACGCGTTCATCACCATGCCCGGCGGGATCGGGACGCTCGAAGAGTTCTTCGAAACGTGGACGTGGGCCAATCTCGGCGTGCATCGCAAGCCGATCGGGTTGCTCGATGCCGACGGGTTCTGGACGCCGCTGTTGACGCTGCTGGCCCAACTCGAAGGCGAAGGGTTCCTGCGCGGCACCCCACGTGAATGGCTGGTGCAGGACGACGATCCGGCGCGCCTGCTCGCGGCACTCCAGACGTTCGAGCCGCCGGTGGTGCGGCGTTGGCTTCGACTCGGCGAAACCTGATCGCCCGCGCTTCGTGACGCCGCCGGTGTCATTCCGACGAACCGGATGACACCGCGCTCACGCCCCCTCCCAAGTTGTCGAGCGTCGGGCGCACCCACGCGCCCCGATGCCGCCGGAGCCTCCTCCGGCATGGGGCAGCCAGGGAGCGGCCGCGCACATGCACACCATCGCATACGGACGATCCACGCGGGTGCTGGTCCTGCTCGCCGTCATCGGCTGGAGCCTGCCGCACGCGGTGGGAGCGACCAGCCGACCCGCCCCGAGCAACGGATTCGACCGCTGGCCCATGCGCGTCACCCGCGCCGTCCATCGCGCCCAGCTCCGCACACTCGGCGCTTCCATCACGCCGGTGCCAACCGAACGACTCCAGCAGGAGCCGAACGACTGTGCGCTGGCCGTTGTGAACGAACTGCAGCGCACCGCCGCACGCCCCGCGCCCAGTCGCGCGTGGCTGGCCCGCTCCCTTGCGCTCGACCCGTCCGGCGTCGCCCTCGACCCGCTCGCCCACACCCTCCGCGAGCTCGGATGGAGCGCCAACGTCGCCCGCGGTGAGTCACAGCCGCGCCCGTACCCGCTCCACCCGCCTGCCATCGCCCTCATGCGTCCGGGGCACTACGTGCTCCTCGTCAACCAGTCACCAACGCAGGTGACGTACTTCGATCCCCTCGTCGGCCTGGTCCAACAACCGCTGCCTGCATTCTCGGCGCGATGGACCGGCAACGGCGTGCAGTTGTCCGCCCGGGACAACTGACACTCGGCGACGGCGCGCCCCACGCGACGATCGCCTCTTTCCACACCTCCCAACGCAACGGAGGACTCCATGTTGCTTCGACATACTGCGTCCGCCCTGGCCCTCGCGGCCACCCTCGCCCTCAACGGCGCCAACACGCCGCTCCGCGCGAGTATCCACAACACGCCCCCCACGCGTACCACCACCGCCACCACGGAAGTCGGTGCCGGCTCCCCAGCCATCACCTGCCTCGCTTGTGTCGCAGCCGGCGTCGTGACCCTCGTCACCGGAGGATGGCTCGGCGTGTGGACCACGTACATGATCGGCGGAACATCCGCTGTCGCCGGCGGCGGTGCCGTGGTCACCTGTACCGCCGCGTGCATCGCATATCTGGCGGAGGACTGACCCATGCGCACGCTCTTGCATCGCCTCACCTGGGTCACCGCCGCTATCGCGCTCATCATCGCGACCCCCGTTCAGGCGGCGGCCGGCAACCGATCCCTCGCCACGTCTCCGACTATAGCCTCTCCCACGGCCTCCATCCCTATCGGTTTGGTTGGACAACCCGGGACGGTCACCACACCCCCGCCCACCGTCGCCGTTCGGACTGCGCTCACCTCGGCACTCTCGGCGACCTCCAACGCCGCGGTGCAGCCGCAGGACACCGGGCGAGGATGGAAGGAGCTCTACTGCATGGCCTGCGTGGGGCTTGGAACACTCACCCTGTACAGCGGCGGCATCACCATGCTCCCGATCATGCTCGCCAATCCCGCCGCGTTCAGCACCATGACGGGCACCTGCGTGCTCGCCTGCGAGTCGGCGATCAAGACACTGCTCAAATGACAGGCGGGACGCTGAGGTGAACCGATCCCACGCCTCGGCAGCTGTGCTGGGAACGTCGGCCGCGCTCGCGGCCGCGTTCCTCGCTCAGCCCGACCATGCGCGCGCTGCGACGAGGCGCGCGAACCCCATCGCGATACCCGCCCACGTCGCTCACGCCCACGCTGCCATGACGACACTCGCCCAGCAGACGAGGCGGGATCCGTCGTTTGCCGGTACGCACGCGGTCGCACTGGCGGTGTGTTATGAGTGTGCCGCCTCCCGCACCCTCGTGCGCGTACTCATCCGACGGCGGCGTTATGGAACGCGAATTCCACCCCTCCGTCTGTACACCGACCGCACCTGGCCCGAACTCGATACACTCGCCCACCACACGCGAAGCGCGATTGTCGTCATCCGTCAGATGGATAGCCGAGTGGGCATCACCCCGGCAGCTGTCAGTGTTGATCGCCCGGTACCTGCACTCGGCGTGACCGACGTACTCGCCCTCCTCGATAGCCACTCGACACCAGACAAATCGCTTCACGACAACTCGCCGAACGGCAACCCGCTTCACGACAACGGAGCACGCCAATGACCACCGCCCCCTTGGGTGATTCGCACCGACTGGCCGATTCGCGTGGCCAATACGAACAGCTGCTACCGCGCTTCTTGAGCGCCGTCGGCATTACCGCCGTTATCGCCTGGATCGTGCTCCAGGCCATGCAACGGTCCGCCGAGTTCGATCTCACAGGACAGGTCGAGACGCTGATACCGCTGGCACGGATCGGAGTACTCACCACACCCATCATCGTCGCCGTGCGGGCATTCATTGCCACCATGACCGCCTGGCTCGTGGCCGGTGCGCTGAACGACCGCATCGCCATGCGCACCATCGCCATCGGTGTGCTCACCTGGTTGCCGCTGCTCGAGCTGCCTGCACTCGTCGATGCCACTTCGATGCTGCTCCAGCCCAACGCCATGTGGGCCGCTGTACATGTGCCACTGGGACTCGATGCGCTCGTACCAAGTGGCTCGCCCCGCCTGCAGATGGTCACCCAGACGGTGAACGTCGCGCTGCTCGCCTTCACGGTCCTGCTCGCGCGACACCTCATCCCGCGTATCTCCGCCGGGGCCAAGGTCGCCGTGCCCGCAGCCCTCGCCGTCGCTGTCGTACTCGTCGTCTTGCCGCTGTTTCGCGTCTGAACCAGGCCCATAGCCAGACACATCTCCCACCACACTCCAGCCACCACATCGCATGCTGGTCGTCGATCAACTCGCAGCCCGATACCCGCGCTTCACGCTCGGCCCGATCAGCCTCGTGTTGCACGAAGGCGAGCGCGTCGCCCTGCTCGGCAGGAATGGAGCGGGAAAGAGCACACTCCTCTCACTCATGGCTGGGCAACGGCACGCCATGCAAGGCGCGGTGCGATTCGCCAACGCGGACGATCAGCTCGAAGATCGGTTGCAGCTACGCCGAGATGTGGCGTATGTCGGCGCGGCGCTGCAAGCGATGCCGTGGTATACCGTCCGTCGCCATTTCGATTTTCTGGCGCATATGCATCCGCGATGGAACACCGCCAGAGCGATGGATCTCGCACGCACCCTCCGACTTGACCTCGATGCTGTCACCGGCACGCTGTCACGAGGAAACCTCGTGAAGGTCAATCTCTGTACCGCATGGGGACAGGAAGCCAGCGTGTTGCTCCTCGATGAACCAACAGCGGGGCTCGATCCCGTCGCAC
>NZ_JBIJAW010000122.1:0-9161 GCF_044345575.1 Gemmatimonas sp.
TGATGGCGCCGATGCAGCCGTGTCGCTCGGCGAGTCGCTCGTCACGCTCGGAAAAGTCCGACCGCTTACCGTACGGATAGCAGAACAGCGACGACGGATGCCGCAGCTCCTGGCGGACACGCTCGAGAGATCCCGCAATCTCCCATTGGGCCTGGTCGTCTGCGCACGTACTGAGCGCCGCGTGGGTCATGCTGTGCGCACCAAACCGAACACCGCGCTCTTCCAAGCCGCGCATGTCACTCCAGGAGAGCACACCGTACTCCGGCGGTGGTGCGCTGAACAGTGGGACATCAGCCTGACGCGCGCATTCCCGCAGGACGGCGTCAATCTCGGTCGCCGTGAATCGCTTTATCCGCTCTTCCATGCGTTTCCGTGCGGCAAACGCCGATACCTCGTCGCTCCACGATGCCACGAACTCACCGGTAGCGGATGGTATGACCCATCGATTGGTCCGGGATTGCCCCATCATGAAAGCCAGCTGATCCCACCAGAAGCACCGGTTCCCATCCACGACCTCGGGCACGACGAACACCGTGAACGGACAATCGAACTCTTCGAACACGGGCTGTGCAAGTGTGGCGACGTCGCCGTACCCATCGTCTACCGTGAATGCGATGGCCGGCGGCACGCTTGCGGTTCGCGCGACATCGCTACGGGCGACCCGCCGCGCCATGTCGTCCACGCTTTCGATCGTGACGCGACTCTTGCGCAGATAGGCCAGAAGGGCCCGCAAGCCTTGCGGGTCATGCCCGACATATGGCGCATCGGCATCGGCGAACCGATGCATCATGACCACGACTTGGCGGTCTCGACGCGATTGCCACAGTACGCGGGCCAGCGCCGGGCGACCGGCCAGCGACCGTGCGAACGCTTTCAGCATTGGCAGAGAAGACGTCCGTGGTGACGGGTCGCACGGGGGAACACCCAAGTCATCACGCGTTGCGTTCTTTTTGCCACCACCGGAGTCACCCATATACCCCACGGCGCAACAATGTGAGCGGCCATTCCCACTAGGCCGTTCGGAAGGAACGGCCAGAATGCGACCTTAGCATTTCGATTACAATTCCTGTCGATTGTAATACCACTGCAGGAACTGCAAGAAGGCAAACAGCAACGAAGTAACGACGAAGGCCAGCTGGATGAACATCTGCCAGTTGATCTGCCGCTTTACCGGAATGTACACGGTGTCACCACTCTGTACATCGAGCGATTCCAGTGTACTGCCGTCCTCAACACTACGCTTGGCCGTTTTGCCGGTGACGAGCGTCTTGCCGGCACGCGAGATGGTGAGGCGCGAGAGATCAGCGTTGTTGGCGGGCCCCCCCGCACTCGTGATCAAGTCATTGAGCGGACGGTCTGGGATCGCGTAAATAAATCCGGGGCGTGTAACGGCACCAGTAACCGATACGCGCGTGAGCAGCGTGGCCCGCACGCTCGCGTTGCGGATGAATCGCGCCACGTGTGCCGTGAGCTTCTCCTCCAACTCGGAGCGCAACACGCCCACAACGGAGAAGTCAGGAAGATTAAGCACGGCGACCCGCAGACTGTCGCGAACGACGAGTGTATCCGAGCGTACGCTGTCCTGTCGCAGCGAGATGACGAAGCGGTCACCGGGCTTGAAGTCGCCATTCTCGAGGCGGTTCTGGATGTCTGACAGCCGCCCTTGTAGACCGACACGATCAGCCGGCTTCGACCGGGACACTTGGGTGGTCAGCTGCGCCGCCTCGTCCTGCAATTGAGTGCGGGAGGCGCGCTGGAGCGAGGCGCTGGCCTTCTGGGCCATCGCCACGGACGCGCCCCCGGTGAGGAGCAACGCGACCGCCGTAGCCCCACAACACCGGATGAAGCGCCCGACCTTCACAAAATCACGCGTCAGTTTCACGGCTTGCTCCCGGGCAAAGCGGCGCCGTTGGGGCGCCCCTCCGACAACTGCGGCACCGACTCCTCGTCTTTTGCGGCGTAGTCCTGATAGTACGAATAGTACTCGTACGCGCCGGTCAGCTTGATGCCATTCAGCACGGCTCCCATCACCCGCACCGGAAGCGTGTCCACTACCGCCATCTTGGCCTGCGCCATCTTGCGATCGGTGACGCCAGCACGCATCACCAGCGCCATATTCGTGGTCGCGGTGGCGAGGGCATACGCGTCGAAACCGGCCCCCAGCGGCGGCGAGTCTACGATGATCACGTCGTAGTCCGATGCCATCTGGCCGATCAATTGACTAAGGCGAGGAGTGGCCAACAGTTCAGGCGCCTTCCGCCGGCGCGCACCACCAGGAATGAGCGTGAGATTCGGATGGGCTTCCACCGGATAGAGCACCTCGGCGATCAGTGCCGTACCATCCAGATATTCCACCAAGCCGGGCTTTGCGGAAATACCAAAGGTATTCGCCAGCTCTCCGCGCCGAATATCACCGTCAATCAGGAGAGTCCGAACCCCCGCTTCGGCAAAGCTCAACGCAAGGTTACTCGCAATGAGACTCTTGCCATCATTCGGCCCGGGGCTCGTGATGGTCATGGTCAGCGGACGGCTTGGATCGGCCGCGTAGCGCACGTTCATGCGTATGGTGCGAAAAGCCTCCACCACCTGCGCGGCCTGGTCCGCCTTGCTCTTCTTCGTTTTTCTGTCGATCACCGGCACCACGCCAAGCACGAACAGGCCGAGATCATCAGTGACCTGCTCGGGGTAGCGGAACCGCTTGTCCACCTGATCGAGCAAGATCGCCAGGAGAATTCCCAACGCCAATGCCGCCCCAGCACCGCCCAAAATCAGCACCGGTGCCGTGTTCGTGGTGGGGCGTAGCGGCGGCACGGCGGGATCGAGAATGCTGACGTCAGGAACCGTCGCTGCATCGGCCAGCTTCGCCTCAGCCGCCTTGAGATTGAGATTCTGGTACATCGCCGCGCTCATCTCGACCTGCCGCTTGAGGCGCTGCTCTTCGATGGTGCGGGCAGGGATACCGCGCAGGTCCTTGCTGCTGCTTTCGATGGTCGCGGTGAGGTTGCGCTCGCGTAGTCGCAACTGGTCGAGGTAGGCGTTGAGCGCCGCAGGTACGGAGGTGCTGCGAAGGCTCGCGAGGGCTGCCTGCTCGTCCTTTACCTTCTGGAACTCGTCGGTGTAGCTCTCGCGCAGCCGACGCAAGGTGAATTCGCGTTCGGCCTGCTCGTTCAAAAACTTACGAAGATCTTCCGCCGCAGGGTCGCTGTTGACCATTGGCACGCTTAGTACGGCTTCGCGCGTGATGGAGGCGCCGCCCTGCTTCTGCTGCGCCAGAATACGCTCCAGCGCCTGCCGATCACGCTGGTAGTTCTCCGCCATCACCTTGTCGCGGAAATAGTTGTCGAACACCGGGCTGGTGGTCATCTCGATGCCCGGGGTAATCGTCTGCCGCTCGTTGGGCTCCGTGACCGTACGCACACGGAAGCTTTCCAGCGCGCTCTCGGCGTCGGCGAGGGACCTGGCGGCGTACTCGCGCTGCCCTTCGAGGATCGCGGCCACACTCGTCACGTTCTTCTTCTTTAAGGCCGTCGCGACCGCAACGAACTGCTCGACCCACGTGTTGAGCGTCGCGGCCGTGCGCTGCGCGTTCGGCCCCGTGAGGGTGAGGAACATGAAGCTCGAGCCGTTCTCGAGCTTCAAGTTGAGCTTCTTGATCAGCGCAAGTGACGCTTCGCGCGGCGTCTGCACGGCAAAGTCGAGGGAGCCGCGACCGTTCAGTTGCGCCGAACTAGGCTGCCAAAGAAACCCGATCTGCGCTCCCACGGAGTCGCCAACGCCCCCTGTTTCCACTTGGACACCGGCCTTGGTGCTCAGCGTGTAGCGGGTGCCACTCACGTTGAGGCGGTAGTCGCCGGCCCGGAGACGCGACTGATCCACCCGGAAGCTGCGGAAGAGCAGGCTGTCGCTTTCCAGCGCGGGCGTAACGAACAACCCAAGTTCGGTCACCACGGGGTCGGCGATGGCGTACGACCGCACGAGATCTTGCCATCCCGACGCCTGCAGCAGCTCCTGCGCCTGGATGGGTCCGCGGTTCTGTCCCTGGACATCGGTCCCCTGCTCCAGCAGAATGGTCGCCTGCACCGCGTATTCCGGCGTAAGGAAACGCGTCGCGAAATACCCGCCACCCAGCCCCGCCAGCGTAAGCACCAGCACCAGCCACTTGAACCGGTTGATCGCTGCCAGATACCGGCCGAGGCTCGGCCCCTTCGGTTCCTGAGGGGTCTCATTCCCGCCCCCCCAATCGGAGGGCGGTGGCCCCTCCTGATACAGGTCGGGCGCAACGTCGCGCGCTGCTGCGGGCTGAATCTGCTGTCCGGACATTGATATGACGGCGTGGGGAACTGGCGTAATGTCTGGCTAATGACGGCTCACCAATCTCGCTGGCAACACAGTGATGCGTAAGCGCACAGGTGTCGCAGCGCTAAGACAACAGGTTGGTGACCTTTTGCCGAGTGTTGCAGTCACGACACGGATACTGTTGAGATCAGGCAACGAAAATCCTTGACGCAACCCCCGCGCCACGGTATTTCGCCTGTCTGGGCCGTTCCTGCCCTCGGCGTCGGCACCGCGTTTCGGAATCGACGCCGACCTCACACGCCGCACACGCAATGACCGATCCATACTTCCCCGACGCTGGTGCTACTGCCATTCCCGACAAGGGAACGGGCCTGCGCATCCTCGTGGTGGACGACGACCGCACCCTCCGCGAAGGCTGCGTCTCCGTCCTCCAAATGGATGGGCACAACGTCACCAGCACCGGACGCGGCGAAGAGGCGCTCGAACTCCTGCGCCGCAGGCGCTTCGACCTGGTCCTCGTTGACCTCTTCCTGAACAACCAAATCTCGGGAATGGAGGTCCTCAAGGCCGCCGTCGAGGCCCACAAGGGCGTCATCGTGGTGGTCATGACCGGCAACCCCACCGTGCAGTCGAGCATTGATGCCCTGCGCGCCGGTGCCTGGGATTACCTCCCCAAGCCGTTCTCGGCCGGCCACCTGCAGGTGCTGGTGGGGCGCGCCGCCCATGCGGCGGCGGCGACCCGGGAATCCCGCGAGGCGATCAAGCCGTCGGCGCTCATGACGCAGAACGGCGCTGGCGAAAGCATGGCCCTGCTGGGCATTTCCCCCAGCTTCAAGAAGGCCGTCGAACTCGCGCAGAAGGTCGCCGCCACCGACGCCAGCGTGATGATTTCCGGCGAAAGCGGCACCGGCAAGGAGATGATTGCGCAGTTCATCCACAAGCACAGCCGGCGCGCGCAGCGCAAGCTCGTACCGGTGAACTGCGCCGCCCTCCCCGACAACCTGCTCGAATCGGAAATGTTCGGCTATCGCAAGGGCGCCTTCACCGGCGCCGATCGCGACAAGGCCGGCCTACTGGAAGTGGCCAACGGGGGCACGCTGTTCCTCGACGAGCTCGCCGAAATGACCATGCCGCTGCAGGCGAAGCTCCTCCGCGTGCTGCAGGACGGGGTGGTTCGTCGCCTGGGCAGTGAAACGCAGGACGCCGTGGTGGATGTGCGCTTTATCAGCGCCACCAACCGGGACCCGCAGGAGAGCGTGCAGCAGGGGATTTTGCGCGAAGACCTCTTCTATCGTCTGCGCGTGGTCCCCATCAAGTTGCCGCCACTGCGCAAGCGCATCGAAGACATTCCGCTGCTGGCCGAGTTCTTCCTCAAGCGCAGCTGGGAACGGCACCGCGCGAGCGGGGCGCCGGCTCCGGAGCTCGAGCCGGAGACGGTTGCGTTCCTCCAGTCGCGCCCATGGCGCGGCAACGTGCGCGAGCTGCAGAATGTCATCGAGCACCTGGCGGTGATCGCCGATGCCGGGCGCTCCATTACACCCGACGACATCCCGGTGTACGACGACGGCCCGGTGGAAGCGGCCGCCGAGTCAGGGCTGCCGGCTGGCATCATGAACGAGGCCTTCCACGTGGCGAAGGACAACCTCATCACGCACTTCGAAAAGGAATACCTGTCCCGGCTTACCACGCGGGCCGGTGGCAACATGAGCAAGGCGGCGCGTCTGGCGGGCATCGACCGCACCACGCTGTACCGGCTCATGGAGAAGCACGGCTTCAAGCGCGACGCCCTGTCGGGCGCCGCCGATTGACGGCGAACACTCCCCGCTGATCGATGATGACGCACGCCAAGCCGATCGAACCCTCGGCGACGACAGCAGGGAGCTTCGGAGCTTCGGGCACCGCCGCAGATACGGGGGTGGATGTCTCACCCGAAGCGATCGCCGCGCTGGTTGCCGAAGGCGCCAGCGCCCTCGGGCACGTCTCGATGCCGCCCGACGCTTTACCCGATGCGCTCCCGCTGCTGGTGGGAATCACGCACGACCTCCGCTCGCCGCTGTCGAGCATGCTGGTGCTCATCGAGCGTCTGCGCGCCGGGCATGCCGGGCCGGTCACGCCGCTGCAGGAGAAGCAGCTGGGGCTGCTCTACTCGGCGGCCTTCGGGATGGCCTCGCTCACTAGCGACGCCCTCGATTTCGCCCGAGGCGCTGCCGGAGACATGGGCGCCCGCCCCGCATCGGCGTTCTCCATGAGTGACATGTGGAGCGCAGTGCGTGGCTTGGTGCAGCCCATCGCCGAGGAGAAGAACCTGCTGCTCCGCTGGAGCAGCGTGCCGCACGACCGCCGCCTCGGGCATGCCGACATGCTGCATCGGGTGCTGCTCAACCTCGTGACAAACGCCCTCAGATTCACGTCGACCGGTTCGGTGACGGTATCAGCCGAAGAACTGGACGGGCAGACGGTCCAATTCGTGGTTGCCGATACCGGCGAGGGGCTGCCCGCCACGGTGCGGGCGCAGTTGCGACACGCCGGACTCACCGGTGCCTTGCCATCGGTAACCAGTAGCGGCCTCGGGATTGCCATGTGCCAGCGGATGCTCGCGGCGGTCGGAAGTCAGCTCGAGGATCGTTCGGCGGAGCGCGCGTGCGGCACCGCCCTGGCCTTTGTGCTGTCGCTTCCACGCAGCTGAGCCCCTTCATTTAGTTTTCAGTTTCCACGTAGTTCCGTTCAACCTCCCCAGCGTTTTCTGGAGCACTCTGCCTCCGATGAGCCAGCCCACCGCCGCAGCCGGCGCGCCCACCGACGCGCTCGAACTCCGTGACAGCCGCACCGGCAACAGCTACAGCGCCCCCATTCGCACCGAAGGTCCCGAAGGGGACACGTACATTCGCGCGAGCGACATCAAGCAGGTGAAGCGCGAGGCCGGCGAGTTCGGTACGCTGAGCTACGACCCGGCGTTCATGAACACCGCGTCGTGCCGCAGCGCGATCACCTTCATCGACGGCGACAAGGGAATCCTGCGTTATCGCGGCTATCCCATCGAGCAGCTGGCCGAGAACGCCACCTTCCTCGAAGTGGCGTACCTGCTGCGCCACGGCAATCTGCCCGATCAGAAGCAGTACGACACGTGGGTGCACGACATCACGTTTCACACCTACGTGCACGAGAATATCCGCAAGTTCCTCGAGGGCTTCCGGTACGACGCGCACCCCATGAACATGCTCTGCAGCGCCACCGCGGCGCTGTCGAGCTTCTATCCGCAGGCGCGCGACATCCACGATCCGCAGCAGCGCTACATCAGCATGATCCGTCTGATGGCGAAGCTGCCCACGATCGCGGCGTTCGCGTACCGCCACGTGAAGGGGTTGCCGTTCATCTATCCCGACAATGATCTCAGCTACACGGAGAACTTCCTCTCCATGGTGGCGCGCATGTCGGAGCCCAAGTACGAAGCGAACCCGGTGTTCGTGAAGGCGCTGGAGGTGCTGTTCATCCTGCATGCCGACCACGAGCAGAACTGCAGCACGAGCGCGGTGCGTGCGATCGGTTCGTCGGGGGTGGATCCGTTCTCGGCGGTCGCCGGTGGTATTGCCGCCCTTTTCGGCCCGCTGCATGGCGGCGCCAACGAAGCCGTATTGCGCATGATCAGCGACATCGGCGACAAGAAGAACATTCCGGCCTTCATCGAGGCCGTAAAGAGCGGCAAGGGTGAACAGCGCCTGATGGGATTCGGCCACCGCGTGTACAAGAGCTACGACCCGCGGGCCCGTATCGTGAAGAAGCTCGCAGACGAAGTGTTCGCACAGGTGGGTATGGACAAGGATCTCGAGATCGCCCTCGAGCTCGAGCGCATTGCCCTCAGCGACGACTACTTCATCGCGCGCAAGCTCTACCCCAACGTGGATTTCTACACGGGGCTCATCTACCGCAGCATGGCGTTCCCCACGGACTTCTTCACGGTGCTGTTTGCCGTGGCGCGCGTGGCCGGCTGGATGGCGCAGTGGGAAGAGATGATCCTGGACAAGGAACAGAAGATCGCGCGCCCGCGTCAGATTTATGTGGGCGAGGGCGAGCGCCAGTACACCGACCAGCTTTCGGACAAGTTCCCGAAGGCGCGCAAGGACAGCATTCGCAAGTGAGTGTCAGGTGACTCCATGTCTCCGGTGAACACTGCCAGCACGCACCGTCCGCCCGGCTACGGGCGGGCGGTGCCGGTGTTCACCGTGGATGTGGAAGATTGGTTTCAGGTGAATGCATTCGAACAGTACGTGACTCGCGAGCAGTGGCACACATACGAAAGCCGCGTGGAGCGCAACACCGACGTGCTGTTACAGCTTTGTGCCGACCACGGGGCCACGGGCACGTTCTTCACCCTTGGCTGGGTGGCCGAGCGCTATCCGCAGCTGGTGCGGCGTATTGCAGACGCGGGGCACGAAGTGGCCTCGCACGGCTACTGGCACCAGCGTATCCCTACCATCAGCGAAACCGCGTTCCGTGAAGATGTGCGCCGCGCGAAGGCCGTACTGGAAGACGCATCGGGTGTAGCGGTCGACGGCTATCGTGCCCCCAGCTTCTCGCTCACCGACGCGGTGCAGTGGGCGGCGCGCGTTTTGGTGGAAGAAGGGTACACATACGACTCGAGTCGCTTCCCAATAACCCGCCCCGGGTACGGGACAGCGAGCGGCGGCCGCGAGCCGCATGTACTGCTCACTGAGTCAGGGCCCTTGCACGAGTACCCCCCTGCCGTGTGGCCGGTGGCCGGCATCAACGTGCCGGTGGCGGGTGGCGGCTGGTTCCGGCAGTTCCCCCGGTGGGTGATCGAGCGCGGACTGGCGCAGGTGTTGCATGAAGGACAGCCAGCGGTCTTC
>NZ_JBIJAW010000416.1:0-2701 GCF_044345575.1 Gemmatimonas sp.
CCTACTCGCCCGGCGGCGCGGTGCCGGTGAGCACTGCGGTGACCCACAGCACAAAGGTCGCCACACCGATTTCCACCCACATGGTGCGGTTTACCGGCGCCGCACCACGCGCGATTCGTGATCGCTGCCGAGCGCCGATGGCGAGCACGACGATGACGAGCACGGTCTTGACCAGTAGCAGGAAGCCGTAGTCGCTCGAGACGATCATCGCGGGCGGCATCCCCAGCAACAGCCGCGCCCCGCTCCCGACGCCCGTGAGCACGGTCACGGGGGCCATGATCGTCGCGGTACGACTGAAGGTGCGCCACGCCGCATCGCGCAGCGCGAAGGCCGGCACGCGGGTGATGAGCAGCGTGGTGAGCAGCCCACCGATCCAGGCGCCCATCGCGGCCACGTGCATCGCATCGAGTACGCGCGCACCGATCGGCCACTGTTCGTCGGCAGCCGCGTGCCCCAGGCCACCGAGCGCCGCGGCCACGCCGAGCGACGCGATGAGCAGCACGAGCGACGTCGTGCGCGCGACGGGGAGCACCAGCGCGACCGATGCGAGCAGGCAGGCCATCGTGAGCTGACTCCACCCGTGTCCCCAGGCGGTATCAGCCAGCAGGACGGGAATGTCGGCGCGCGTCATCTCGAGTGCGTCGAGCTGCAGCTGCAGCAACAGCAGCGGCGCCGCCATCAGCGCGAGCGCGCCGATACGCGCGACAGTTCGTGGCATCGCCGTATCGAATACGCTGCGCGCCCCCGCCTTCCACTCGGGATCGAGAAACGCGACGCTCCCCCGACCAACCGCCATGAGCGCCCCGACGTACAGCAGCATCTTCGCCGTCAGCGGGCCCCACGCGGTCGCCTCCATGTCAGGGCGCCGACTTCACCGTGAAGCCGAACGTGCCGTTCACCACGTGGCCGTCCTTCGACATCGTCCTCCACGTCACGGTGTAGCGACCGGCGGCGAGCGGCGTGGTGAACTTGGCCTCGATGGGCGCATCGGCACCGGCGGCGCGTGTAACCTTCTCGGTCGCCACAGGCGCCTTCGCGTCGGTGGTGACGGTGATCTTCGTGGCCGGCAGCTCGGACCGTTCGGTGAGCCACAGGCGCACCGCATCGGGGCTCGAGGTCAGTACCGTGTCCTTGGCCGGGAACGAGCGCTTGAGCTTGAGATGCGGCAGGCGCGAGGCGCCAGCCGGCCCGGGCCAAGCGGCGCAGAGCGCGACACCAAGGGCGACCGCGGGGACCAGGGGCACGGTACGAGCAGCGAGTGGGATCATCGGTCGGATGTCGAGATATGTATGAAAGAGGGTCATTGAAACGTGCCGAACCTGGCAGCGCCGTGGAAGGCCGTTGCCTCGCGCGACTGCACTTCGGACTCGTATCGGACTCGTAGGGGAATTCCTGCTGTGGGAACGCGCAGTCGACCCCAGTATACACGTAGTCAGATGCCCGGCGATGGTGCCGGTCGCCTCGGTCGTGCCGGTCCACGAGGGATTCCCGTTCCGTTCACCCCACTCCGCTCGAACCATGCGATCCTCGATCATTCCGCTGACGTTGCTGGTCGGTGTCCTGAGCCTCACGGCATGCGGCGGCGACAAGCCGGCCGACACGGCACCCGCAGGAAGCGCTCCCCCGGCGAATGCAACGACTCCCACCGATTCGTCAGCGCCCGTTGCGGCGGCCGGTGCCGCGTCGATGCAAAAAGGACAGGAGGTGTACGGTCGCTGCATCGCCTGTCACCAGCAGAACGGCGCCGGGGTACCCGGTGCCTTCCCACCGCTTGCCGGTTCGGAGTGGATTACCGGCCCGGTCGCACGCCCCATCGCCATCGTGCTGCACGGCCTGCAGGGTGAACTCACCGTGAAGGGCACCACGTACAACGGCATGATGCTGGCGTACGGGACCGGCGTGGCGATGACCGATGAAGAGATCGCGGCGGTGCTCACCTACGTGCGTAGCAGCTTCGGAAACTCCGCCTCGGCTGTGACTGTCGAGGAGGTGGCGAAGGTGCGCGCGTCCACCGCCGGGCGTAGTACGCCCCTGACGCAGAAGGATCTCGAGGCCCTGCCGTAAGGTTCGCACACCGCTTTCGAGCCTCCTTATGCCACGTCAGGCCGCAGATCACCCCATGGCGAGCCGAACGAGGTCGGCCGCGATGTTCTCGACCGGCATCTCCACCCCGATGAACAACGCCGTGGGCTGCGCATCGGCGTGCGGCCACGACTGATCGAGTCGCACGCCGCTCCGACCGGGCACCCGGTGCCACACGTACATCGGCCCGGGCTCCTCCGCAAAACGCACGAGCCCCTTCGCGCGCACCACCGACGGTGGCAGTTCGCGCACGAACTGCTCGAAGGCGCGGCGTGCCACGACGGGCGGCATTGGGAGCGACACGCTGCCGAAGGGGTGCGTGTGCTTGTGGCCCGTCCCCTCGCTCGCCGACGTCGCGCCCGCCACGCGTCCACCGCGCGCCGCATCGTGGCGAACGGCATCCGCCAACTGCGCCAACTCCTCCACGTACCCCGGCGTTTCCACGAACGCCGCCCGCGCGTTCACCTCGCGCAACGACTGCTGCACGCTGGTGAGTCGTTCCGCCGACAGCTTGTGCGTCCAGTTGAGATACACGTGCGTGGCGGTGCTCACCTGCGCGCGCTCGAGCGCATTGTGCCACCACCGCTTCTGCCACCGCGCCGCATCCACCACCGTGAGC
>NZ_JBIJAW010000417.1:0-2692 GCF_044345575.1 Gemmatimonas sp.
TGGGCTTTCTGGCAGGCGAGATCGCGGTGCCCAAGGACTTCGACCGCATGGGCGAGGATGAGATTGCCGCCTTGTTCGGCCTCGGCGCGTGAAGCTGCTACTCGACACCCAGGTGTTGCTCTGGGCGGCTGGCAACTCCAAGCGGCTCACGGCCAGTGCGCGCAAGCTGCTAAACGATCCCGGCAACGACCTGTGGTTTAGCGCAGTAAGCCTCTGGGAGATCACCATCAAGAACTCCCTCGGCCGCAAGGACTTTCGGGTCGAACCACGCGTGTTGCGCCGTGGCCTCCTGGACAATGGATACACGGAACTCGCCATCACCAGCCAGCACGCGGTCAGTGTTGAGGGGCTGCCGGATATTCATCGCGATCCCTTCGATCGCCTCCTGCTGGCACAGGCGCTCAGCGAAGGCATCACGCTGGTGACTGCCGACGCCCTGCTTGCAACGTATCCGGGACCGATCCGAAAGATCTGATGCCCGTCAGCTGACTACGGCCGGCGCGCGGCCGCCCGCTCCGCCTCGAGCATCAGCCCTGCCGCCGTCCCCCGCTTGAACCCCTTCCAGTAGGTGTGGGACGCGAGTGGATTGCCGCTGCGATCGACGGCGTACACGCCGTCTTTCCCATTCGGCACCAGCTGCAGATAGGCAAGCGTGCTGCTGTCGCCCTTGAGGCGCGCGTTGAAGTGCGCCGTGACGAAATGCGCCAGGATGTTGTTCATGCGACGCGTATCCCACATGGGGTCGGCGTAGTGCGTGAACGGGAAGGACTTGAGCGCTTCTGAGAAGGCGTAGCTCTCGGCGGGCGCCGGAATCGGTGCACCGGCGTTGTGTCCCGCCCCGAGAAATGTGAGCAGATAGCGATCGGCGTTGACCGCTCCGCGAAACAACGCGCGCGTCCCGTTCTCATACCCCGAGACGTCGTCGGCACTGCCGGCAACGAACAGCGTGGGGGTGCGAATGCCGGCCAAGCCTGCGGCATCCCAGAAGCCGGCTTGCATGCCCCACGGACCAATGGCCACCGCCGCGGCGATGCGTGTATCTCCGCCGGTCTGCTGATACGATGGCGTGTCGGCGCTGCGCTCGAGCAGCAGCGCCCGCGGCGGCGCACCCGGCAATGTGGCGGCCGCCGTTCTGAAGCCACCGCCGATGGCGTTGACCACGCCGTACCCGCCCATCGAATACCCAATGACGCCGGTGCGGCTCACGTTTACCCGACCAGCGAGGAAACTCTTCGACGCCGGTGCGGCAAGCTCGGCAATCGATCGCAACACGAACAGTTGATCGAGTGGCCGATTGTACAGCGTACTGGCGAATGCCTTGGCGTTGTCGTACGTGCTTTCCGCGTGATCGATGGAGACCACAACGTAGCCCTTGCTGGCCAGGTTCTCGCCGAGGTGGCTGAGCAGGTAGCGATTGCCGGGGTATCCGTGTGAGATGATGACCAGCGGAAACGGCGCGTCACCATCACGCGGCGCGGCATCGCGCATGGCTCGGCCGAAGAGCGATACGGTGACCGTTGGGTCGCGCATGATGACCCGATATTCTCCGAGCCGTTCGGAGCTCGGGCCCGCCGCGGGATACCACACTTCGAGCGTGAGAGACCGGTCGTATCGCGCGGTACTGTCCCCGGCGATCATGCGCAGTACATCGCGTCGGTTGCGGTCGGTTACGCTGATAGTCCGCACGCCAATGGGATACGCGCCGAGGGTGGCCAGCTCAGGCGCCAGCGGCGTGACGACATCGATGCGTTGATCAGTCGGTGCAACGGGCGCGCTCTGTGCGCCGACGCCGTTGAGCATGCCAACGGTCAGCGCGATGGCCGCCAGCGTGGCGGTCCGCGTGTTCGCGACTCGCGCGTGGGTGGTTTTGCCGGCAGCATGCAGGGCGAGCGCATCGCGTGGTGTGGTCATGTGCCTATAGTATTGATCAGGCCGACCGTCACGCTACTGGACATATTCGCCATGAACCGAACCGAACACTGGGAGCACGTCTATCGCACCAAGGCGGTGGACACGGTGAGCTGGTATCAGGCCGAACCGACCTTATCGCTCGCCATCATCGCCGAGGTTGCGCCGTCGCGTAATGCGCGGATCATCGATGTGGGCGCCGGTGCATCGCGGCTGACGGATGCGCTGCTCTCGCGGGGATACGAGCATCTCACGGTGCTCGATATCTCTGCTGCCGCGCTCGACGTATCTCGCGCGCGTCTCGGCGACGCCGCCGCACCGGTCACGTGGCTGGCGGCCGATGTGCTCGAGGTGGCACTGGCTCCCTCGGCGTACGACGTGTGGCACGATCGGGCGGTCTTTCACTTCCTCACCGACGCCGCCGATCGGGCCCGCTACGTTCAGCAGCTACGCACTGCGCTGCGCGCCGGAGGCCATGCGATCGTGGCGACCTTCGCTGACGATGGGCCACTGCGTTGCAGTGGGCTGGAGACTTGCCGTTACAGCGACCTGTCGTTGGCGGCGGAGTTTGGTGAGGCGTTCGACTTGGTCGCGTCACATCGCGAAGAGCACACCACCCCGAGCGGTGGTGTGCAGGCCTTCACGTATGTGGTACTGCGGATGCGCTGAGAGGTGGGTGTGCGGGCGGCGGCTCAGCCGAACACCAGCCCGCCATCCACGATCAGATTCTGCCCTGTCACGGAACGCGCCCACGGGCTCGCGAAGAACAGCACCGTATCGGCCA
>NZ_JBIJAW010000418.1:0-2691 GCF_044345575.1 Gemmatimonas sp.
GACCTCGTGCCGATCGCCCAGGTCTGGCTCAACCCACCGGCGGGCGTCGCGTCGCCCTCGGCACCCTGCAGTACGCTCGCCGTGCGTGAGCGCCTGCCCCTCGGTGTCGAAACCCTCGCCGCCGCCGCCGTGGACCCCGCACACACGACCCCGGACATGCTCGAGAGCATCGTGCGGGCGGTCCGCGTTGGGGGGCGCGTCCTCGCTCCGGCAGGTACGCCCATGCCCACCGGCCTCAAGGAACTCGCGCGCGATACCACCGAGTGGGTGGCCGAAGTGACGACGCGCGCCAGCGGACTCGTGGAGCTGCGGCGGCGCGCGCCGTGAGGGCAGGATCCTGTGGGGTGGGTGTGGGGCGTACGACTACCCGCAGACGGCAGACGGCAGGAACCACAGCACGCAGTTTCGGAGGAATGCGGTAGAACAACACGCCGGCCTGCGCTGCGCGCGCCGGCGATGGCCAAGCCGCAAAGGAAATCGGGGGCGCCGCGAAGCGGCCGCCCCCGTTTTGTTGTACCACACTCCTCCGAAACTGCGTGCTGTGGTTCCTGCCGTCTGCCGTCTGCGGGTGGTCGCCCACACGTCACTACCGCGTCACCCACGCCGCTCGCGGCGCCCCCGTCAGTCCGCGCCTACGTACAACTCGTCGATCTGCGCCTTGTAGGTCTTGTCGATGACGCGGCGCTTCACCTTGAGCGTGGGCGTGAGTTCGCCACGCTCGATGCTGAAGTCGTGCTCGATCAGCTTCACCTTCTTCGGCATTTCGAAACTGGCGAGCCCCTTCAGCTGCTCCTTCACTTCCTTCTCCATCTTCGCCTGCACCGTCGGCATCGCCATCAGTTCGGCGCGCGACGTCCAGACGATCTGCTTGTGCGCCGCCCACTTCTCCACCTGATCCCAGTCGGGCACGATCAGCACCACGGGGAATTTGCGCTTGTCGCCGATCATCACCGCCTGCGAGACATACTTGTTGGTCTTGAGCATGTTCTCGATCGGCTGCGGCGCGATGTTCTTGCCACCCGCCGTCACGATGATGTCCTTCTTGCGATCGGTGATGCGCAGGAACCCGTCCTCGATCACGCCGATGTCGCCGGTGTGGAACCAGCCGTCCTCGGAGATCGTGTCCTTCGTGGCCTGCTCGTTGTTGTAATAGCCGCGCATCACGTGCGGCCCCCGCGTAAGGATCTCGCCATCCTTCGCGATGCGCACTTCCACCCCGGCGATCGGCTTGCCCACGCTGCCGAGGCGGTAGTCGTTGAGGTTGTTCGCGGAGATGACCGGCGACGTTTCCGTGAGCCCGTATCCCTCGAGGATGATGAGCCCTGCCGAATAGAAGAACTTCGCGATGTCGGGCGAGAGCGGCGCACCCCCCGAGATGAAATAGCGGATGTTGCCGCCGGTGCGCTCACGCAGCTTCGAGAACACGAGCTTGTCGGCAATGCGATACTGCAGGCCGAGCAGGCCAGCGGGTTCGCGCCCCGCGAGCTTCTCCGAGGCCCAGCGATCGCCCACGCCCTTGGCCCAGAAGAAGATCTGCGTCTTCAGGCCGCCCGACGACAGCGCATTGTCGAGCACGCGCGCGTAAATCTTCTCGTACAACCGGGGCACGCTCATCATGAGCGACGGCTTCACCTCGCTCATGTTCACCGGCACCGTATCAACCGACTCGGCGTAGGCGATGCGTACACCGTTGGCGAAGAGGAAGTAGTCGCCGGTGCGCTCGAAGATGTGGCTGAGCGGGAGGAAGCTGAGCGCGGTGTCGGCCGTGCTCACCGGCATCGTCGCCCGCGTGGCCTGCAGATTGGAGTGCAGGTTGTCCTGCGTGAGCATCACGCCCTTGGGATTCCCGGTGGTTCCCGAGGTGTAGATCAGCGTGACGAGCTGATCGGGCGTGACCTCGAGCGCCGCCTGCTTGAACGTGGTGGACCGTTCGGGCGAGTCGTCCTGCGCGCCGAGGGCTTCGAGTTCGGCGAGCGTGATATCGCAGCCGTCGTCTTTGGTGGCCGCGAAACCGATGATCCACTGCAGCGCCGGCGCCTCCGCGCGCACCGTGGCCACCTTGCGTGCCTGATCGGCGGTGGACACGAAGATGGCGCGTGCGCCGGAGTCGTTGAGGAGGTAGGGGATCTGTTCGGCGGGCAGCGTGGGATACACCGGCACGTCGACGATTGCACTGCAGAGGCAGGCATAGTCGGCGATGAGCCACTCCGGGCGGTTCTCCGACAGCAACGCGACGCGATCCTGCGCGACGATACCGAGTCTGGCCAGGCCGAGCGCCACGTGCCGCACACGCTGGAGCACGGTGCGGTGGCTGGTGGGCTCCCATACGCCGTTCACCTTGTACAGCAGGGCGTCGGCCCGGTCGAACCGCTCGACCGCATCGAAGAAGAGCGCGTTCACGGTTCCCAGAGGCGGTCGCGGACCACCGACCGCCGAGGTGAGAGGCGAGGGAACGCCGGCGAGGGTGTTGTTGAGGGAGGGCACGGCGGAAG
The DNA here is from genome assembly GCF_044345575.1 of Gemmatimonas sp. Classification (GTDB taxonomy): domain Bacteria; phylum Gemmatimonadota; class Gemmatimonadetes; order Gemmatimonadales; family Gemmatimonadaceae; genus Gemmatimonas. The sequence goes on from NZ_JBIJAW010000418.1 coordinate 2,493, forward strand.
CGGTGGGCGAAGTCATCCCCATCTCCAGCAGGACTGAGGGCGGGCGGAGGCGCGTCGAACGACGCAGGCCGTGTCCGCTCGGGGTAGGCACTGGAAAATTGGTGCCCTGCAATGATCGGCGGGAGTGTGCCTCGGCCGGGAGGTCCGCTAAGAAGCGGGGCTACTGCGAGGCCGGGCGGACGACCTGCAACAGCATCCG
>NZ_JBIJAW010000123.1:0-9113 GCF_044345575.1 Gemmatimonas sp.
TCCGGTCTTCAGTCGAACGGCATCACCGTTCCGGTATCTGGGCCCGCGTCGTCACCAGCCGCCGGGGCTCACGCCGGCGCAGTTGCCGCACATCGATGCGGTGCTGCTTACGCACAATCATTACGATCATCTCGATCGCCCGTCGGTGCGAGCCGTGGCGCGGCAGGCGGGCGGTGCACCGCGCTTTTATGTACCGCGTGGCACCGAAGCCTGGTTCGCCCGCAACCTGCCACGCACGCGCGGCGCGTTGCCGCACATCGAAGCCCTCGATTGGGACGCGAGCACCACGATGGCCGTGGGGCAGGGGAGCATCGCGCTGCACTTTCTCCCGGTGCAGCACTGGTCGAATCGCACGGGATTCGACCGCAACGCCTCCCTTTGGGGCAGTTGGGCGCTCGTGCACGATCATTTTCGCTTTTGGTATTCCGGCGATTTGGGCTACTCACACGAGCCGCAGCGCATTGGCGAGCAATTCGGCTTCTTCGATGCGGCCGCCATCGCCATCGGCGCCTACGAGCCGCGCTGGTTCATGCGGTCACAGCACGTGAATCCCGATGAAGCGGTGCAGGTGATGCTCGATGTGGGCGCGAAGCAGGCGATCGGTGTGCATTGGGGCACCTTCTCGCTGACTGACGAACCGCTCGATCAGCCGCCGCGAGATCTCGCGCAGGCACTGGAAGCCCGTGGCATTCCGCGCGAGCGTTTCGTGGTGCTGAAACACGGCGAAACGATGCGCTTTCTCGCTGGGGATAATCGCACCCACCCATGACCCTGAACCCACGACCCTGAACTCTGGACGGGCGTGCTGGCAGTCGCACACACGAACATCGCGTGGTCGACTGACCGTGATTCCCGTTCAGGGTCGAGGGTCGTGTGTTGAGGGTTCTGGGTGGGTGTAACGGCCCAGATACACCAGCAACGGCGGACATCCCATCAGCAGCGTCGCCGGCCACCACGCGAGCGTGCGACCGGTCTTCCTGAGGTCACGCCACAGCCACGTGAGCACCACGGCCGTGAAGATGCCCATGTCGTTCCAGGCCATGAACACCATGGGGTCCTGCCGCAGCGTGAGCCACGCGTGCGTGAGCCCTGCACTTACGGTGCCGTGCTGCTGCATCCACTGGTAGAACGACCACTGTTCGTAGGCGAAGAACAGCGCGGCGGTGCTGTAGAGCAGGTATTTGCGCATGCGAGAACGAAACGCGGGTCGCGATAGGCGCGCAATGGCCGTTGCCTGCTGCAGCGGGAAATTCAACAAACCACAACACGGAGTTCACCGAGGCAAAGAGGGCACGGAGAACTGCTGTTGCCGTTCTCCGTGCCCTCCGTTCCTTCGTGCGCTCCGTGTTGTGCTTTTCCCTCACATCTCAAAGCAACAGATCATCCCGGCGGCCGATCGTACTGTTCCGTCGGCAGCGCGAACGCCTTCTGGAGCTTCGCATCGCCGTCGTTGCCGGTTACGCGCTGCGCGATGTACTCGCCAATCACGGGGCCGAACTTGAACCCCTCGGCCTGGCCGAGGCCCGCGATCCAGGCGTTCATCGTGTCGGGCACGTGATCCACGATGAAGTTCTGATTCACGCTCGACTCGTAGTGACACGCCCGCGTTTCCAGCAGCGGCGCGTTGGCGAGGATGGGGAAGCGCGCTGCGAGGAACCGGCGTGCGCCATCGACGCGATCCTGATTGGTCCAGCGTGGGCTCAGATCGGGGTCCTGCAGCGCCGGGTCGTTCGACGCCGCGGGCTGCGGCGGCGGAGTCGGCGCGCCGGCCGCCACCGTCGGCGCGATGGCGCCGCGCACGCGGAAGCCGCGACTGTCCACCGGCAGCATGGGCCAGCCGGTCACGCCGGGGAAGTTGAAGCTCGGCAGGTTCGGGAACTGGAAGCGCGTGTCACCCATCGGCACACCGAAATACAGCGCATGGCCAATGGGGATACGCGCACGGTTCTCCATGTACGGAAACAGCTTCCGCAACCACGGCCCGCAGGCGAAGACATAGCTATCGCCGCGGATCACCGTGCCGTCGTCGAGCACCACACCGTCCATCTTGCCGTTCACGATGGGGCCGGGACGAACGCGGCCGAGGACGAGCTTGGCGCCCATCTTTTGCGCGGCCGAGGCGACGGCCTGCGTGGCGGCGCGGCAGCGCACGACACCGGCGTCCGGTTCGGTGATGGCCACTGTGATGTCGTCGGCCTTGATCACCGGCCACCGCTTGCGCGCCTCGTCGCCGCTCAGCACCTCATGCGTGACGTTGTTGGCCTTCCACAGTTCGATGGTCCGGGTGATGAACGGCTCGCGGGTGGCGCGCATGATCACGTCGCCCGTTTCATGGAAGAACGACGTGCGGAACTCCGGCGCCCATTCCTTCTCGAACAGCTTCCAGCGGGCAATCGCGCTGCGTGCCCACGGCGTCCACAACTCGCCGGTGGCACGGTCGCCATAGGAGGAACGGATGCCGCGGGTCTCGTCGCCGCTCGTGCTGCGCGAGTTGCCCGGCCCGTATTGGTCGATGAGGGTGACGCGCACGCCTCGCTTGCGCAGGTGATACGCCGTCCAGCCACCCCAGGCGCCCGCGCCGATGACGACCACATGCTGACCGCCGCCGGTGGTGGTTTTTGCATCACTCACCCCGCGCGCCGGGGCGGCGGGGAAGGCGACCGGCGGGGCACAGCCGGCGGCGAGGAGTGCGCCGGCGCTTCCGGCAAATCGCAGAAAGTCGCGACGGGGGAGAGCACCGTCGGCGAGCAGGGCCGACTCGTCGGGGGAGGGTGCGGCGGGCGACGAATCGGCCCGTTCGGGAACATCCGGGGTAGAAAAAGCGTCCATCCGCCGAAAATGTCGGCCGCGCCGCGCGCCCGCAATGCAACGCCCGATCGTGGCGACGCGGCGCGATGGCCGCGAGACCGACTTGCCAGCGAAACGCCCGCCTTGCACGTTCCTCTGCCATGCCACGCTTATTTCAGATTCCCGGTTCCCTCCTGCTCGCCGTTGTTGCGACGAGCGTCGTCGCGGCCGTCAGCATGACCGCCCAGCAGCCGCTGCCCCAGGGCCACGCCGTGCGCAATGGCGTGGACACGATCCCTGTCTACAGCGACTCGCAGGCTACCGCTGGCCAGGCTGTGTGGACCAAGACCTGCTCTGAGTGCCACGAGTCGAAGGACGTGACCGGGGCCGATTTCCGTACCAAGTGGGCGGGACAGCCGGTGTTCACGCTGTTCGAGCAGATTCGCACCACGATGCCCGACGGCAATCCTGGCTCACTCCCGAGGGAGGACTACGCGGCCGCGATGGCGTACATCCTCAAGCTGAACGGCTTGCCGGCAGGCGCGACGCCGCTCGCCGCGGACTCGGTGGCCTTGGCCGGGATCAAGCTCGTCCTGCCGCCGGCGCCGCCGGGGTACTGAACGTCGGCGGCCGTGGCCGCTGGGGCGCCGCTGCGAGCGCGGACTGTGCGGCGAGGGCAAATAAAGAACGGCGGGCAGGCGACGGTGTCGCCGACCCGCCGTTGTGTTTCAGGAAAACGAAAGGCGGCTTTTCTCGTCAATTGTCGAACGGCCCCCGCTCCAACGCAGTAGCGCCGAAAATCGTTGAAATGGCATTCCGGACTGTCGGAAATGCTGAGGCGAGCTCAGGAATCCCCCGACTCCCGCGCGCGAAGTATTGACAGTCGGTGGGGGGAATCGTACCCTCTGGCTCGTCGGTCATTGACCGGCAGTTTTTCCCTCCTCAGGCAGCGCGCGAGCGGTTCCTCCGCGCGCTCCACAGCACTCCAGTTCCGAGCCTACCGGAAGCTTCCGGCTTCCGTGCAACACAATGGTCCCGCTCGCCCGATGTCCGGTGCCACCTCGTGGGCAACCGCAACGACGTCGGCGATGGACCATTGCCGGTCACAACATCGGGTGGCCGGCCGGTGATCCTGCTTCACGGAGTCACGAGATGCGATTGTTCGTTCCTGCTGCGTCCCCTGGCGCGGAGCGAGACGGAGCACAGCAGTGCTGTGCCACCGAGCGCTGCTCCCCGCCACGTGCTGCCGCGGCCTATGGGCTGCGGGTGCGTCGACTGTTTACGGGTGCGCTCGCGGCGCTCGCTGCCATGTCGCTGCCTGTCCCGTCCGTCCTCGCGGCACAGGGAAGTGGCGGAACGGTCGTCGGTCGGGTGACCGATGCGGCCACCGGCCAGCCCATTCAGCAGGCCCGCGTGCTCGTGCAGGGCACCCAGGTCGGCGCCCTGACGGCCGAAACCGGCCGGTATTCGCTCCGTGTGCCGAACACCGGGGCCATTGTCCTGGAAGTGAGCCGCATCGGCTACGAGGCCAAGCGCATCAACGTGAACATCACGGCGGGTGCGAACCTCACGCAGGACGTCGCGCTCACGCAGGCGGCTTTCTCGCTCTCGGCCGTCGTCACCACGGTGACGGGTCAGCAGCGGAAGGTGGAGCTCGCGAACGCCACCGCGCAGGTGAACGTGGCGGAAAAGATTGCGGAGCTTCCCGTGCAGAACATGGGCCAGCTGCTCTCCGGTCGTGCGGCCGGTGTGCAGGTCGTCTCGGCGGGTGCGACGGGCGCTGGCTCGCGTATCCGTATCCGCGGTCAGGCGTCGCTCTCGCTGTCGAACGATCCCGTCGTGATCATCGACGGTGTGCGTATGACCGCCAACGCCGGCAGCTCCTCCATCGGCGTCGGTGGCTCCACGCCGTCGCGCCTCGACGACCTCAATCCCGAGGAAATCGAGAACATCGAAGTGGTGAAGGGCCCCTCGGCCGCCACGTTGTACGGCACCGAAGCGGCGAACGGCGTGATCAACATCACGACCAAGCGCGGTAAGGCGGGCAAGACCCGTTGGAACGTGTACACGGAAAACGGCCGCATCACCGACCCGAACACCTATCCGCTGATGTACTACGGGTGGGGCACGCAGCTCAGCGGTGCCGCTGCGGGTTCGCGTGTGCGTTGCCCCGCGATCTCCATCGCCGCGTCGATCTGCCGCGCCGACAGTCTCCGCGTCGGTAACGCGTTCATCATCGACAGCCTCTCGCCGGTCGATCAGGGCGCCCGCCAGCAGTACGGCATGCAGGTGTCCGGTGGTACCGACAAGGTGCAGTTCTTCGTGTCCGGTGAAACGGAAGGGGAAACGGGCATCTACAGGATGCCTGAGATCGAAATCAATCGCCTTATGAAGGAGCGTGGGGTCACCGGGCTTCCTTCGAGCCAGATTCGCCCGAACGCGCTCGACCGCAACAGTCTCCGCGCCAACGTCACGGCGCAGATCAGCCCCAAGGCGACGCTGCAGGTGTCGTCGAGCTACATCAACAGCCGCCAGCGCCTGCCGCAGAACGAGGACAACGGCAACGGCCTCATGGTGGGCATGCTCGGTGGTGAGTGGCGTGAAGACCTGGTCGATGGCCGCGGTGTCAAGCTGCTTGGGTACCGCGCCTTCCCCATGGGCGACATCCTCTCGCGTACGACCAGCCAGGCGATCAATCGTTTCATCAACAGCGTGCAGGTGCAGTACAACCCGATCAGCTGGCTCACCACACGCGCCACGATCGGCTCCGACTTCACCGCGCGCAGCGACGTGGGCATCAACCTGTTCGATCAGGGTGTCCTTGGCGTGAACCGCGTCGGTCAGGTGAGCGCCAACCGCGCCGAAATCAACCAGCAGACGGTCGACCTCGGCGGTACGGCGAACAAGCAGGTGTTCTCGTGGCTGAACTCGAAGACGTCCGTCGGTATGCAGTACATCCGCAACTCCTTCGGACAGGCGGAAGGCACTGGTCAGTCGTTGCCGCCGGGAGCCACCACGATCACGGCGGCCGCGGTGCGCAACGCGTCGCAGTCGTTCGATGAGCGCCGCACGCTCGGCTACTACGTGGAACAGGTGTTCAACGTGAACGAGAAGCTCTTCCTCACCGCCGGCCTGCGTCGCGACGCGGCCAGCGCGTTTGGTAAGGACTTCCGCGCTGTGAACTACCCCAAGATCGGTGCCTCGTGGGTGATGTCCGATCAGAGCTTCTTCCCGGACTTCGACTGGGTCAACACGTTCCGCGTCCGCGCCACGTACGGCGCGTCGGGGCAGATCCCGGGCGCCACGGATGCGCTGCGCTTCTTCTCGCCGTTCGCCACGACGATCTCCGGTACGGCGGACCAGCCCGGTGTGACGCTTGGTGCGCTGGGTAACCCCACGCTCCGCCCCGAGTACTCGGCGGAGACGGAGGCCGGTTTCGACCTCACCATGTTCGACGGGAAGTCGAACTTCGAGTTCACGTACTACAACAAGAACACCACGGACGCCCTCATCGATCGTCGCGTGGCGCCCTCCATTGCCGGCGTGACGTCGCGCCTGGAAAACATCGGCAATGTCCGCAACAAGGGCCTCGAGGTCGTGTACAACCAGAAGGTGATCACGAGCGACAAGATCGGCCTCGACTTCGTTCTCACCGGCTCGACCAACAACAACGAACTCATCACGTTGGGCGAGGGCGTCAGCCCGATTCCGAGCGGCAACCGCAACACGCAGCTCAATGCGCCGGGCTTCCCGCTGTACGGTCTGTGGGGTCGCACCTACACGTACAACGATGCGAACGGCGACGGCATCCTGGTCGCGGGCGAGATGACGTACGGTGCCAACACGTTCATCGGCCCCAGCTTCCCCACGCGCGAAGTGGCATTCACGCCCACCATCGAGCTGCTCGGCCGCAAGCTCCGCATCTCGGGCCAGATGGACTCGAAGTGGGGCATGAAGAAGCTGAACAACACCAAGCGTCACCAGTGTCAGGCCGGTATCTCCTGCCAGGGCCTCTACGCCGGCGCCCCGCTGGAAGAGCAGGCCAAGGCTGTGGCCGCGGCCGCGTCCATCTTCACGGGCTTCTACGAAGACGGCTCGTTCACGCGCTTCCGCGAACTGTCGATGTCGTACCAGATGCCGAACAGCTGGGCCAAGGCGCTCAAGGCCGAGCGTTGGAACCTCGTGCTCACGGGACGTAATCTCGGGGTGTGGACGCCGTTCACCGGTGTCGATCCGGAAACCACCGTCGGCAACGGCGATGCGCGTGGCAACGAGGAGTTCTTCTCCACGCCGCCGATGCGCTACTTCACGTTCCGCATGAACTTCAACTTCTGATCGAGGCGAGCACGCATATGCGATTCTCTTTCGTGACTCGTCGTTTCATTCGACCGGCGAGTGCAGTATTCCTGGCGGTGGGTGTGGTGGCCGGGTGTTCCACCGATACGCTGGAAATCACCGATCCCGACGTGCTCAACGTGGGTGACTACACCACCACGGCCGGCGCGACCCCGCTGCGGCTCGGTGTCATCCAGGACTTCCAGAACGTCTATGGCGGCAATGCCAGCCTGGAGAACGTGATCGTCGTCACCGGGAATGTGTCCGACGAGTTGTACTCGACGGACACCTTCGATGGTCGTCTTTTCCCGAACCAGCGGGCGATGAACGACAATCTGCCCGAGTTGGACAACTTCTATCGGAATCTGCACCGGGTGCGCGCGGGGGCCACGCGTACCATCAACGTGCTGAGGAAGGTGGCGCCGACGCCGGTACAAAATATCGGCGAGATGTACGGCATCCGCGGCTTCACCGAGACGTTCTTCGCCGAGGCCTATTGCTCGGGCGTGCCGTTCTCCGAGGAAAAGGATAACAGCACCGAGTTCGGCGATCCGCAGACGACGGTGCAGATCTATGCCCGCGCCCTCGCCAGCTTCGACTCGGCGTTGGCCAGCGCCGGCACCGACACGCGCGTGCAGAACATCGCGCGTCTCGGTCGTGGCCGTGTGCTGCTCAACCAGGGGCGCTTCGACGATGCGGCGGCGGCAGTGGCCGCGGTGCCGACGACCTTCGCGTGGGTTACGGCTCACTCGACGTCGTCCGGTCGCCAGGAAAACGGCATGTGGAATGCGCTCACGGTGGCGAATTCCCGCTATGCCATCGTCCTGCCCGACGCGCAGGGGCGCGGCGAGGGGATCAACGGGGTCGCGTTCCTCACGACGCCTGCCGATCCGCGTATCCCATGGGTGCCGTCCACCCGTACCGGGTTCAACGGCTCCAGCCGCAACCTTCCCACACAGCTCAAGTACGACCGTACGACCGGCGTGGTGGTGGCGAACGGCGTGGAAGCCCGTCTGATCGAACTCGAAGCGCGCCTGCGTCGTGATACGCAGGCCGATCGTGATGCGGTGTTCGCCGGTCTCAACACCCTGCGTGCGACGGCGATCTCGCCGGCCATGAGCCCATTGGCTGGTGCGGCGCCCACCACGCAGGCGGCGGCGGTCTCGCTGCTCTTCGAGGAGCGCGCGAAGTGGTTGTACCTCACTGGCCACCGCTTGGGCGATCTCCGTCGCCTGGTGCGTCAGTACGGTCGCGCGGCCAACACGGTGTTCCCCACCGGCAACCTGCCGTCGCCGCTGGCTGGCGTGTACGGGAACGACGTGAATCTCCCCATCCCCTTCGACGAGAAGAACAACCCGAAGGCGACGGGCGGGTGCCTCGACCGCAACCCGTAAGGAACGGTTGAGCAGACACGAAGGGCCGCCGGACACTGTGTCCGGCGGCCCTTCGTGCGTTTCGACGACTCCGGTTCGCGATCGCTCGTGAACCGTTCGCGCGCGAACCTTACCGACCGCTCGCCGCGCGCCCGAGATCGACCGCCTTGAAGCCCTGCTCGCCCCACCCGATCACGAACACGCTGAAGCCTTCCTTCATGCGCTTCTCGATATCCGGGGCACCCGCAGGATAGCCGCACGGCACCTTGAACTCCTTGCACGCCGAGAGCACGCTCTGAATGGCGGCTTCCCACGCGGCCTCGTCGAACTTGCGCTGGCCGTTGGCGTCGGTGGTGGTGAAGACGCCACGCAGGGTACCAGCGCCGGGGAAGAGCACGCCCACGCCCGGCACGGCCGCGATCTCGCGAATGTGTGCGAGCCCTTCCTTGCTCTCGACGATGGTGAAGTTGTAGAGCTCACCCTTGGGATTGAGCGGCCACAGGTCGGCCTTCTCCTTGTACTCCTTTTCGCTCATCCCCCAGCGCGCGGGCGCATTGCCCACGTCGTCGGAACGCGTGCCGCCCTTGCTCTTGAAGCGGAGCGCGGCGATCCCCTGCT
>NZ_JBIJAW010000419.1:0-2684 GCF_044345575.1 Gemmatimonas sp.
CGCACGCGCAGCGTCGTGTGCGACACGCGCTGATTCGGGCGGCCGATGTCGTAACTGAACGAGGAGTCGGCCGGCACACCGCGCATGGCCCGCGCGAGATCGTCGGCGTTGCCCACATGCGCCTGACGCAGCACGCCCAGCTCCGTGCCGAAGCGCGACAGCGAGACTTCCGTGCGCCCCCAATCGCGCGTCACGCCAAGCGCGAGACTGCCGTTGAGCTCACGAAATCCGGTGTTGGTGAGATAGTAGTCGGGCGCCGCACCGTTGCCCGCCACGCGCGACGTGAGGCGCAGGCGATAGCCCGTCGCACCGATCTTCGGCAGCGAGAGGTCAGCGCCCTGCACACCAATCGACAGCGCCCCCTGCCGGCTGTTCGAGAAGGTGTTGAGCGCCACGTTGCCGTGCAGGCCACCCGTGTCCGGCAGTGCCGCATGCTCCACCCGCACCACGCCGCCCAGCGCGTCGGCACCGTACAACACCGTCGCCGCTCCACGCACCACGGTCACCGCATCGGCATCGAAACTGTCGATATTGGGCGCGTGTTCGGTGCCCCACTGCTGATCTTCCTGTCGCAGCCCGCCATTCATGACCAGCACGCGCTGCGAGTTGAGACCACGAATCACCGGCTTGGCGATGCTCGGCCCGAACTGGATCACCGCCACGCCGGGCAGGTTCTTGATCGTCTCGCCAAGCGTCTGCCCGCGCGTCGCCGCAAGCGCCTGCGCATCGAGGGTGCTCACCGCAGCCACGCGCGCCAGCTGATCGGCGGCCGTATCCGCGCGCACGGCCACCTCCTGCAGCACAGCGGTGGCCACGTCGAGGTGCACCGTGACCAGTCGGTCACTCGTTCGCAGATCGAGATCGCGCAGCCAGGGCGCGAACCCCAGCGCCCGCACCCGCAGCGTCACCGGCTGCGCCGGCAGATCCCGCAGATCGAATCGACCGTTGCCGTCAGTGCGTTGCCGGGCGGACTTCTCCACCGCCCGGTCGGCCACCCGAATCGTCCAGACCGCCACCACCTCGGCATCGCGCACGGCACGACCGGATTCCCCCGACTCCACCACGCCATGCACATGGCGGAGCGACCCGTGGGTCTCCTGCGCGGGCGTCGCGCGCGCCGTCGCGAGCAGTCCCATGAGGGCCACCACGACCGCGCGCGACCATCCCGAACGCGCCGAGGAACGATAAGAGGTTCTCATTACTCTTCAACGATAATGAGAATCGGCGATCAGGTAAGGGGTGTCCACGCCGGTAGACACCTCGACCTATGAGCCGGAAGAGCCCCGGTATTCACACCCGGAGGTACAGGTTTCCCGCACCACCACCGCCGACAGCTGCGGGATCAGCGGCTTCATCCGATCCCAGATCCACACCGCCAGCACCTCACTGGTCGGGTTCTCCAATCCGGGGATGTCGTTCAGATAGTGGTGGTCGAGCTGGTCGTAGATGGGTGAAAACGCCGCCTTGATATCGGCGAAGTCCATGACCCATCCCATCGCGGGGTCGAGCGGTCCGGCCACACGCAGTTCTACTCCGAACGAATGGCCGTGCAAACGGGCGCACTTGTGCCCGTCGGGCACGTTCGGCAAGCGGTGCGCGGCTTCGAAGGTGAACTGCTTGTACAGCTCCACGGTGGCTGGGCGTGATGACGACATACTGGCAATCTAATTGCGCGCGGAGTGGGGTCCGGTGGCAATATTCCGAAGATTGATGCGACCGACGTCTCCGTGCGTGTCCGGTCCAGAGTCCGTCGCTCCCATTTCTCGCGAGTCCCGTCATGTCGTCACGCCGCATCCTCGTTGTTATCGGCTTCAGCGCGGGGCTCGCTGCCTGCAGCACCGGCACCCCCACGCCGGCGCCTGACGCGCAGCCGGTGCGCATGGCCCCGGCCGATACCGCCCCCGCGGCCGCCACCGACGGTCTCCCGGCGGCGCTGCGCGACGCGTTCGTCGCCGATGATGCGCGCGCCCGGACCATCAGCTTCTGGCTGCAGTGCACGCCGACCGTGGCGCGCCTGCGCGCCGAGGGCGCCTTCGGACCCGCCGCCCGCGCCCCGCGCGCCATCGTCTGCCAGCGCACCGCCGACGGGGTACCGGTGGGAGGCGTGTACGACGTGGACAGTGCCTTCACCAGCGCGCGCCGGCTGCAGATGATTCGCCTCGATGGCGCGCGACCGAAGTACACGGAGGCCGTGGATACTGCAGGTATTCTGCGTGCAGCCAAACTGGCGCGCGATGTCTCCGTGCTGGTGTCGCCCGCGTGGAAGAAGCGCGCCCGGCCGTTCAATGTGGTCCCCGTGCCCGCAGCGAACGGCGCGGCCGAAGCGTGGGTCATTCCGCGCGCCACCAAGGCACGGAGCTTCGTGACTGGTGGAGACATGGGCTACGCTGCGCCGGCGAGCGGCAGTGGAGCGCCCATGCTCATCGTCGACCGCTCGGCCACCTGGACGCAACTCAATCTTGCGCCCACCGGACCACTGCGCATTTACAGCAGTGTGCGTGACATCGCAGCCGTTACCGATCTCGCCACTGCACGATTCCATGCCGAACTCGGACGTGCCGTGACCGTGAGCACGCCGGCCCTCGAAAGCACCCTCGTGTCAGGACTCGATCCCGCCACTGGGGCACGCCTCGTTTGGAAGCACACGCCCGTGAAGCGGTAGTCGTCAACCGGTAGTCGTCAGC
>NZ_JBIJAW010000124.1:0-9077 GCF_044345575.1 Gemmatimonas sp.
CGCGGCGTGCCGAGCACTTCCACTTCCGACTTCTGATACATCGGGGGCACCGTGCCGTTCGTGAGCGGCAGGAAATGGCATGTCGCGCACTTCCCCTTACCCACGAACACGTTGAAGCCGGCCCGCTCGTCAGCACTGATGACGTCCCGTCGGCCGCGCAGTGCGAGATCGACGCGCGAATCGAGGCGGGTGAGGCTGCGCTGATAGGCCGCGAGCGCCGAACGGATGCGGGCGGGAGTCACCGCGGTGTCCGCGCGTACCGCGAACGCGGCCCGGAATTGGGACGAGAGCGAGGTGTCGCGGGAGAGTCGGCCGGCGATGAGATCGAGGCTGCCGTGCATTTCGTCGACGTTCTCCACGACATCCGTCACCTGATCTTCGAGATACGTGGTACGCAGGTCCGAAAACACACCGAGTTGGAGGCCGCTGTTGATGACCGTGGGGGTATTGCGGGCGAGCGGTGCGCCTCCGCGGGCCCGGTTGACCTTCAGCCCATCGGTGAACGCCTTCTCCGGCAGATGACAGGAACTACATGCGCGCGCGCCATCACCCGAAAGGCGCGTATCGTGGAACAGCTGGCGACCGAGCGCGACCTGTGCAGTCGTCGGCAACGTCGCATCGAGTGGCGCAAAGGCCAGAAGATCGAACGCGGCCGAATCGAAGAGACTCATCGCGTCGACACGGAACGCCCGTTTCTCAGTGGGGACGCTAATGCCTAGCGCGACGCGCGCATCGTGCAGTGCCTTCGCCAGCGGATTGGCGTGATCGACGATGAAGGCGAAGTGATCGAACGAGTCTCGCCCCTTTGAAGCGCGTAGCATGCCGCGGGTCGCGTGCATCAGGGAGTCGAGGGCGGACCATGTCGGCGTGACCGTACGATATGGCGTTAGTGCCCGTTCGACCCCCTCGAGCGCCGCGTCGGCCTCGGTGAGTGACAGCCCCGCTACCGGCGAGTCGAATCCCGTGATACCGAGGGCCACGATGCGGGCGATCTCCAGCTTCGCCGCGTCCCACACATGGGCATCGGTCGATTGCTGCGGAGCCAGCATCGTTTGCGCACGAGTGACGATCGACCGTAGGGTCTCCGTCTCGCTTTCCAGTGCCGCCCGTTCGCCAAGCGGATCGTCGCCGAAGAGCGCTTCCTCAATCACCTGAAATCCGGTGGGCGGTATCACCGCTTCCGGCCCTTCCGTCTCCTCGACTTCCGGCAGCGCCGGGCCGTTCATGCCACGCGCCGTCGACGGGTAGTAGTACTCGAGCCCGACCTCGACGTGCTTGAACGCGGTGCGTGCATCGACGAAAGCCCGCCGCGCCTGTTCGGCCTGCTCGGCCGTTGCCATGACGTGCACAGCAGAATCGAGGATGGCGACACGCTGGGCGAGTGTGTCCACCTGCGCCTGCCACGTGCGAATCGTTGCCTGCGCTCGAGGGTCGAGACCGGTCTCGCTACCGGCCGGTCGTGTACTCGTGGTAGATGCCGCGCCGGGTCGATCGGCGCATCCGGCGCCGAAGGCGAGCACAATGACGAGCAGAGTACGGATACAGCGATGATGATTCATGAGGAGGGTCTGGAAGCGATGACCGGCCCGGAGCGACGCTCCGGGCCGGTTTACCGTCATTGATTCAGAGGCAATGCACTCAGCGCGGCAGACCCTTCACAATCACCATCATGCTGGCCTGGTTCTCGGTCGGACGGAGCGTTCCGCCGTCCACCCCGCGGTACTTGTCGGCACGCCACGAGTGCGGCTGCAGGGCGATCACGAACGTGTTCGGCTGCCCCAGCTGCGTCGACACGTCGATCATCGCGCCATACTCCCAGCCCGCCTTGCCCGCCGGACGTGCGCCCACCGCGTTGTACAACGCGGCATCGGCCTGCGTACGGCGGTGATCCAGCTCAAGCACCGGCTTCAGCTCACGCGTGGCGATGTTGTACTGGTAGATGTAGGCGTCGTGGGTTTCGTCGCCGTAGCCGTTGTCGTCTTCCTGCAAGTAGACGTAGTTCTGGCCGACGTACACGTTGTCGAGGTTCTGGAACAGGCGCGCCGCGCTGGTGGGCGACTTGTCGTCACCGTCGGCGATCAGTTCCAGCGTGCCCTGCAGCGGGTTGCTGGCATCGAGACGCAGGCGATACGCACGGCCGTACTTGGTGCGGCTGTAGTCGGCGTTCACACCCGTGTTGTTCTGCCCCGTCGCCACGAAGTAGATCTCGCGGTTGTTGGCCTCCGATCCCTTGCGGTAATCCACGTCTTCCACGCGAGCGAAGCGAATGGCATTGAGCGTCGCGCCCGCCTGATTGATCTGGCGGCCCGTCAGCGTCTTCTGGTTCTGAATCTGACGGAACTGCACGGGATACGACTGACCGACCACCATGTCGCGCTCGCGCGTGTTGTTGTCGGAGCGGGCCAGCACGTACAGATTGCCATTGTCGAGGTCGCCCACCGTGTTCGACAAGTACATCGCGACCTGACCACCTTCGGCACCCGAGTCATCGTCACCGATGATCACGACGGTACGATTCGGGAAGGCCACCTTCGGCAGCGGCACGGCGTTTTCGGTGTTGAAGCGTCCAAACGCCGCCAGGTACTTCGGCGTGTTGGCCGGGCCCGACGGATCGACGGCGAGGATTTCCGACTCCTCGCTGCTTTCGCCAGCCGTGAGGAACGCGCTGAAGCCGTGCTCTTCGACCGTCGCCAGCGTCGCCGAGCACAGGCGATAGCGGCCGGCGGTGGAGTTCACGACGTAATCACCAGAAATCGGCTTCAACTCCTTGTCGAAGCGCACGCGCGAGACCGCGAAGTTGTCTTCGTGGTTGGTGAGCAGCGTGAAGCTGCCATCAGTGTTGCGAATGAATCCGGCACCGTCGGCCGAGCCACCGAACACGAAGTTCGGGGTCGCGGTGAGGCGATCATCCGAGCTCACGAGGCTGAAGATCTCGACACCGGTCGTGAGCGACTTGATCAGCGCCGGCGTGACCGACTGGTTCTTGAGCGCAACGGGCGCGATGGTTTCGTTCGGCGTATTGATGCCGCTGGTATCGTCGCCGCATGCAGCGACGAAGACGCCGCACGCGGCGGCGAAAGCGAGACGGGAGCTACGAATGAACAGAGACATGGTGCGGGCGTCTGGTTGAGGGAAACCCACGCGGCCCTCCGCGTGTTGCGACACCAGACATACGCCGGGCTGTGTCTCTGAATGCACGCGACGGTGTCACGCGCGTGTCACGCGACCGCCACATCAATGCACATCGTTTCATCCCGTTCCTTCTCGTGGCATTCAGCACCGCTGTCCAGACGTTCGGGTCCGAAATCCGCGCAACGTTCATGACACATCCGTTACTCAGCGACCGAGCCACCATGACTGCACCGATAGACCGTCACCGTCGTGACCTGCTTCAGGCGGCGCTCTGCGTGGCGTTGTGTCCCATCATCGAGGCGTGCGGCGAATCGACGCCCCCCAGCGCGCCCGTGCTCGAGTTCGCGGATGATGCCGCGATCGTGCGCGGCAACGAGGTCGAGATCGATGTTGCGCGGGTCCCGCAGTGGCGCGCGCCAGAGGTAGGCGAATCGGCAGTGGTGTTCCTCACGGCACGCGTCATTGTCGTGCGTCGGCCACGCGACCGGTTCAGCGCGTTCTCCGCCAACTGCCCGCACGCCGGTTGTGGCGTGTCCGTCGTTCGAAGCAACGAGCTGCTGTGTCCGTGCCATGGGTCCACGTTTTCCTTCGACGGTGCGCGACTGGCCGGTCCCGCGCCGGAGGGGCTCACGGCCCTCTCGGTGACCTACGACGCGGCGACCCGGCGCCTGACCGTTCGGCGTGCGAGTGCCTGAGGAAGGCGGGTAGACGACCGGGCAACCGACCCTGGCAACAAGACCTCCCGTGAACCCTTTCGGATAGTGGTGCGTAGTTCTGTCAGCGGCAGCGTGTCCGCATGCCGTTACATCTGCATTTCCACTCAGGACCGAGATTTTGGTCCGCGGCTACTAGTCATCATGCTTTCGTCCAAGTCCGCCGCGTTTTGTGTCGCGGCGTTTTTGCTGTGCGGCAGTCCCGCGCCCGTTTCGGCGCAGGCGCCGGCGTCTTCGAGGGGGCAGCCCCCTGCGACGATCGTGCTCCCGGACAGTGTCATGCAGAGCGCTTTGCGGGTCTTTCTCGACTGCCAGGGCGGGGTACGCGGCTGCGATCGCACGTTCTTTGTTCAGGAAATGGGCTATGTGAACTGGGTCCGTGACCGGTTCGACAGTGACGTGCATCTGCTGCTCACCTCGCTCAACGCGGCGAACGGCGGGCGTCAGATCACGGTCAATTTCCTGGGGCAGAAGAACTACGCCGGCAAGATGGATACGCTGGTCGTCACTACCCTCCCCAACGACGCCGATGACGTGGTGCGCCGCAATCTGCTGCGCACGTTCCAGCTCGGGCTCGCCCCGTTCGTGGCCCGCACCCCCATCGCCACCCGCCTGCGGGTGGGGCTGATGAACGGCGTCACCGCCCCCACGCTCAACGCCCGTTCCGCCAAGGACCGCTGGAACCTTTGGCTGTACCGGGTCGACGGCAACATCAACGCGTCGGGCGAACAGCTGGTGAAGACGACCAATCTGTCGACATCACTGTCGGCGGCCCGCACGACTGAGCAGTGGAAGATCAACATCGGCGGAACGGGCAGTTACAACGAGCGCGACTTCAAGGTGTTCGTCCCCAACGCGACGACACCCACCAAGCGCGATACCGTGTCGGTCGTGGTGCTGCAGCGGGCATCCAACGTCAACGCCCTCTTCGGACGCACCATCAACGCGCATTGGACCGCCGGCCTCAAGGTGTCTGGCGGTTTCAGCGAGGTGCTCAACCAGAAGCTCGCGATGCGTCTCTCACCAGCCATCGAGTACAACTATTTCCCGTGGAGTGAAGCCACGCGGCGGCAGCTCACGGCCCTCTACTATGTGGGTCCCAATCACTATCGCTATTACAACTCCACGGTGTTCAATCAGATCGCGGAAACGCGATTCAATCACACGATGCTGCTCGCACTCACACAGCGGCAGAAGTGGGGCAACACCAACCTCACACTCGAAGGCTCGCAGTATCTGCATGATCCCAATCGCAACCACGTGACGCTCTCGGGCTTTGTGGACCTGCGACTGGGACGCGGCTTCTCGCTCAATTTCCGCGGCTCGGCCTCACGCGTACGCGATCAGATCTACATTGCGGCGAACGCGCAATCGGAGCGTGACATCCTCACGCAGCGCCAGCAGCTCCAGACCAATTTCCGCTACAACGTGAATGTAGGGGTCGGCTACACCTTCGGCTCGATCTACAACACCATCGTGAATCAGCGGTTCGGCAATCTGGGCGAGTTGGGACGTCGCTTCGGTTCCTTCGGCGGCTGATCCCCAGCGTCATCCGCCGCGAGAACGCGGGGCGAGTACGGTTCAATTGATGCCGAACTCGCCCCGCGCCTGCTTACGGGCTCGCACATCCACCGCGCTGTTGGACAATGAGCTGCCGTCACCGCCGCCGGCGAGCGCGGCCTCGCGCTGCTCGAGCAGCGTCCAGAACTCCGCGCTGTCAGCTTCCTTCTCGCTTCCGCCCGGCAGCAGGGCGTACATCGCCTTGTACATGAGATTGAAGGCGTAGAAGAGCGCCAGCATGTCGGGGAGCACGAGCACGATGCGGGTGATGGCGTTGACGTTCGCCACCTGATCATTGAAGACCGCCGTATTGAACGGCGCCGTGACCATCTGCACGTTGATCACGTAGTTCACCGCACCGGCCAGCAGATTCGTCACGCCGATGAGGAGCGCGGCGCGACGCATGGCGCCATGCACCGCGGGCTCATCGAGCAGCCGGTGCATCTGCCCCTCACGCTCCGGCGTATCGGGGTCGAGCCCCTGCAGCGCAATACTGCGCGTCACCGGCGTGCCGATGAACGCCGTGAGCCCGAACACCACGAAGGCGAGCAGGTAACTCGCGCTGTCCTTGAAGGCGAAGAGCGCGCCATCCACGTACCAGAAGGCAAGGGCGCCCCGCATGATCGCCGACGCCCCACCATAGGTCGTGATGAAGTTGAAGCGGCGACTGATGACGAAAAGGTCGAGCAACACCCACGCCACCGGCACCAACGCGGCCGCGAGATACGCGGGCAGCGTTCCCAACGGGGCGGTGCCGTATTTCAGGATCAGGACCGGCGCGGCGGCGCCGATCAGGATGTCCAGCGTGAGCTTGAGCGACTTCGACATGTGCCGGGAATCTCGCCGAGCCCGGTGCCCGGCGGTACCCGGCACACCGGAATGGATACGCGCAATTCCCTCAGAGACGGCTGGAATGCGGCCGCAGCCCCAACGCCTCGTTCAGCCAGCGTACGAACGGGGTCATCGCGGCATAGTGCTTCGCCAGGAGCGCCGGAAGCTTCGGGCTGGTGATCTCCTCGTCGGTAAGCGGCGTGCCGGCGGTGAAACTCTGGTACCGGAGCCACGCCGCCGCCGGGTGATCGGGCGCGTAGCCGCGCGGTACCCGGGTGAGCATCCCCTCCGTATCGAGATCGCCGAAGCGCTTCCGGAACCCCCGATCCCTCACGATCGCGTCCCAGCCCTCGGTGTCATCCACGAGCGACTCCCGAATCTTCAGAAGCGCTGGCCTCGGCGGCATCCAGATTCCGCCACCGCAGAAGCACTCGCCCGGGGTGATGTGCAGGTAGAACCCCGCCCCGCCGTGCACCGCCTCGCTCTGCATGCGCGTGCCGATATCCCGATGGAAGAACCAGCACGCCACGTGGGTCTTGTACGGCGACTTGTCCTTGCTGAAGCGCACATCGCGATGAATGCGGAACGCCGACTTCTTCGGCGAACCGATGATTTCGGGGGCGATGCTGGCGAGCTGCACATCCATCTCTTCGATGAGCGCCGCCAGCGGCAGCTTCAGCTCCTGTTCGTACTGCGCCCGGTGTGCTTCGAACCAGTCCTTGCGGTTGTTCTTCTTGAGCCCACGAAGAAACGTGAGCGCCTTGGGCGAAAAGCTGGTGAAGCTGTCCATGGTGGGCGAGAGCGAATGGGAGACCGTCGGATCGCCGCAACTACGAGGCGGGGAAGAGAAAGCGCAGGAAGAGGCCGGTCCGTTCCCCCCACGCACGTTCGTCGTGCAGCGCCCCGTCCGCCTCCACATACGCGAGATCCCGACCGAGCTGCCAGCCTTTCCGCAAAAGCATGCGAGAGAGCAACCGTGTGCCCTTGAGCATGCGCGTTTCGCCGGTGCCCACGTCCAACCAGATCCGCAAATCCGGACGATGGCCCTCGGCCGCCAGCTGCCGCACGATCCAGCGATCGTCCCACCACACGCTCGGACTCAGCAAACCGAGCTTGCCGAACACCGCCGGATGGGTAAGCCCGAGATGCAGGCTGAGCAGCCCGCCAAGCGAGCTGCCAGCCACCGCCGTGTCACGCGCAGTACGCCGTGTGCGCCAGGTGTGATCCACCCACGGCTTTATCTCGTACACAAGCATCTGGCCATACCGATCGGCCATCCCGCCAGCATCGTGCATGTTGTCGCGCGTGGGCGTGTACTCGTCGATGCGATCGCGCCCGGCGTTGCCGATGGCCACGATGATGATCGGCTCGATCACGCGCGCATGGGTGAGGGCACGCGCGGTGGTATCCACACCCCACTGCACTCCGAACGGCGACAGGGGCAGGTCGTCGAACACGTTCTGCCCATCGTGCAGATACAGCACCGGATAGCGCCGATCCGGCTCCTCGTGATAGCCCGGCGGCAGGCATACGATCACATCGTGCGACTGCGGCAGAAACCGCGAGCGGATGTCGGGAAAATGCAAGAGCGACCCCGCCGCCACGAAGGCGGGCGGGGTCGGATGCAGGTCAGGATCGAGGCCGGCGTGGTGCACAGCGGGAGTCTAACGACCCCTCACACCACCCGGTCGGGCAGCCCTTCCCCGGCAACGAACGCGTCCACATTGCGGAGCGCACGCATGCCCATGTTGGTGCGCGTCTCGATAGTGGCGCTCCCGAGATGTGGCACCAGCACCACGTTCTCGAGCTCCATGAGCTCAGCGCTCACACTCGGTTCGAATTCGTACACGTCGAGCCCCGCCCCGGCAATCCGGCGCTCCTTGAGTGCACTCGCGAGCGCGGCCTCATGCACCACATCCCCGCGCGCCGTGTTGATGAGATACGCGTGCTCGGGCATGAACGACAACGTCTGCTCGTTGATGAGATGCCGCGTTTCGTTCGTGGCCGGGCAATGCAGACTCACGACATCACTGCCGCGCAGCAACTCCTCGAGCGTGCTGACGCGCTCCGCGTTCGCCGGTCCAGCCGTTGCCGGATCATCGATGCGCGGATCGCGCGGCGCATGCCACAGGATCTTCATGCCGAACGCCTCGTGCGCAATGCGCGCCACCGCGCGGCCGATGCGGCCGTACCCCACGATCCCGAGCGTCTTGCCGCGCAGCGTGCGCCCCAGCATGAACGTGGGACGTAGCCCACCCCACGCGCCGCTGCGCAGATGGCGCTCACCTTCGCCCAGCCGGCGCATGATCATGAGCATGAGCCCGATCGCCACGTCGGCCGTGTCGTCGGTGACCACGTCGGGCGTGTTGCTCACCGCGATCCCGGCGCGGCGCGCCGATTCGAGCGCGATATGATTCACGCCCACACCCACGTTGGCGAGCAGCTTTGTGCGGATGCTGGTCGTGTCGAAGATGCCGGGGTGCCACTTGTCGGTCACCGTGGTGACCACGATGTCCGCCTGCTGCAGCACCTGCACCAACTGTTCGGGCGTGAGCGCCACATCGGTGCGATTGAAGAGCGCGTCGTATCGCTCCGCGATCTCCGCCTCCACCGCCGCGGGCATCTTGCGTGTCACCACCACGCGCACGTCTTTCGTGTTCACGCCTGCACCCGCCACTCGGCCAGTGCTGCGCCCACGCCGCTCCCGAGCGTGATGTCGAAGCCGGCGTCGACCAGCGCCATCTCTACTCCGGCCAGCGCGCCAGCGAGGGTGAGCGCGTTCATGTCGCCGAGGTGGCCGATACGGAACACCTTGCCGGCCACTTCACTGAGTCCGCTGCC
>NZ_JBIJAW010000125.1:0-9016 GCF_044345575.1 Gemmatimonas sp.
GTGTACGACGCCGTACGCGCCGAGGCGGCGAAGCACGGGGTGGAACCCACCTGGAGTGAGCTCATCGGGCTCATGCCGCAGCGCGTGCTGCTCGAGGCCGGCGCGCACGCCATCAAGCTACGCGGCTACAACGAAGGCATGCTCCTCGAGCAGCGCCTGCACGACGCGATGCACGATCAGAGCGTCGATGGATTCCTCGGTAGCGTCGCCGCCGCTACGCCCACCCCCGGCGGCGGGAGTGCGGCAGCACACGTCGCCGCACTCGGCGCGGCCCTCACGCAGATGGTCGCCGGGCTCACCGCGGGGCGACAGAAGCACGCCGACGTGCACGACGAGATGCAGCGCATTGTCACGGATGCACACGCGCTGCGCTCGAAGCTCACAGCCCTCGTACAGCGCGACGCGGCGTCATTCGAAGGTGTGCAACTCGCCTACCGGCTACCGCTCGGCAGCGACGAACAGCAGGCGGCACGTGCCACGGCCATTCGGGAAGCACTCATTCACGCGGCCGAGGTGCCGCTCGAGACGGCGCGCACCGCGGTGGAGGTGGCCGCACTCGCGGCGTCGGTGGCGGAGCGTGGTAATCGCAACGCCGTCGGCGATGCGTGCGTGGCCGCCCTGCTCGCCGAGACGGCCTGCCGCGCCACCGTGCTCAACGTGCGCCTCAATGTCTCATCGCTCGACGATGCCGGAACGGAACGCGGCGCCGCGCTGGCGAGCGAAGCCCGCACACTGCTCGACGCCGTATCCGTGCACGCCCGCATCACCGAGGCCGAGGCCGAGCGCTCCATTCGCCTGCCCTGACGGGAGAAAAAGAGAAAAGGGGGAACTGACATTGGGAGAAAATGAGAAAAAGGGGAAAGGAGACTGGCTGCGGTGGAGGACATCAATGCCAAATGCATCTCTCCTTTTCTCCCTTTCCCCTTTTCTCCCAATGTCAGTTCCCCCCTTTCCCGGATTCTCCTGAACACCGAGCCAAGGAACGAAAAAAGCGGAGAGCACCGGTGTCCCCGTGCCTCCGCTTCTCTGCGTCTCCCGCTGCCAATGTCAGCTCGGCAGCGTCAGAATCCGCGGCCCGTTCTCGGTAATCGCGACCGTGTGCTCGAAGTGCGCCGACCGCTTGCCGTCGGCGGTCACCACGGTCCACTTGTCACTCAGCGTGCGCGTCTTGGGCGTGCCGATGTTCACCATCGGCTCAATGGCGATAGTCAGCCCCACGCTCAGCTTCTTGCCGCGCTTCGGCTTGCCGTAGTTGGGAATCTGCAGCTCTTCGTGCGGCGAAAAACCCACGCCGTGACCGACGAGTTCGCGCACCACACCGAAGCCCGCCGCTTCCACCACCGCCTGCACGGCGGCGCCGATATCGCCTACGTGATTGTCGGGCGTGGCGGCGGCAATACCGGCCTCCAGCGACGCCTGCGTCACGTCGAGCAGCCGCTGCGTTTCCGCATCGATCTGCCCCACGGGAATCGTGATCGCCGCGTCGGTGAACATCCCCTCGAGCTTCACGCCCACATCGACGGTGACGATGTCACCCTCGTTGAGGATGCGCTTGCGCGAGGGGATGCCGTGCACGATCTCCTCGTTGATGGAGATGCACGCACTCCCAGGGAAGCCGTAGAGCCCCTTGAACGCCGGCTCGGCGCCCGCATGCGAGCGGATGAAGCTCTCCACGAGGGTATCCAGCTCCATCGTCGAGATGCCCGGGCGCACGTGCGCCTTGGCGTGCATGAGCGTGGCGTGCAGGATGGCCCCGCCACGCGCCATGATCTCGATTTCGCGCGGCGACTTGAGCAGCGTTGCCGGCGCGGCGTTGCCGAACATCATCACGAAATTCCGAGCGCCGCGTGCACCCGCGCTTCGACATTCTCGAGCGTGCCGAGCGCGTCGACTCGCACCATGTTGGCACCGTGCTGCGCGTACCAGTCGATGACCGGCGAGGTCTGCTCCTGATACACGTGCATGCGCTTGCGGATCGCTTCGGGCTCGTCGTCCTTGCGGCGCACGAGCGTGCCCGTCTGGCCGCCCTCGGTGCACGTCTCGCCGGGCTGGCGACCGAAGAACGGTCGCTGGCACACGTCGCACGTGGTGCGGCCGCTGAGGCGGCGGACGAGTTCGTCTTCGTCCACCTCGAACAACAGCACCGCGTTGAGCGTGCGTCCGAGTGTGGCAAGCGTTTCGGCGAGACCCTCGGCCTGCGGGGTGGTGCGCACCACGCCGTCGAGGATGGCGCCCTTGGCCGCCATTGGCGACGCGAGGGCTTCCTTCATGATGCCCATGATAACGGCATCGGGTACGAGATCGCCGCGATCCATGGCCGCCTTGGCTTCGAGACCAAGGGGGGTGCCTTCACGGACCGCGGCGCGGAGGACGTCGCCAGTCGCGATCTTGGGAACGTCAAGGCGAGCGGCAAGCCGCTCGCCTTGAGTTCCCTTGCCCGCGCCTGGAGGTCCAAGCAGGACGATGATCATGTCAGGAAGTTAGAAGCCGCCCTGCGTAGCCTGGCGGCCACGGAACTTGATGCGCCCCTTCTTCATGAACCCGTCGTACTTGCGGAGCAGCAGGTGCTGCTGCATCTGCGCCATCGTATCGAGTGCCACACCCACCACGATCAGCAGCGACGTGCCACCGAACGCGAAGGGCACGTTCACGATGCGGGCGATCACGACCGGCATGAGGGCAATGACCGTGAGGAAAATCGCGCCGGGCAGCGTGATGCGCTCCACGACCTGCTCGATGTACTCCGCCGTCTTCGCCCCCGGCTTGATGCCCGGCACGAACCCGCCCTGCTTCTTCAGGTTCTCGGCCAGGTCGACCGGATTGAAGATGATGGACGTGTAGAAGTACGTGAACAGCAGGATGAGGATCGCCGACAGGACGAAATAGAGCCACGGGTTCGGGCCCTGCGGATTGAAGTACTCCGCGATCTCCTGCAGCTTCGCATTGCCGCTGAACTGCGCGAGCGCCCCCGGAATCACGATCACCGAGTTGGCGAAGATGATCGGCATGACGCCGGCCGTGTTGATGCGCAGCGGGATGAAGTTGCGCGCGGCCTCACGCTGACGCCCGCGAGCCATGGTGCGCTGCGGGATCTGAATGAGCACGCGACGCGCGGCCACCGTAATGGCCACCACGCCCGCCACCACACCCACCATCACCAGCGCCAACACCACCAACGTGAGCGGCGAGACCGCTCCCGTGGACACGAAGTTGAACGACTGGAAGATCGAGGGCCACATCCGCTCGACGATCGAGAAGAAGATGATCAGCGACGCGCCGTTGCCCAGGCCGCGCTCGGTGATCTGCTCACCCAGCCACATGACGAACAGCGCGCCCGTGGTGAGGAAGAGCATCATCTGGATCGTGAACCACGGGCCCGGACGCGACACCGCCGCCGGAAGCGACGCGGTGAAGAGCGCGAACCCGTACGCCTGAATCATCGCCAAGATGACGGTGAGGTAGCGGGTGTACTGCGTCAGCTTTTTCCGCCCCTCTTCGTCCTTCTGCATCTTGTCGACGTTCGGCATCACGGCGCCGGCGATCTGGACGAAGATGCTCGCCGAGATGTAGGGCATGATGCCGAGCGCAAACACGGTAGCACGTGAGAGACCACCACCCACGAACATGTCGTAGAGGCCGAGGAGGCCACCGCCCTGCTGGCGGGTGAAGTAGTCGGTCAGCGCCTGGACGTCGATACCCGGGGCCGTGATGTGCGAGCCGATGCGATAGATCACCATACACAGGAACGTGAAGGTGATTTTCTCCCAGAGCTCAGGCGTCCGGTAGATGTTGGCGACGGCGTTGGCCGCCGCGTTGTTCTGTTCTGCCATGCGCTGAATGCTCTCCGTCAGCCTTCGACGCGGCCACCGGCCGCTTCGATCTTCGCCTTGGCGGAGGCGCTGACCTTCACGCCCTTCACCGTGACCGCGCGCGACACTTCGCCGTTGGCGAGGAGCTTCGCGGGGCCCTGACCGACACGGACGAGTCCGGCCGCCACCAGCGTTTCGACCGTCACCTCGTCACCGGCCACCTGGGCCAGATCGGACAGGCGCACGAGCTGCGCCTCTTCACGGAACGGATTGGTGAAACCACGCTTCGGGATACGACGCGTGATCGGCATCTGACCGCCTTCGAAGTGCGGCTTGCCGCCACCGGGGCCGCCATGACCCGAACGGGCCATGGAACCCTTGTGACCCTTACCGGACGTCTTGCCCAGGCCGGAGCCCGGACCGCGGCCCAGACGACGACGCGAGCGATGCGAGCCCGGCGCCGGCTTCAGGTTGTGCAGACCGATCTGCTCGGTCGTTTCGGCGTTGTTCGCCATGGATTAGCCCTCCACCGGCGTCACCTGAACCAGGTGACGCACCTTCTTGAGCTGGCCACGCAGCGCGGCGGAATCCTGCTGCACGACACTCGCCTGATGGTTGCGCAGTCCGATCGCCGCCAGCGTGGCGCGCATGCGCCACGAGTGCCCGATCGAGCTACGCACCTGCGTGATCTTCACCTTGCCATCCGTCGGCTTCTCGAGCTTCGGCGTCTTGGCCGGGCCCTTGGACGGATGCCACACGAACGTCCGCGGCATTATGCCACCTCCGCGGCCACCACGGCCGCCTTGCTGGTGTTCACCGCTTCCGTCTTCGACTTCGCACGCGACTTGTAGCCGATCTGCGAAACCTCGATGCCACGCTCCTTCGCCGCCTGCTCGACGGTGATGAGGTGCGTCAGGCCATCGACCGCGGCGCGGACCATGTTGTGCGGGTTCGTCGAACCCAGCGACTTCGTGAGGATGTCGTGGATACCGGCGCACTCGAGCACCGCGCGCACCGCACCACCGGCGATCACACCGGCACCCGGCGCGGCCGGCTTCATCAACACCTTACCGGCGCCGTGCTTGCCCACCACCTCGTGCGGGATCGTGCTGCCCGTCAGCGGGATCGTCACCATGCTGCGACGCGCGGCGTCGACGGCCTTGCGGACCGCTTCCGACACTTCGTTCGCCTTGCCGGTGGCATAGCCCACCTTGCCCTGCCCATCGCCCACCGCGACCAGCGCGTTGAACGAGAAGCGACGGCCACCCTTCACGACCTTCGCGACGCGGTTGATCGCAATCACGTTCTCGACGAGATCGCTCTGCTCGCGTTCCTGCTGCGGGCCGCCACGGTCTGGACCACGGCCACGACCCTGACGGTCGCCACCCTGGCCGCCTTCACCACCGGGGCCACGGCCACGACCGCCGCCCGGGCCACCCGGACCGCGACCACGACCGCCACCGCCACCCGGGCCACCACGGCCACGGCCTGCGCCGCCGCCGGGCCCACGTCCACCACGCGCCGGAGCGCCACCCTGATTCTGTGCGTCTGCCATGATCAGAACTCCAGGCCGCCCTCTCGGGCGCCATCGGCAACGGCCTTCACGCGGCCATGGTACTGGTAACCGGCGCGATCGAAGACCACCTTCGAAATACCCGCCGCCTTCGCCTTCTCCGCCGCAGCCTTGCCAACGGCAAGAGCGCGCTCGGACTTCGTACCGCTCAGCTTCTCGTCGCCGACCGTCAGCAGCGTGCGCTGCGCGACGTCGTCCACGATCTGGGCGTAGATGTGCTTCAGCGAACGGAACACCACCAGGCGCGGACGCTCCGGCGTACCGTTCACTGCCTTGCGCACGCGCAAATGCCGCCGCTTGCGCTTCTCCGCGTTCGTACGCGGGATCGCGATCTTCGCCATTACTTGCCTCCGGCCTTACCGGCCTTGCGCCGGATGACTTCGCCCTGGTACTTGACGCCCTTGCCCTTATACGGCTCAGGCTTGCGGTAGCTGCGGATCTCGGCGGCCACCTGGCCCACGAGCTCCTTGCTCGCCCCGTCGATCACCACCGTGGTGGGGTTCGGCGCGGTGATCGAGACGCCAGCCGGCGCCTTGTACTCGATCTGATGCGAGTAGCCCAGCGACAGCAGCGCGCCGTAGGGCTTGATCTCGGCCTTATAGCCGACGCCCGTGATCTCGAGGACCTTCTTGAATCCCGTCGTCACGCCTTCGACCATGTTGGCCACGAGCGTACGCGTCAGGCCGTGCAGCGCCTTGTGGCGCTCTTCGTCCGACGGACGCTTCACCTGCAGTTCCGCACCTTCCTGCGCCACGATCATCTCGGCCGGGAGCACGCGGGCGAGCTCGCCCTTCGGTCCCTTCACCGTGATGTGGCTGCCGTTGATCGCCACGGTCACTCCGGCCGGAACCGGAATCGGGCGCTTACCAATACGCGACATGTGTGAGCGTCTCCTTACCAGACGAGGGCGAGAAGTTCGCCGCCCGTATTGGCGGACCGCGCATCACGATCGGACATGATGCCCTTCGACGTGCTCAGGATGGCCATACCGAGGCCGTTGCGAACGCGCGGGATCTCCGTCACGCCGACGTACTTCCGCAGACCGGGCGTGGAGATACGCTTCGCTTCGCGAATGACGGACTGGCCGCCGTGCGCGTACTTGAGGATCACGCGCAACACGCTCTTGCCATCCTCGAGCTCGACCACGCGGTAATCCTGCACGAAGGAGTTCTCCTTCAGGATGCGCGCGATCTCGATCTTGATCTTCGAGACCGGCATGTCGACGCGGCGGTGCCGTGAGGCACACGCGTTGCGAAGCCGCGTCAGCATGTCGGCAATAGGGTCGTTCAGGCTCATGCGCTGATAAATCTCCTAGGGTATCCGCTCAGGGCGGACCGGTAGGAAGTGAAAGAATGGACGAACGCCGGGAAAGCGCTCGCACCCCGCGGGGGGAGCCTTACAATCTCACCCCGCCAGGCGCTCACGCCAAGCCCACCGCTCGTATTGGATCCTGCCGGGCGGCCCCCTGCCGGGACGCCGCCCCCAGGATTACCAGCTCGCCTTGCGCACGCCGGGAATCAGGCCGTTCAGGGCCATGTCCCGGAGGGCAATGCGGCTGAGACCGAAGTGCCGGAGGAACGCGCGCGGACGGCCGCTCATGCTGCAGCGGTTGCGCACACGCGTCGCCGACGAATTGCGCGGAAGCTTGTGCAGCGCGTTCACCGCGGTCTGCACTTCTTCCGGCGTGCTCTTCGGGCTGCTGATCACGGCCTTGAGGGCCGCGCGCTTCTGGGCATACCGCTCCACCAGCACCTTGCGCTGCGCGTTGCGGGCCAGCTTGCTCGTCTTCGCCATCTGACTTTAATCCTGGTTAAGCCGCGCTCGGCTGCGCCACCTTGGGCGTCACCGGCTTGTCGTCGCCACGGAACGGCATGCCGAGCTGATGCAGCAGCGCGAACGCGTATGCATCCTTGTCGGCCGTCGTCACGAACGTGATGTCCATACCGTGCACCTGCTCGACCATGTCATAGTTGATCTCCGGGAAGATCAGCTGCTCCTTGATGCCGAGCGTGTAGTTGCCGCGGCCATCGAACGACTTCGTGCCGAGCCCGCGGAAATCGCGGATACGCGGGCACGCCACCGTCACGAACCGGTCGAGGAACTCCCACATGCGCGCACCGCGCATGGTCACCGAGGCGCCGATCTCCTGCCCCTCGCGGAGGCCGAAGTTCGCGACCGACTTCTTCGCCTTGCGGCGCACCGGCTTCTGGCCGGTGATCAGCGCGAGCTCTTCCACCACCACGTCGAGCATCTTCGGCTGCTTCACCGCTTCGCCCACGCCGCAGTTGATCACGATCTTCGTCAGCGTCGGGATCTGGTGCGGATTGGTGAACCCGAACTGCTTCGCCAGGTTCGCGCGCACGGTGTTCTCGTAGTACGTCTTGAGGCGGGGGGTCGCCGCCGGCAGACCGGCACCAGCGTGTTCACGCTTGGTGAAGTCCACCGCCGCGCGCCCCTGGCCGGCCTGCTTGGCCGCCTTGCCACCCTTCTGGCCAGCACCGCCCTTCGCGGCACCCGCCTTCGCTCCAGCCTTGGCGCCGCCCTTGGCCGCGCCCTTTTCCTTGGTCGCCATGTGCAGTTACTCCGGTCAGCGCGAGCGGGGAATGACTTCACCGCTCTTCACGCCCACCCGCTCCTTCGTGCCGTCCTTGTCGATGCGCGTCTTCACGCGCGTCGGCTTGCCGGTCTTCGAATCGAGCAGCATGACGTTCGACGCATGGAAGGGCGCCGGCATCTCGATGATGCCGCTCGTCTCCTCCGCCGTGCGCGCCTTGCGGTGCTTCTTCACGATGTTGATCCCTTCCACCTTGATGCGGCCCGTCTTGGGGTACACCTGGAGGACCTTGCCCTCCTTCCCCTTGTCGTCGCCGCGCATCACGCGGACGGTGTCACCCTTGGTGACGTGGATCGCTTCACGCGACGCCTTGAGGGCGTGACGCGCCGCGCCGAGGCGCTGACCACGATCCGTCTTGTAGTACACGTTCTTCCGCATCTCAGAGCACCTCGGGCGCCAGCGAGACGATCTTCATGTAGCGCTTCTCGCGGAGCTCGCGCGCCACGGGGCCGAAGATACGCGTCGCCTTCGGCTCGCCGTTGTCGTTGATGATCACGACCGCGTTCTCGTCGAAGCGGATGTACGAACCGTCCTTGCGGCGCGTTTCCTTCACCGTGCGCACCACCACGGCCTTCGCCACATCGGACTTCTTCACCGTACCGTTCGGCAGCGCGTCCTTCACCGCCACGATGACCTTGTCGCCAAGGCCCGCGTAGCGACGGCGCGTGCCGCCCAGCACCCGGATCACCAGCGCGCGCTTCGCGCCGCTGTTGTCCGCCACCTTCACCACCGATTCCTGCTGAATCATGGAAGTATCCTCTTAGCGCGCGCGTTCGACGATCTCGACCACGCGCCACCGCTTGTCCTTCGACAAGGGCCGGGTCTCCATGATGCGCACCGTGTCGCCGACCTTCGCCGAGTTCTCCTCGTCGTGGGCCTTAAGCTTCCGGGTACGCGTCACCATCTTGCCGTACTGGGGGTGCGGCATGCGACGGTCGATGCGAACGACCACCGTCTTCTCCATCTTGTCGCTCACGACGAGCCCGACGCGCACCTTGCGCGCCGACCGGTCGGAGGCGC
>NZ_JBIJAW010000420.1:0-2645 GCF_044345575.1 Gemmatimonas sp.
GGAGGCAGCGTTGTTGGAGGCGTGGGTCATGATCGGGAGGACTCGGTCAGTGCGCCGCAGACGCGGCCGTGTTGGCCGACGCCGATGGGCGGAAGAGGAAGAAGAACACCGTGAACACCACCAGCGCGCCGATCGCGGCGGTCTGCCACACCTGCAGCCAGTCGTGCGCCGCGCCACCGGCCGCGTTGGTGGAGGCGTACCGGCTCACCACCGAGCCCGACACCGACGCGCCCACGAAGTAGCCGACCCCGTTGGTGACCAGGTTGAGGAAGCCTTGGGCCGCCGCGCGCACCTTGGGGCCCGCCACCTCGTCGGTGTAGATCTGGCCCGCCACGAAGAAGAAGTCGTAGCAGATGCCGTGCAGCAGAATGCCCGCGTAGATGAGCGCCATGCCGCCACTCGCGTCACCGCGACTGAAGGCGAAGTAGCGGAGCCCCCACGCCAGCATGCCCACGAGCATGATCCACTTGATGCCCAGCTTCCGCAGCGCGAAGGGGAGCAGCAGCATGAAGCCGACTTCCGACGCCTGACCGAACGACATGATGCCGGCGGCGTTCGGTACGCCGATCTCGTTCATGAACGGATTGGCGAACGCGTAGTAGAACTGGAGCGGGATGCAGAGCAGGAACGAACCGAGCGTGAAGATCACGAAGTCGGTGCGCTTGAGTAGCTGCAGCGCGTCGAGGCCGAGCGCGTCGCGCACACTGAACGGCGCCCCCGCGGCGCGCGGCGGCGTGTGCGGCAGCATGAGGGCGAACAGGGCGAGCGCCGCAGAACCGGCAGCCGAGATCTGCATGGGCAGCGCAAGCTTATCGGCGTGCAGGACGAACCCCACCAGCACGCCCGACGCCACGATCCACCCCACGGTGCCGAACACGCGGATGACCGGGAAGTCGCGCGTGGAGTCGCTCACGTTGTGCAGCGAAATGGAATTCGTGAGCGACAGCGTGGGCATGTAGCAGAACGCGTACGCCAGGAGGAGCGGATAGAACGTGCCGAAGGACGTCTGGGTGGACATCAGGTACATCAGCACCGCCCCCACCGCATGCAGGAGGGCGAGCAGCTTTTCGGAGGGGAAGAAACGGTCGGCCACGATCCCCATGAAGAACGGCGAGACGATGGCCGCGATGGCCGTGGCGCCATAGGCGCTGCCGATCTGCGTGTCGGTGAAGTGCAGCGTCTGCCCGAGGTACGTGCCCATGGTTACGAACCAGGCGCCCCAGACGAAGTACTGCAGGAACATCATCACCGACAACCGTGCCTTCGTACTCATTTACGGCAGCTCCCTGATGCGAACGTTGCGGAAAGAGACGCGATCCCCGTGGTCCTGCAGGGCAATGTGGCCGCGCGCGGCGCGGCCGTACTTTTCGGCCGTAGCGAACTTGCTCGCCTTGCGGCGTGCCTCCCAGTCGGCCGATCCGAGCTCGTACGACACGACCTGCTTGCCATTGAGCCAGTGCTCGACGTGCGTGCCGTTCACCACGAGACGCACGGCATTCCATGCCCCAGCGCCCTTGTTGAGCCCTGGCACCGCGGGGTGCAGCGCGTAGTTGGCCCCGGCCGACGTGAGCGGATTCTTCCCGTCGCGGTGCACCGCATCGTCAAGGATCTGCATCTCGGGGCCACTGACGTAGCTCCTCTCCCCACTGTGGTCGATGCGATAGATGATGCCGCTGTTTCCGCCGCGTTCGACCATCCACTCGAGCTCGAGTTCGAAATTCGCGTACGGCTTGTCGGTGGTGAGATCCCCGCCCTCGCCGCTGCGCACGAGTACGCCATTCTCGGCGCTCCAGCCCGTGACGGGCTTCCCGGGAGTGTCGTAATTGTGCCAGCCTTTCAGCGTGCGGCCATCGAACAGCATGGTCCACGCTCCGGCCTTGCTGACGGGGGCCGTCTGGGCCGGCAACGGAGCATCGGGCATGGCGAGCAGGGCAGCAGCCAAGGCGACCGCGATGGGGAGGGGCGTGGCCGCCCGGTGGGCCCGGGGCCGACCGCGGCCCCGAATCGTACACGGCATGACGGCTCCGTCAGCGGAATGAACAGGGGGGATGCGGCAATGGTAGGGCCCGTACACGAAAGGCGGAAGACGTCATGGTGAGGCGCCACCGCTAGTTTTTCGGCATGACCAACAGCCCCGACGCCCCCGCCCACGATCCGAGCTATCCCATCGGCCGCTTCGTACGGCCGGCGCATTACACCGCCGCCGTCCGCGCCGAGCACGTCGAACGCATCGGGGCCCAGCCCGCCCACCTTGCCGACGCGCTCGATGGCCTCGACGAACAGGATTTCGCCGCACCGTATCGCCCAAGCGGCTGGACCGTCGGGCAACTGGTGCATCACATGGCCGACAGCCACGCGAATGCCTATATCCGCGTGAAGCTCGGTCTCACCGAGCACGAACCCACCATCAAGCCATACGATCAGGATGCGTGGGTGGGCCTCGCTGATTCCCGCACACTCTCTCCGCACGTGAGCGTGGCGCTGTTCGCGGCCACGCACATCCGGCTGCACACCGTGCTGGCGTCCATGAGTCCCGACCAGTTCGCGCGCCGCGTCCTGCACCCGGAGAACGGGTGGATGAGCCTGGACGACGTGGCGGCAATGTATGCGTGGCATGGGGACCACCACATCGCGCACATCCGCAA
>NZ_JBIJAW010000126.1:0-8988 GCF_044345575.1 Gemmatimonas sp.
TCATGTTCCGCTGCGATGCCTGCCCCGCGCCCATGCGCGTGCTCGAGTAATCACCACGCATCACGATCTGGTGCCCCATGGCGGCGAGCGAATCGCGCGTGCTCTTCGCGATGCGCGACTCGAAATTCACATCGCATCCCGGAAACGTTTCCTTCGAAAACCGCGGCGCATCGAGCGCCCCCTGAATGTTCATGCCGAAGTCCACGATGTTCGCCACGAACTGCGCATGCGCCTGCGACTGATTCCAGCCACCCATGATGCCGAACGCGATTTTCTCGTCACCCTTCTCCATGAAGCCGGGAATGATCGTGTGCAGCGGTCGCTTGCGGCCGGCGATGAGATTGGGGCTCGCCGCGTCGAGGGAGAACCCACCGCCACGGTTGTGCCAGACGAACCCGGCGTCGGCCACCGTCAGGCCCGCGCCAAAGCCCACCGTGCTGTAGTTGCTCTGGATGAAGGAGATCAGGTTCCCCTCCTTGTCCACCACACTCAGATAGGTCGTGCCGTTGTCCGTGCCTTCCGGCGTCCCCACAGGCACGCTGCAATTGGCCGCCGAGGCGTTGATCAGCTTCGCGCGCGCCGCGCCATACGTCTTGGAGATGAGGCCGCTCACCGGCACCGTCGCAAAGCGCGGATCCGCGTCGTAACGCTGCATGTCGGCGTACGCGAGCTTCTTCGCTTCAATGACATGGTGCAGCGCCTGTACCGAATTGTGCCCCATCGCCTTGAGGTCGAACTGCTCCATGATGTTGAGCATCATGAGCGCCGCGATCCCCTGCCCGTTGGGCGGCAGTTCGTATACGGTCCATCCCCGGTACGTCGTCGAGATCGGCGTCACCCACTCCACCTCGTACTCAGCGAGGTCGGCCGCGGTCATCGTGCCGCCATGCGTCTTCGAACTGGCCAGCAGCTTCGCCGCCACGTTGCCCGTATAGAACGCCTTCGCCCCCTGCGCCGCGATCTGGCGATACGTCCACGCCAGCTCGGGGTTCCGGAACATGTCACCCACCTCGGGCAGCTTCCCACCGGGGAGGAAGGTC
Source organism: Gemmatimonas sp. (assembly GCF_044345575.1). Lineage (GTDB taxonomy): Bacteria > Gemmatimonadota > Gemmatimonadetes > Gemmatimonadales > Gemmatimonadaceae > Gemmatimonas. Next base: position 1,041 of record NZ_JBIJAW010000126.1, read on the forward strand.
TTGGCCGTCGCCGGGTCGGCGCGCAGTACGTTCTCGCTGTCCTTCCAGTACACGCTCACCACTTCACCCACGGGGAAACCTGTTTCGGCGTACTGAATGGCCGGCGCGAGAATCTGCCCGAAGCTCAGGCGCCCGAAGCGCATGCGCAGCGCCTCCCACCCCTTCACCGCCCCCGGCACCGTCGCGGCGTCGATGCCGCGCTGCGGCATGCGCGTGTTCCCCTTGGCACGCAGATACTCCGCCGTGAGCGCCTTGGGCGCCCAACCGGACGCATTCAGACCGTACAGCCTTCCGGTCTTGGCCTCGTAGTAGATCGCGAAGAGATCGCCGCCGATCCCGTCGTTCATCGGCGCCACGAGCCCCATCATCGCGTTCATGGCAATGGCCGCGTCGACCGCATTGCCTCCCTGCTCGAGGATGCGGGCGCCCACCTGCGAGGCCAACACGCTCTCGCTGGCCACGACGCCAAGGTGCGACTGCACCATGGAGCGGGACTGCGACCGGTCCTGCGCATCGACGCGCGCGGCGGGCGGTGAGAGCAGCAGAGCCGCGGCAAGGGGTACGCACAGTCGGCGCGTGCGACAGGGCATGGGACGCTCGAGGTGAGGGACGTGAGGTTTTGTCCGACGGAATATGGCACCCGGCGCGCACATCTTCCGGCCATGGGTCACCCGACCGTAATCCGTAGCCTGGGGAGGCTCCTGCTGCTCTGCGCCGCCGTGGTCCGCCCGTCGGCGGCACACGCGGTCGTCCGGCAGCCACCTCCTGCGCCGCCATCCGCGGCCATCGCGTCGCTCGTCCGCGCGCTCGACCCATCGGCCGCGGGAGGACACGATCGTGCGCTGCTCGGCGCGATCATGCGCTTCTACACCGATCGGCACTTCGAACCCGCCTGGACCGACGCGCGCGGATTCACAGCGGCCGGGGAGCGACTGGCGCAGGCGATCGCCTCAGCGGCTGATGAGGGACTCGACCCGCAGGCGTACCCCCTCCGTCATCCCGATGCCCCCACCCCGGCCGCACTCGCCCACGCCGACGTGCAGCTCTCCTTCGTGGCCCTGCGCTTCGCCGAAGACCTCGCGGTGGGACTCACCGTACCGGGGGCAGTACACCGCGACGATGCGTACGCACGGCGGCGCATCAAGGGCGACTCACTGCTGCGAGCCCTCGCCGATGCCGCCGATGCCGAGACGGACCCCGGACGGGCGCTGCTCGCCATGGCGCCGCGTACCGTAGGCTACGTACGGCTGCGTGACGCGCTCGAGCGTCTGCGCGCCATCGAACGCCGCGCGGGTTGGGGCGTCATGCCCGCCGGCCCCGCGTTGCGGCGCGGCACGCGGGGACCCCGGGTGGCGCAGCTGCGCCGGCTGCTCGAGGAGCACGGAGACCTCGGGATTCCCAGTACCACCGATCGGACGGTCGCCTTCGACGAGACGCTGGCAGCGGCGGTCGCGCACTTCCAGGAGCGGCATGGCCTGCTGGCCGATTCCGTCGTGGGCCGAGCGACCATCGCCGCCCTCAACGTGCCCGTGGGGGGCCGGGTCGAGCAGGTGCGCCTGGGGATGGAACGCGCACGCTGGCTCCCCACGGTGGCGGGCAATCGGTGGATCACCGTGAACCTCGCCGACTATCGTGCCTTCGTCTTCGCCGACAGCCTGCCAGTGTTCGAGACGCGGGTGGTGATCGGCGCCCGGAATCACAAGACCCCGATGTTCGTGGACACCCTCACCCATATCGTGCTCAACCCGGCGTGGAACGTGCCGCCGAGCATCGCCGCCAAGGAGATTCTGCCGAAGCTGCGCCGCGACCCGGACTATCTCGTGCGCAACCACATGGTATGGGTGGGGCGAGAGATCCAGCAGGTGCCCGGGCCCTGGAACGCCCTCGGACAGATCGCCTTCATGTTCCCGAACCGCTTCAACGTGTACATGCACGACACGCCGGCCAAGGAGCTGTTCGCGTTGCCCGATCGCGCCCATTCACACGGGTGCATCCGGGTGCAGCGCCCGCACGAACTCGCCGAGCTGCTGCTACGACCCGAGGGATGGACGCGCGCCCGTATCGATTCGGTGATTGCCACGGGCCGACGCACCGTGGTGACGCTCGCGACCGCGATCCCCGTGCGCATTACATACGCCACGGCCTTCGCCGGCAGCGATGGGACGCTGCAGTTTCGTCCCGATGTCTACGGGCGCGATACGCTGCTGAGTCACGCGATCAGGCAGGAGCAGCAACGCCCCCTGCCAGCCGCGCTCAGGTAACCGACTCGGCCGTCGATTCGGCCGGTGGGGTCACGGCAGGGCTGGCCGCTGCCAGGTTCAGCGCCGGATCCAACGCCGGCAGATTTACCCCGGCCTTTGCCGCCCGCTTCTCCAGCGTCTCGCGGTCGGCCAGGCTGCGAATGAGCGCGTCGGCCTCGCGGTTCTGCAGGTACTTCCCCTTCTCCCAGCCGTCCACGATCCCCTTGGGCGTGCCGTAGATCAGCTCCGCGAACTGCGCCACCGTGAGCCCCAGCGACTCCCGCAGCTGCCGGATGGCCTTGGGGATGAGCAGGTCATGCTCGGCCCGGATGAGCTCCGTCGCCGCTTTTTCCGCTGCGTCCCGCTGTTCGATGGTACGCTGTTCGTGGGCGCACTTCTCGCACCGGAAGAACTCCCGGGTGACCTCGGCTGCCATGCCGCTCAGGCGCATGGTGACCGTTTCCGTCTGGAGGGCGTAGCGGCCCCCGCACCCACGGTGCAGGGTCCCGTCGAGGGTCGAAAGACTCATCTCGGAAGCTTCGGGGACGATACTGAATGACGGGGCAGTGCCGTTTGGTCGCCAATGGCGGACCGGCCGTGCCCCGGACGGTCGCTTGATCGTCTGAAAGTCGTCAGGATGGGCGCTCTCGCGCCACCCCTTTTCCAGCTGAATCTCGCTTTTGCCATGTCCGACTTCGCTCTCGTTCGTCAGCCTGTCTTCGGTGGAACCGGCTCCCTCATCGGGTACGACATCCGGTTCAGCAGCGTCGATGGGCCGGGCTCATTCGCCCAGAGCTTCCTGAGCGGTACGTTCGATCTGGTGCGCAACCGGCTTCCGGCGTTCGTGAGCACCACGCGCGAACAGTTCATCGCCGACGCCTATCTGGTCGCCGAGCCGGGCAGTGTGATCGTGATGCTCCCCGCCTCGCTGGCGCCCGATGCCGAAATGAACGAGGCAATCGCCCGCTTTACCGCCGCCGGTGGCAAGCTGGGCCTGGACGAAGTGGGGGCAGCCCCGGCGCCGGCCGAAGCCTTTCTGCCGCACGTCAGCTGGGTACGCATCGACTCCCGCAGTGGTGGTGCCGCTACGATCAACGCCATCTGCGACCGGGTCACCCACAGTAAGGGGAACCCCAAGCTCGTCGCGTCGCACGTGGAAGAGCTCGATCAGTATGAAGCCACCCTCGAGCGTGGGTTCGACGGCTTCCAGGGCACCTTCTTCAGTCGTCCCGAACCGCTCCCCGCGGCCGACATGCCGCAGAGCACGGTGGCGGCGATGCGGCTCATGGGTATGGCTCGCGACCAGAAGATCAGCGACCACCAGCTCGAGGACGTGATCGCCACCGACCCCGTGCTCACCTTCCAGCTGCTGCGTCTCGTCAACAGCGCAGCGCTGGGTGGGCGCGGCGTCGCAAGCATCGGACAGGCACTCCGGCTTATCGGCCGCAGCGCGTTCCTCCGTTGGCTCGCGGTGGCCGTGGCCGCGGCGCGCAAGAGCACGAACGGCGTCGACCAGGAACTGGTACGTCAGGCTGTCGAGCGTGGCCGCCTCTGCGAACAGCTCGTCGGTAGCGGCCGCGATGCGGGGACCCTGTTCCTCGTGGGACTTTTCTCACTGCTCGATGCGGTGTTCCGCATGCCGCTCGATGAGATCCTCGAACGCGTGGTGCTGAGTGCGGAAGCCACCGAAGCGCTCATCGATCGTACCGGGCCCTACGCGGACGCGATCAACTTCGCCGAAAGCTACGAACTCGGCCTGTTCGAAAACGCGTCGGAAATCGCCAAGGAGATGGGCGTGGATCCGTCGAAGGTGGGCGAGTACTACACCAACGCGATCACCTGGACCGCCGAGGCGCTGGGCGCGGTGCTGGAGAGTCAGGACGCCGCAGCGGCGCGCTGACCCCCTTTTTCAGGCTGGCCGCTGCCAACTCAGCCCCGGGAAGCATTCTCAGTCGCTGATATGAGACGGGAGGACGCCTCACCCGCCCGGACCCTCAGCGCACCGTGGCGGGCGGCAGCTTCTGCACGGTTTGGGTATCCGGCTGGGCAGTGAACGGTTGCGGCGCCCCCGCGGTGAGCGCCAACCGCACCCGCTCGGCCTGCGTCGCGTTCACCTCGAACAGCACCGCGATCATGTTCGCCGTGCGAATGGCTTCGAACGGCGCGCTCGGCCACTTGCCGATGCTGTCACCCGGCGGCGTGAGCCGCAGCTTGTCCAGCTTGTCGGTAGCCGCCGCGCCGGTCGCCGAGTCCGCGAAAAAGAACGCCACCAGCTTCGCCGTCTTCCCGATCTTGTAGCGGGTCCCCTTCGCGTCGAAGTATGGCACCGTGATGGTGTCGAGCACCCGGATACCCATCCCCGACTTGTTGATGCGGTCCTCGAGATGGCACGCTCGCCACGTTCCGTCGCGCGGGCACAGGGAGTCGCCGGGGGTGGGCGGCCGCGGCACAGGGGCGCTGTAGGCCACCGGCGCCTTCTCGGGAGCAGGGGCATCGCTGCACGCCGCCGTGACGGCGAGCGCGAGGGACAGCACGGGCACCACAGGGCGACGGGTCATGCCGGAGAATAGCACGACATCCGTTGCCCGTCATCGCGTTACGGTGAAACGCCCACGGCCTCCATGTTCGTCACGAACCATCGCGCGCGACGCTTCTCGACCTCGATACCCTCACGCCGCAACCGCTCCGCCTGACGCTCCGGACCACCGGGCAGCTTGTCGAGCAGTGCCCCGTTCTCCGACACCACACGCCACGCGGGCACCTCGTGGTCGCGCGCTTCCTCCAGCGCCGCCTCGGCGACGATGCGCAGAAAGATCCCGGTGGTGATGGGACAGGTGTAATCGGCGCCGAACCGACGGGCGAGCTGCGCGCGCAAAACAGGCGCCGCGATCACGCGACCCGGAGGCACCTTCGCCAATTCCTCCTGCACCGCCAGCGGCGACGCGATGAGCATACGACCGGGCGGATAGTTGCTCCCCTTCTGCTCGGTGAGCGTCTTCACCTCCGGCGCGGCTGCCTGATCACGCTTGAGAACGGCGCTCTTCCGAGAATTCGTCGACATCATTTGCTCCTCTTGGGTCAGCCGCACGCCCCCTCCAGTGCACAGCGGTTCGGAGGCATGACTCAACAATATGAAGGGCACAGTGAGAATGCTCGACCTTCCGTGCGACAGTCGCGCTCCGGTGATTTTCGGTTTTTGTTCGAATAAATAGGCAAAATCTCCCTACTGTTCATTGATTTGTGCATGAATTGCACTAAACCTGCCCGAAAACACCCCAAATGGGTTGGATAACGGGCAGAATGCTGCGATGTTTATGCACCGATTGCACAACATCGGTGGCACCCGGGAAACCGGACCCACCTGACCTACTCTTGAGCCCCGTCCATGGCCAACAACAACAACTCGCGTATCGCTGCCCTGCGCGAGATCGCGCACCGCGCCCCGCGCCACACCGCGCGCCCTGAAGAGAACGGCGTCCAGCTGCCGACGAGCACCTGGTTCGGCATGAACACCTTCGGCCTGCGCCAGATGCGCGCGAAGATGCCGAAGGACGTCTACAAGAAGCTCGCGGCCTCCATCCGCCTCGGCAAAAAGCTCGACTCCGACATCGCGCCCGTCGTGGCGCAGGTCATCAAGGAGTGGGCGATCTCCCGTGGCGTGACGCACTTCACGCACTGGTTCCAGCCGCAGACGGGGCTTACCGCCGAAAAGCACGACGCCTTCCTCACGTTCGACGAAAACGGCCTCCCCATCGAGACGTTCTCGGGCGAGCAGCTCATTCAGTCGGAGCCCGACGCCTCGTCGTTCCCGTCGGGCGGCCTCCGCGCCACCTGGGAAGCGCGCGGCTACACCGCGTGGAACCCGGCGTCGCCGGTGTTCATCAGCGAAACGGGCGGCGTGAAGTACCTCTGCATTCCGTCGGTGTTCATCGGCTACAACGGCGAAGCCCTCGACGAAATGACGCCGCTGCTCCGCAGCTGCGACGTGCTGTCCGCGCGGGCCACGGAGTTGCTCGAACTCATCGGTGACACCGGTGTGCTGCGCGTGATCACCACGCTCGGCGTGGAGCAGGAATTCTTCATGATCGACCGCGGCCACTTCGCGCTGCGCCCCGACCTCGTGATGGCCGGCCGCACGCTCGTGGGCGCCGCGCCGCCGCGTGGCCAGCAGCTCGAAGACCACTACTTCGGTGGCATCCCCGAGCGCGTGCAGGCGTGCATCAGCGAAGTGGAAACGGAGCTCTACAAGCTCGGCGTGCCCATCACCACGCGTCACAACGAAGTCGCGCCGAGCCAGTTCGAAATGGCGCCGTACTTCGAGGACAGCGAAGTGGCGGTGGACCACAACCATCTCGTGATGGCAATTCTGCGTAAGGTCGCGCTGCGTCACGGCCTGCAGGCGCTCGTGCACGAGAAGCCGTTCGCCGGTATCAACGGCTCGGGCAAGCACTGCAACTGGTCCATGGCCATCGCCGCGGACAACCAGCTCGACGGCACCAACCTGCTCAAGCCGGGCAAGACGCCGCACCAGAACATCCGCTTCCTGATCTTCCTCGCCGCGGTGCTGAAGGGCGTGCACAAGCACGCCGGTCTGCTGCGCGCGGGTATTGCGGTCACCGGCAACGAGCACCGCCTCGGCGCCAACGAAGCGCCGCCGGCTATCATCTCGGCCTTCCTCGGCTCGGGGCTCACGCAGGTCATCGAAGACATCGCGGCCGGCAACACGTCGCCGACCAACGCCGAACAGGCGATGCTCAAGCTCGGCGTGGCGAAGCTCCCCGAGGTCGAGCAGGACAACACCGACCGGAACCGCACGTCGCCGTTCGCCTTCACCGGCGCGAAGTTCGAGTTCCGCGCCGTGGGCGCGTCGCAGAGCATCGCGTTCCCGGTGATGCTGCTGCAGGCCGCCGTGGCCGAAGCCATCGCGGAACTCACCGAAGAGCTCAAGAAGGAACTCAAGACGGCCAAGAGCACCGACGACGCGGCGTTCACCGTTGTGCGCAAGGCATTCAAGGAAACGACCGCCGTGCGCTTCGAGGGGAACAACTACTCCGACGAGTGGGTGGTGGAAGCCAACCGTCGCGGGCTGCTCAACCTCCGTCGCACGCCGGAAGCGCTCGCGCAGCTCCGCACCGACGCGGCGAAGTCGCTCTTCGACAACACGGGCATCCTCACGCAGGTCGAACTCGAGAGCCGCTACCATGTGCGTCTCGAGCGCTACGTGAAGGACATCCTCATCGAGCTGCACACGCTGCAGCAGCTGGTGGATACGCAGGTGTTGCCGGCAGCGTACGCGTACCTTGGCCAGCTCGCGGGCGCGGCCGGTCAGGGCGCGTCGGCCGGTATCAACATGCAGCCCATCGTCGATGCCGCCAACGCGACGTCCAAGCTGGTGAGCGCGCTGCAGCAGAAGCGCACCGAGCTCGCCAAGGCCACGGCGAAGGCCGAGCACATGCATGATGATCTCGCCGCGCAGGCGGTGTACCTCACGAGCACGGCGTGCGACACCATGGCGGATGTGCGCGAAGCCAGCGATGCACTGGAACTCGCGATCGCCGACGACCAGTGGCCGCTGCCGCGCTATCGCGAGATGCTGTTCCCGGTGTGACGGTGGTGTGTGCCTGATGCTCGTTGAACCGCAGACGGCAGACGGCAGACGGCAGGCACTACAGACGGCAGACGGGAGGAATTCGGTAGAACGATTCGGG
>NZ_JBIJAW010000127.1:0-8982 GCF_044345575.1 Gemmatimonas sp.
TTCCGCATGTTCCGTCGCCTCTCGTCCAGTGCGCTCTTCGGGGTGCTCGCGCTCATGAGCACCGCGTGCCTGCCCGGCGGCGGGCGCCGCGCGTACACGGCGCAGCTCACTCCGGAGCCGGCGGTGCGCGTGTACGACACGAAGGCGCGCGGCTTCGTCCCCTTCCGTCAGTTTGCCGACGCCATCGCGTCGCGCGACCTGGTATTCTTCGGTGAGCAGCACAACGACCCCACGACGCATGCGGCGGAGCACGCGGTGCTGGCGGCGCTAGGCGAACGCCGGTCGCACGTGGTGCTCACGCTCGAGATGTTCGAGCGCGACGTGCAGTCGCTGGTCGACCGGTATATCGCGGGCGCGATCTCCGAGAAGGACTTCCTCGCGGGCGCACGTCCGTGGGATAACTATCCGTCCGACTATCGCCCGATGGTGGAGCTCGCGCGCGTACGCGGCTGGCCGGTGATTGCCGCCAACGTGCCGCGCCGACTGGCGAGCGCCGTGAGTCGCCGTGGCCTCGCCGTGCTCGACACGATGAACGCGCGCGACCGCGGGTACGTGGCCAAGCAGAACGTGTGCCCCAAGGACACGTACTACGAGAAGTTCGCCGAGACCATGAAGGGACACAGCGCCGGCGGCGGCCCGCCGACGGCCGCCGACATGGCAGCCATGGCGCAGATGACCGATCGCTTCTACGAAGCCCAGTGCGTGAAGGACGAAGCCATGGGTGAAGCCATCGCCGACGCGTTCTCGCGCGCGCCCAAGGGCACGGTGGTGTTCCAAGTGGACGGCGCGTTCCACAGCGACTTCGGGCTCGGTACGGTGGAGCGGGCCAAGCGTCGCCTACCCAAGGCGAGCAGCGTGATCATCACGGCGGTGCCGGTGGCGGACCTGGCCAAGCCCGACACCGAGCCGCACGCGACGAAGGCGGACTACGTGATCTTCACGCGAGCGCCGAAATAAGGGCGCGCGGGGGCGCGCCGGCGGCGCGGGAACGGCGTAAAGGGTAAAGTGTTGCCACCTGACTGCACCGCGGCAGCAGGTGCTGCGTGCGCTTGGCAGTTGGGTGGCAACTCTTGACTCTTTACGCGGTTCGGAGCGTAAAGCGCGCCATTTCGGTACTGCGACAGATTTTTCGGTAACGCTCGGATGGCGGTTGCTCGCTACCGTGCGGCATGACCGACTTACGGAATCTGAAAGTGTTGAACGCGGCCTTCGTGCTCGTTGACACGGTACATGCATCCGCCGAACAGCTCGACATCAGACGCGTGCCGAAGCTCCGCAATCAGTTATTGCGCGCGACGGACGCGGTCCCGGCCAACATCGCCGAAGGCGCACGTGGCTCCCGGCCTGAGTTTGCCCAGTTTCTCCGCATCGCCCTGCGATCAGCCGATGAGGTGGGCGCACACCTGATGGTGGCCATGCGTGTGCAGGCGCTCCCACTCGAAACGTACCAGCGGTGCGAGAGCAAACGCGTGGTTGTCTGCAAGATGCTGCATGGACTACTCCGCGCCGTGGAAGAGCAACATGCGCGGGGGGGCGCGCCAGCGGCGCGGGAACAGCGTAAAGAGTAAAGAGTTGCCACCTGACTGCACGGCGGAAGCAGATACAGCGGACGCAGGTCCCGCGTGCGCTTTGCAGTAAGGTGGTAACTCCTAACTCTTTACGCCGTTCCGCGCGCCGAAGGCGCGCTCACCCCTCGTATCCGCGCTCCAGCAGAAACGCCCGCACCTTCTCCGGATTGCGCTCCACCTCGATGCTGCCGGGGCGGAGGCCCGTACGCAGGAGCATCCCGCGACCGGCGGCGCTGGCCACCACGAACGCGTCGGTCGTCACGCACACCACCTCGGCGGTCTCGGACAGCTGTCCCGGATGCCCGGAGAAGTGCATCGCGGACCCCTCCGACATGCCCTCGGCCATCAGGCTCCCGTGCGGCTCGCTCCACGTGACGCCCGTGAAGAGCACGACGTCGTTGTTGCCGTCGATGAAGTCTTCCACCGGGATACCAAGCACCCCGGCGTTCGCTTCGACCTCGGCGCGGATGCGGTAGGCGTCGAAGAGCCCCTCCACATCGGCGGTGTCGATGCCCACGCGCACGGCCTGACCGTCGCGCAGGACGACCGTCACCTCGTGTTCACCAATCGAAATGCCGCGCCAGGCGCCGCGCAACTTGCGCAGGGCTTCCATGGTGTCGGTCGTAGCCTGAAAACGATACTCGCGCACAACGCCTCGTGTAGAAATCCACGGGGAAATGTCGCAGGTCGGGCCGCCTGAACATATGGGTGGGGGCGCGCTGCGCGCGCGGAACGACGAAAAGAGTAAAGAGTTGCCTCCCAACCGCCGTGCGGTCAGGTGGCAACTCTTTACTCCTTACTCCTTACGCCGTTCCGGCCGGCATAGCCGGCCCCGGGTTACTTGTGTTCGCCGTCCTCTTCGAACCCGAACGGGCTCGCACCGCCGGCCGCGCCCATGTTCTCGATACGCAGCGTCTGCTTCTGAATCGTGTTGCCGATCTGCAGCACGACCCCGAAGTCACCGGTGGTGGCGTTTCCGCCACCGAAGCCGCCGAAACCACCGAAGCCGCGGCCCTGCGCGGGCATCGGCAGGCCGATCAGGTCGAACACCTTCCGCACGGCCGGGTTGCTGGCCGCGTTCTGCATCTGCTGCGCACGCTGCTGCAGCTCCGCCACGTTGGGTCCGCCACCAGCGTTCCCCGTAGGCCGCGGCGTCGCCTCGGCCGGTCGCGCGCAGAACGTGTCCCACTGCGTGAGCGGACGCTCGCACGGGAGCTGCGCCCCACGGCCACCACCACCGCCGCCGCCGCGGAGGTTGAACCCGCCACCAGCGGGCGGATTGAGCATTTGCTTCGCGAGCGCCAAAGCCGTGCTGTCGTACTTCGCCTTCGTGAGCGAATCCAACACCGCCGGCATACGCACCGCCCGCAGTACGCTATCGCGCTTCTCGCTGGGCGAGAGCGGAGCACGCGGCGCCGGACGGCCGGTGATGGCGTAGTTCCAGGTCACGGTGTGAAGCCCCACACCACCCGGGCCCGTGATGGTGGACACCGTATCACCCACCGCGTTCACGATGCTGATGCGCGCCGGCGAACCGGCCTGCGTGATGCGATAGCTGATGTTGGCGCCGTACGCCGGGTTGGGCGTCGCGAAGAAGCCCTGCGCGTTGCCGTTGCCGCTCGCGCCGCGAAGAGGCGGCTCGCCCCACTGGAACGCCGTGCGGGGCTGGAAGAGGTGCACCGGCTTGGCGGCCACCATCTTCGTCATCTGCGACAGCGGCGCCACGTCCACGATCCAGAAGCCGCGACCGTGCGTGGCCGCGATGAGCTCCTTGTCGCGCGGATGAATCTGCAGGTCGTACACCGGCACGCTCGGCAGATTGGCCGCGAACTTGGTCCACGTCTGGCCACGATCCACCGACGCGTACACGCTGAGCGACGAGCCCACGTACAGCACGTCGGCGCTGTTGGGATCTTCGCGCACCACGTGCAGAAAGTCGGCGTTGCCGTCGGCCGGCAGGTTGTTCACGATGCTCGTGAACGTCTTGCCGCCGTCCTTCGACGCATACAGGTACGGCTTGAAGTCGCCGTTCCGGTGATTCTCGAGCGCCACGTACACCACGTTGGTATCGAACGCCGAGGCTTCGATGCGCGTGACGTACACTTCGCCACCGTTCGGGAGGCCAAGAATGTTCTTGCCGATGTTCTCCCACGTGGCGCCGTCGTTGCTCGTCTTCCACACGTTGCCGTCGTCGGTGCCGGCGTAGAGCAGCCCCTGCTTGGCCGGGCTCTCATCCATCGCCACCACGGTGCCGTACGTCTCGGCGCCCGTGGCGTCGAGCGTGATACCACCGGTGAGGCGCAGCGCCGTGTCGAGCTTCGCCGTGAGCTGCTTCGACAGGTCGGGCGAAACGATCATGAAGTCTTCGCCGCGCTTCGACGACTTGAGCACGCGGTTGCCGGCGAAGTAGATCACCGCCGGATTGTGCGGCGAGATGAAGAACGGCGTGTTCCAGTTGAAACGGAGCGACAGGTCCGCCGAATCGGCCGCCTGCTTCTTGCGCAGGGCGGCGATGGCCGTGAGCTGCTGCTTGGTGGCGGGCGTGAGCGGATCGCCGCGCACGATGGCGATGCTGTCCTCCCACGCCTTGTACTTCGCCTGCCAGTTCGGCTTCACGAACGGCATGCGTTCGCCCGTCTTGTAGTTGATGCGCTGCGCGTTGCCGCCCTGCGACTCGCCGTACACGATGTTCGGGTCGGTCGGATCCATCGCCGCGTAGAAGCCGTCACCACCGGCGATCGTGTGCCAGTAGCCGAGGCTGGTCTGGCTCCCGCGCAACCGGCTGGGGCCGCACCAGGTACCGTTGTCCTGCGCGCCGCCGCAAATGTTGTACGGCACCGCGTTGTCGAACGCGACTTCGTAGAACTGTGCGATGGGCAGGTTCTGCTGCTGCAGGAAGTTGCCGCCGGCATCGTACGTGATGGCGATGCCACCGTCGTTGGCGAGGAACCAGCGCTGCGGATCGTTCGGATCGATCCAGATGCCGTGGTCGTCCACGTGCACGTTCTGCGCCGCGCTGCGCGACGTCTTGCCGCCGTCTTCCGACAGCTGCAGTTCGGTGCTCGAGAAGTACACGCGATTCGGATTCTTCGGATCGCTGCGCACCTGCGAGTAGTAGAACGGACGCACGTTGATGTTGTTCATCTGCGCCCACGTGGCGCCGCCGTCGGTGCTCTTGTACAGACCGTTGGCCTTGGGGCTGCGCTCACCGACAATGGGGCCGGTGCTGTTCGCCGCCGCCTCGACCATCATGTACATGATGTCGGGGTTGGCGAGATTGATGTCGAGGCTCATGCGCCCCTTGTACCCGGCGGGGAAACCACCGCCCTTCACCTCGGTCCAGTTGTCCCCACCGTCGGTGCTCTTCCAGAGTCCCGATCCGGGGCCGCCGGAGAACAGCGAGTACGGCGAGCGCCGGCGCTCCCAGCTCGTGGCGAACACGACGTTGGGATTCTTCGGATGGATGGCCACATCCACGAAGCCGGCCTTGTCGCTGATGAACTTCACCAGCTTCCAGCTCTGGCCGCCGTCGGTCGTCTTGTAGAGTCCGCGATCGGGGTTGGAGCGCCACGCCGCGCCGAGCGCCGCCACGAACACGACGTTGGGGTTGGTGGGATGCACCGCGATCCGGCCGATGTGCTCGGTCTTTTCGAGGCCCATCGGCTTCCAGGTGATGCCGCCGTCGGTGCTCTTGAAGATGCCGCCGCCCGGCTCGATGGAATTGCGCGAGTTCGGCTCACCCGTGCCGGCCCAGACCTGCTGCGTATCGCTCGGGGCGATCGCCAGCATGCCCATGGAGATGATGCGCTTGTCGTCGAACACCGGGCGCCACGTGGTGCCGTTGTTGGTGCTCTTCCAGATACCGCCGCCGGCGGCAGCAACGAACACCGTCTTGGATGGGCTCGGGATGCCGACAACATCGGAAAGACGGCCCATGAAGTTGGCAGGACCGACGGTGCGCCAGCGCAGACCAGCCACCGTGGCGGAGTCGAGCGCCTGCGCGCCTAGCGACGAGGCGAGCATCACGCCCTGCAGCGCGACACCGGCCACCACCGCGGCAGATCGCGGGACGAAACGAGTGAGTGACATGGAGAGGGGAGAAGGAGAACAGAAAGTGCAACGCCGTACGATACATGCAGTGCGGCGTGTACGGATGGAAAACGCACCAGCCCCGGTACACGTTTAGCCCATCATGATACCTACCATCGGCATTGCCGCGTTCGACGCGGCCGGACCACTCGCCCCGTGGCGCTTCGAACGCCGCGTCGTCGGCGCCCACGACGTGCACATCCGCATCATGTATTGCGGAATCTGTCACTCCGACCTCCATACCGTACGGGGGGAGTGGGGCCCATGCCGGTACCCACAGGTCCCCGGGCATGAGATCGTCGGGCGGGTGGAATCGGTCGGTAGTGCGGTCACCCGCTGGAAAGCCGGTGATCTGGTGGGGGTGGGGTGCATGGTCGACAGTTGCCAGCGCTGCCAGCCCTGCGCCGACGGCCTCGAGCAGTACTGTGACAATGGCATGACCGGGACGTACGGTGGGGTGGAGAAGCAGACCGGCCTCCCCACGCAGGGCGGGTACTCCACGGGGATCGTGGTCAACGAACAGTTCGTCCTCCGTGTCCCGGACAACCTCGACCCGGCCGCCGTGGCGCCGCTGCTCTGCGCCGGGATCACCACATGGTCGCCCCTACGGCAGTGGAAGGTGGGGCCAGGGTCGCGGGTCGGCGTCGTCGGTATCGGGGGGCTTGGCCATATGGCGGTGAAGCTCGCCAATGCGCTCGGGGCCCATGTGGTCGTCTTGACCACCTCCCCGGCCAAAGCCGATGACGCGCGCCGGCTCGGCGCCCACGAGGTGGTGGTCTCGCGCGACGCGAGTGCGATGGCCGCGCTCCGCAATTCGCTCGACCTCATCATCGATACCGTGGGCACGCCGCACGACATCGACGGCGAGATGCAGCTGCTCCGCCTCGATGGCACGCTGGTCCTGCTGGGCGGCTCTCCTGAGCCGCATCCGTCGCCCCGGGCGTTCACGTTCATCATGAAGCGCCGCCGTCTCGCCGGATCGCTCATCGGTGGTATCGCCGAGACCCAGGAGATGTTGGATTTCTGTGGCCAGCATGGCATCACCGCCGACATCGAAGTCATCAAGGCGGACGCGGTGAACGACGCCTACGAGCGCATGCTCAAGTCGGATGTGAAGTACCGCTTTGTCATCGACCTCGAGACGCTCGACGCGCCCGCGTAGCCTGGCGCAGGACCGTATGGTTCGTACACGACGCGGCCGTTTCCAGAATTGGGATCGGCCGCGTTCGACAAACCGGCCACAAGGCGACGCTAAGTTTTGGCTCGGTGCCAGCCGATACTGCTCTCGGCACCCGCATATCGCCGACGGAGGCGGTCGCGTCATGGATGATCTGGAATTGATGGACCTGTTCACGCAATTCGCGTCGCCCCCGCCCTCCTCCGAGGGCGCCGAGCCGGGCGTGCGCCGCGACCGCGTCCTGCAGGATCGCGCGCGATTGCAGGAGATTGTCGCGCTGCGGCTGACCGAGCCGGATGTGCAGCACATTCTGCGCGATATCTGCCGAGAGGCGGCGACGGCCCTCGGGCTGCCGATCGGGCTCGTCACCATCGTGCTCGACGAGGACCCGCACGTCGCGGCGCAGCATGCACTCGACCGGGTGCTGCAGGAGACCGGTGGCACGTCGGCGAACTGGGACTTCTGCCGCCATACCGTGACGGACATGGCCTCGTTCGTGGTGAACGATGCCCGCACCGACACCCGCGTCCTCGACAGCCCGTTGGTCATCAACGACGGGCTGCGGTGCTATGCCGGGATGCCCCTCATCACGAGCCGAGGGCATGCGGTGGGTTCGGTGTGCATGGCGGGCGTGGACACCCGGGAGTTCTCGGCGGCCGAACTCGAAACGCTGCAGCGGTTCACGACCGAGGCGACGCGCCGCATCGAAACACGGCGGGTCAGCGCCCACTAGTGTCAGGGTTTGTTATTCAGTGGGGTGGCGCATTAGGATAAACCGCACGAGGGCGATGCCCTCCGGTCTCGTCCCGCGTCCGGGCGCCAGCGCCCCGCGCGATCCCCCCGCTCCGATCCCGCTGCGCCATGCCGTTCCAACTGGGTGACTCGGTCGATCCGGAACGCATCCTCGTCGTCGAAGATGACGATGCCCTCCGCGGAGCGCTGGCGCACACCCTCGGCACCATCTGCCAGGACGTCCGGACCGCGTCCACGCTTGCGGAGGCATTCCGGGAAGCCGCACAGGCGCACCCCGACATCATCATCCTCGACCTCGGCCTCCCCGATGGTGATGGCACCGATCTCGTAAATCGGCTGCGCATGGTGACCGATGTCCCCGTCATCGTGCTCTCCGGACGCGACAGCGAAGACGACAAGGTGGCGCTGCTTGATGCCGGCGCCGACGACTTCATCACGAAGCCGTGTGGCGCAGCGGAGCTGCTGGCGCGGGTGCGCGGCCAGTTGCGGCGCTCCGCTGCTTCGCATGCCGCACGATCCTGGGCGCGTACCAACATCAACGGCGTCGAGATCGATCTCGTGAGTCAGCGGGTCGTACGCAATGGGGAGCAGCAACGCCTTACGCCGACCGAGTGGGCGCTGTTGCGCGCGCTGATCCTGCAGGGAGGTCGGCCGGTCTCGCCCAAGCAACTGTGGGACATGGTGTGGGCTCGCGAATTCGGCGATTACTCGACCCATGTGCGGGTGCACATAACCCACCTGCGCCGCAAGATCGAGCCGAATCCGCAGGTACCGAGCATCATCATCACTGAACCGGGCGTCGGCTATCGCTTCAACGGGCCGCAGTGACGTTCCCGCGCCTAGCCCTGTGGCTGCTGTGGCTGCTCGCCTACGCCGGCACCACGGCACTGCTCTACCTCGCCTCTGACCTGCCGCAGATTCGCGTGTCGCACGCGGTGCTCGCGTACATGGTCCTCATCATGCTCGCCAGCCGGCACGGTGGACGCGCGCTCGCGATGACGATGGTCACGCTTGGCTACCTCGCGGTGGACTGGTTCTATGTCCCACCGCGCTTCTCCTTCGGGCACGCCACCGATCTCGACTGGATTGTTCTCATCGGTTTTGCCCTCACGGGCTGGCTCCTGTCGGAGCTGTTCGCCGTGCAGCGCGAGGCCACGCGGGTGGCGGAGCAGCGCACGCGCGAGGTGGAACGCCTCAGTGCGGAACGCCTGCAACTCGAGCGGGAAGTCTCGACGGCGCGCGTACTCAAGGAGGCCGATCGCCTCAAGAACGCGCTGCTGAGTTCCCTCGCCCACGACCTTCGCTCCCCCATCGCCACGCTCTCGCTGCTCGCCGATCCCGCCGCGGGGTTCGCCGGTGATGTCGCGCTGCAGCGCGTCAGCGAGGAGGCCGATC
>NZ_JBIJAW010000421.1:0-2641 GCF_044345575.1 Gemmatimonas sp.
GCGATCGGCAGTGGCGAACCAGCGCAGATACGTGAGCATTTCGTCGAAGGTACCGATCGGCACGTCCTCACCCAGTGTCACGAGCACGCGCGTGCGGGCGGTATCGGGACGTCCTTCGCCGGTGATCTCCACGCGATTGATCCCCACGGGGAGACGGCTCAGCGGAATGCCGATGGTGGTGCTGCGCGACGCACCGCGCAGCGGCAACGACACTGTGCTGTCGAGCCCCACGATGTCGCCATCACCGAACACACGCACCCGCACCTGCCCCGGTGCGTTGGCGGTGACGCCGTCGATGTAGAGCGGCAACAGGGAGTCAACGCCGTACACGAACGTGGCGCGCGGGCGGGCAAGCAATCGCGGCAGGGAATCGACCACCAGACGCGGAATGGCCTCGTACACCGGCACCGGTGACGTGAACCCATCGGGCGCAAGGCGTGGCACGTCGAGCGTGACCTCCTCGCTGGACGCGCGAATGCTTGACTCGTCCTTCACGCTCACGGTGAGCGTATACCGTCCCGGCGCGAGGCGCAGAAACTGCTGCCAGATGATGCTTTCATCGGTACGCGACGTTTCCCGGAAGGTGGGCACGCGCACCTGCTCGGTGGCTTCGATGGTGCGCACCACCGTGGCGCCTTGTCGCAGCTGCAGGCGCGCCACGTACGCGGCGGCATAGCGATCGCCTTCGCGGGCAAAACCCAGCGCACGCGAGGGGAGCGACAACGCGAGCAGCGTGAGCGTGCTGTCGGGGGTCGGCGCACGCAGAAAACTCACCGACGCCGTGAACGGCATCGCCCCGGCACCGGCGACGAGACCCATGCTCCGATAGAGTCGCGTCATCTCCGCTGGCGCACCGATGATGGTGCCCGCCGGTGCACCAGGTTGTCTCGGTGGTGGTGTCACGGATGAGCCTGCCCCCACGGGCCGCGACGCCGCGCACCCCGTGGCGATGAGGGCAGCGGCGGCGAGGAGAAGAGTCCCGAAGACGGGATGCGGAAGCGGCTTCCGTGTCATGAATAACTGATAGTCCAAAGGGTGCGACACGTTCCTGAACCTTGTCTTGCTGCGACTGCTGGACGGCGTTACGTTCGCCCCGTGGCTATCGAGACGCTAGTCGGGACGACACTGGCCGGGTATACGGTGCGCGGGAAAGTCGGTGAAGGTGGGACCGCGACGGTCTTCCGCGCCGACCATCCGACGCATGGTACCGTAGCCTTGAAGGTGCTGCGCGAAAAACTGCAGCACGACAAGACGGCCGTCGCACGGTTCCTGCGCGAAGCGCAGTTCGGCGCACGCGTGGAACACCCGAACATCGTTCGCACCCTAGACTACGGGCAGTCGGACACCGACCGCTACTATCTGGCGATCGAATGGGCGGACGGCGAAATCCTCGACAAGTACGCGGAAAAGAGCGGCCCGCTATCGTGCAAGGACGTTGCCGCAATCATGGCGCAGATCTGCGGCGCCGTGCAGGCAGCGCATGATGTGGGCATCGTGCACCGCGACCTGAAGCCGGAAAACATCATGTACGATCCGGCCGGCCGGCAGATCAAGCTGCTCGATTTCGGGATCGCGGCCGACACGGAAGCGTCGCCCGACCAGCGCCTGACGCGCGCCGGGTTCTTCGTGGGGACACTCATGTATGTGGCCCCCGAGGCGCTTTCCGGCGAACTGGTCGGTCCGGCGGCCGACCAGTATTCCCTGGCTACCATTGCCTACTACCTGCTGTCGGGGTGCCTCCCCTACACGGGCAAGTCGCCACGTGAGCTGTTCTCGCAGCTGCTGACGCAGCCGCCCGTGACGCTCAACAAGGCCAAGCCTGGCCTGACCTTCCCCGCCGCCGTCGAAACGGTGGTCATGAAGGCGCTCGCCAAGGCTCCCGCGGAGCGGTATCCATCAGTAAAGGCGTTCTCCGACGCCTTCGAGACCGCTTCCACTTCCACCGCCACCGCCTCAGGCTCAGCACCCTCCGTCAGCGGCTCATCCGACGCCGTGAAGAAAGAGGGTGGCCTGTTCGGCAAGATGAAGGGACTGTTCGGACGTTGACTGCTTCGCCAAACCCCACGGATTCGATGACCACGCGCCTCATCGCCCTGCTGGCCGACCGTTCAGCCAAGCGGGGCGATTTCGTACTGGCCTCCGGCCGCCGCTCCACGCTCTACGTGGACTGTCGCCTCACCACCATGCACCCCGAAGGACAGCTGCTCATTGGCCGTGTGGCGCTCGCCGCTCTGCGAGCCAGCGGCTGGCCGGTGGATGCCGTCGGCGGCCTTACTCTGGGTGCCGATCCCATCTCCTATGCCATTGCCCACGCCAGTGCGCTGGCCGCCGAACGAGGCGAGGGGGCGATGGTTCGGAGCTTTACCGTTCGCAAGGAAGCCAAGCAGCACGGCACGGGTAAGCTCATCGAAGGGGCGTTCCTCCCCGGTGACAAGGTGGTTGTGGTCGAAGACGTGATCACCACCGGCGGGTCGGCGCTCAAGGCCGTCGACGCCATCCGCGCCGCCGGCGGCGAGATCCTCGGCGTTCTGGCGCTGGTCGACCGGCAGGAAGGAGGGCGCGAGGCGCTCGAGGCTGCCGGGCTCCAGGTGCTCAGCCTCGTCACGGCAGAGCAGTTGGTGCCGCTGATCAAGGGGTAGGT
>NZ_JBIJAW010000422.1:0-2637 GCF_044345575.1 Gemmatimonas sp.
GCGACCGGAATCGGATGCGAACATTGCGCATCCCTCTCACAGGTCTCCCGCATGTCAGTCGCGAAAGTACGGGCGCGTGCCGCGTGCCTCCTGCTGTTGGCGTCCGCCTCGCTCGGCTCATCACACCGACTCGAGGCGCAGGACGCCGCTCATTACCAGACGGACTTCACGCGCGACGAGTTCGCGGCCCGCCGCGCCCGCGTGTACGATGCGATTGGCCGTGACGGCATCGCCGTTGTTCAGGGCGCGAGCGGTGTACCAGGGTTCAGTGTCTTCCGCCAGTCGAACGAGTTCTACTATCTGTGTGGGGTGGAGTCGGCGCACGGGTATCTACTGCTCAACGGCCGCGCGCGAACGACCACGCTGTACCTGCCGCATCGCGACGCGGCGCGCGAGCGAAACGAAGGCAAGATGCTGGCCGCTGAGGACAGTGTGCTGCTGAAACAGCTCACGGGGGTCGATGCGGTGCGGCCGCTAGAGCAGATGGCGCAGGATCTGACAGGTGCCGATCTGCTGCGCCCCCCGGCGATGGTGCTGCATACGCCGCTGGCACCGATGGAGACCGGGAACGACAGCCGTGATGAGCTGCTGGCGGCACAAGCGCGTGCCGCGAGTGATCCGTGGGAAGGGCGGCCATCGCGTGAGGCGCACTTCGTACAGCTCGTGCAGCAACGCTTTCCGCAACTCACGGTGCGGGACCTGTCCCCCACGCTCGACGCGATGCGCACCATCAAGAGTCCCGCGGAGATTGCGGTGATTCGCCGGGCCACGCAGCTCGCCGGTCTGGGGATCATGGAGGCCATGCGTTCGACCGCGGCGGGGGTGTACGAGTATCAGCTCGACGCCGCGGCCAAGTACGTGTACTACCTGAACGGTGCGCGTGGTGATGGCTACGCATCGATCATCGGCGGCGGCACCAACGCGTTCATGGGGCACTACTTCCGCAAGAGCGATGCGTTGCGCGACGGCGATCTGGTGCTCATGGATTACGCGCCCGACGTGCGCTACTACACCAGCGATGTCACGCGTATCTGGCCGGTGAACGGCACCTTCTCACCGGCGCAGAAAGCACTGTACGAATACATCGTCGCGTATCGCGACGCCCTGTTTCGCTATATCAAGCCGGGGGTGACGTCGGACGAAGTGCTCGATCGTGCCGCCGCCGACATGCGGCAGTATCTCGTGGGCAAAACGTTTGCCTCCCCCGCACACAAGAGAGCCGTGGAAGAGGGGCTGGTGTTCCGCGGCCACTTCCAGCATCCGGTGGGGATGGCGGTGCACGATGTGGGGCGCGTGCGCGGTGTACCGCTGCAGGCGGGGATGGTGTTCACGATTGACCCGATGATCTGGATTCCCGAGGAGCGACTGTACATCCGCATCGAAGACGTCGCATTGGTGACGGCCGATGGCGTGGAGAACCTGAGTGGCTTTGTGCCGAGCAGTATCGCGGATGTGCAGCGCACCATCGCCGAGCCGGGACTGGTGCAGCAACACCCGCCGGTGCCACCCACGGGTAAGGGAGGAGTGCGTAAATGATGCTGTTCACCGGCGTTGCCAGTCGTCTCGCGATGCTGGCGGCCTTCGTGCTGCCACCGTCGATGCGGGACACCTATCCGAAGAACCCTGGCATCGATGCGCTGAACTACGCGTTCCGCATCGAACTCACCGACAGCAGCGACGCGCTGCGCGGCGAGATGACGATGGATGTGCGCTTCGTGTCGGCGGAGGTGCGTGCCCTGCGCCTCGATCTCGCCAATGCGACGACCGCACGCGAGGGCAAGGGGATGAAGGTGTCCGCCGTGCTGCTCAACGGTGCGGCGGTATCGTTTACGCACGAGAACGACGAACTACGCATTCCCCTCACGACGACACCGGTCGCGCAGCAGCGCGCGACGATCACTGTCCGCTATGCCGGCACTCCGGCGACCGGGCTGCAGGTGGGAAAGAACCGGCACGGCGAGCGCACCTTCTTCAGCGACAACTGGCCGGACAAGGGACGCCATTGGCTCCCCACCATCGATCATCCGTACGACAAGGCGACCAGCGAGTTCATCGTGACGGCGCCGAGTTACTATCAGGTGGTGTCGAACGGCCTACAGGTGGAAGCGACGGATGTGCCGGGAAACCGCCGTGTGACCCACTGGAAGAACTCGGTGCCGATCGCTCCATGGCTGTACGTGCTGGGCGTGGCACGGTTCGCCATGCAGCAGGTGGACACGTTCGAGGGCAAGGCCATCGAGACGTGGGTATACCCGCAGGATCGCGATGCTGGCTTTCGTGATTTCGCGACTCCCACCAAGCAAGTGCTCGCCTTCTACACCGACTATGTGGGGCCCTTCGCGTACGAGCGGCTGGCCAACATTCAGGCGAGCAGTGTGAGCGGCGGAATGGAAGCCGCCTCGGCGATTCTGTACAACGAAAAGTCGGTCACCGGCACGCGCGAGGTGCGCTGGCGCAACGTGGTGATTCACGAGGTCGCGCATCAGTGGTTCGGCAACGCCGTCACGGAAGCCGACTGGGACGACGTGTGGCTGAGCGAGGGGTTCGCGACCTACTTCACGTTGCTCTTCATCGAGCACGCCTACGGTCGCGATGAGTTCCTGCGTGGCCTCGAGGCGAGCCGTCGCACGGTGCTGT
>NZ_JBIJAW010000423.1:0-2628 GCF_044345575.1 Gemmatimonas sp.
TTCCAACCCCATGACTTCTTCGAACAGCACCGCCGGCGCCGGTTTCTGCGCCGCCTGTGGCGCGGCCATGTCCGCCGGCGCCCGCTTCTGCCACCGCTGTGGCACCCCCCTGGGCCAGGGGCTCCCCCTCACGCGACAGGCGGCGCAGCCCGCCAGCGGCGCGGCGGCCGTGCTCCCGTGGGGTGTGGCCTTCGTGGCGCTGCTCGCGCTCATTGCCATGGTCGCGGGCAAGAACTTCGGCAAGCCGGCCGGGTCGTCGCTCGATGGCTCCGCCAACTCGCTCCCCACGCAGGAACTCGATGGCCAGGCGGCCCCCGACGGGGCGCCCTTCGCGGGTGGCGCAGCGGGCGGCGGCGCGGGTGGCGGTGCGGCCCCGAACATCGCCAACCTCTCCCCGAGCGAGCGCGCCAACAAGCTCTACATCCGCATTATGGAATACGCGGAGCTGGGCAAGGTGGACTCGGTGGCGTTCTTCGCGCCCATGGCGCTGGCCTCGCATGAAATGCTGGACGGCCCCACCCTCGACGAACGGTACCACTACGGCCGCATCGCCGAAGTGACGGGGAACGCCGAGGTGGCCAAGGCGCAGGCCGACACCATCATCAAGGAACAGCCGGACAACCTGCTCGGCCTGTTGCTCGCCGCCCGCGCGGCCCGCATGACCAAGAACGAGTCGGCCGCCAAGGGCTTCGACGGCCGCCTGCTCAAGGCGCTGGCGCCGCAGCTGGCCACGCAGGCCGAGGAGTACGTGCAGCACCGCGCAGAGATCGACCGCGCAGCGTCGGACGCGCAGAAGAAGTAAGCGGCTTGACGGCGATTTCCCGTGAGTCAACGGTCCGACGCCGCGCATGAAGAGGTAGCCGGCCCCGCGCCGGTCGACGTGCTCCCCGCGCTTACGCGGTTTGCACGCGACCTCGCGGAGCAGTCGCTTACGCGCGAGGAACTGTTCGACCGCCTCGCCGACACCGCGCGCCTCATCGTCGACGCCGAAGGGGCTTCCGTCATCGAGCTGCTCGACGCGGACCACTACGTCGTCTCGGCGTCGAGCGGCACCCTCCGCGTGTTCGATGGCCAGCGTCTCGCCCTGAAGGCGGGACGCTCCATCCTCCGCGACGCGGTCAGCCAGCAGCGTGTGCAGTTCACCGACGATGCGTTGGGCGACGAGTGGGTGAGCGCCATCGTGTCGGCGCCGGTCGACATGCGGCAGCTCGCGGTAGCCCCCATCGTGCTCGACGACGCGCCGGTGGGGCTGCTCATCGTCATCAATCCCCGACACGGGACGCTCAACGACGGCCGTCTCGCGCTGCTGGAGTACCTGGCCGCCCAGGCCGCCGTGGTGCTGCGCACGCAGCGCCTGCTGCAGCGTACGCAGCACGCGGCCGACGAGGCGCGGAATCGCGCCGAAGACGCGGCGCGGGCCGCCCACGCGAATGCGGTGCTCGCCCGGTCGGCGCGCGCCTTCGCCGACGCGCCCAATCGCGAGGCGCTGTACGAATGCCTTGGCGCCGTGGTGCGCGACGAATTCCACGCGAAAGGCTTCGGCCTCTACGAAGCCGACGCGCGCGTGCGCACCGCGGCGCTCCTCTACGAACAGGGCGTACGTCTCACGGACGGACGCCGTGTGGCGACCGAGTTCTGGGGGTCGTCGCTCGGCGAGGTCGTCCGCCGTGCCGAGCCAGTGTTTCGCGAAGTGCTCGAGGCCGACCACACCTATCTGGGGTTGTCGGCCCCGCTGCGCGACGCGGGCATCAATGCGGTGGCGTTGCTGCCGCTGGTGATCAACGAACGTGCCCAGGGGCTGCTCTCGGTGCGCTTCGAGGGCACCCGCACCTTCGACGCCGACGAACGCGACCTGCTGGTCAATCTCACCGCGCAATTCGCCCTCGCCTATCGCAACACGCTGTACGTGGACGAGGTGGAGAAGCGCGCCCACCGTCTCACCTTGCTGGCGCGGGCGCAGCAGCAGCTCACGCAGCTGGCCAGTGAGGACAGTCTCCCGAACGGCATCGCCGACGCGGTGCAGCTGGTGCTGCCCAGCCGCGCCTGCGACGTGCTCACGCTCTCGACGGTGGGTGCGAACGGCGAGTTCGAGGTACGTCGCGTGGTGCGCCTCGAGAACGGCTCGCCGGTGAGCAGCGATCTCGCGCCGCTGGCCGATCTCACCCTCGTGCGCCTGGCGGCCGCCACGGGGGTATCACGCCTCGCCTGCCACCTCACGGATGGCCCCGACGTTGTGCGCGGCACCAGCGAGCTGTGTGCCGCCGTGCGCTTCGGACAGCGCAGCGCCGGCGTGATTCGCATTCTGGCTGACCCGCAGCACCCGTTCGATACGCAGGACCTCGACCTGCTCACCATCATCGCGCGGCATGCCGGTACGGCCGTGGAGACCGCGCGACTGTTTGCCCTGCAGGACCTGCAGCGACAGCGCGCCGAAGGCGCCGCCGAGCTCGCACGGGTCACGCTGCAGGCCGTCTCGGTCGAGGAGGGCGCCGCCGAACTGCTGACATTGCTCGATCGTTACGTGCCCTCCATCGGCAAGGCGATCGGCGTATCCCGCGGACGTGACGGCATGGTGGAGTACGTCGCCGGCAGCGGTACGCTGGACATCCTGCGCGGGCATCGCCCCAG
>NZ_JBIJAW010000128.1:0-8896 GCF_044345575.1 Gemmatimonas sp.
GAACCAGTACAAGATCCCCCAGGGCACCACAGCCACGGTGGAAGCGAACGGCATTTTCGGCGACATGCTGATCGCGCTCACCCCGGTGAAGGGGGTGGAGGGCAAGATGGCCGCCGGGGACACGATCCCCACGGGCGTTGGGTCCCCGGGGGTGGGTCAGCTGCTCGAGAAGGGGGACTCGATCGCCCTCGATGTGCGGGCGCTCACCGGCGAGGCACGCGCCCAGTTCGTGGAGGGGGGCGGTATGAAGGACGTGCGCCAGACGGTCACCGACCTCACGAAGCTCGTGGCGCAGCTCTCGTCGGTAGCGGCCGAGCAGTCGCGTCAGCTCACGCTGACGCAGGCGCAGCTGCGGAAGACGCTCTCGAGTGTTGACTCGGCGAAGGTGGACAGCACGATCGTGAACCTGCGGGCGACGAGTGCGAGCTTCGAGCAGCTCTCGCGCGACTTCAAGGAAACGAACGCGCAGGTGCAGCAGCTGGTGGCGAAGGTGAACAACGGCTCCGGCACGGCCGGGAAGCTGATGAACGACCCGGCGGTGTACGCACGGGTGGATACGCTGCTGGCGCGGATGGACTCGCTGGTGATGGATCTGCAGAAGAATCCCCGGAAGTACATCAACCTCAAGATCTTCTGATCGGCGGGTCGGCTGGTGGATGCGAAGGGGGCCCGGTGGGCCCCCTTTTGCTTTTGGCGCCTTCGGGAGAACCGGGGAAAGGGCCCCTTTTTCACCCTTTCTCCGGAAGCGCGACGGAGACTATTCCACAAAAGAGAAAGCGAACCGGCCTCGCCCTCCATGCGTTAGGTCCCCGTCGGCCCGCAACATCTCCGTAACGGCCGCCACCCCCGGATCCGCGGTCCCTGTACCCGGACTCGGGTTTGTTACATTTGATGCTGGCCGGTTTCCCTTTGTGAACACCCGGGCGTGTCCGCCTCGGTGCACCGGCCCCTTCCCTCACGATCTCAGGAGCATTTCATGTTTCACCTGGTCCGGCGTGCAGGTCGCACCTGGATTGCGGGCGCTGTGGCGATGTTTGCCCTCGCGACCGCTCGCCCGGTGGAGGCCCAGGTCACGACGTCCGCGATTCGCGGGACGGTGACCGACTCCACGGGCAAGCCCATCGAAAACGTTCGCATCGATGCTGTGCACCAGCCCTCGGGCACGCGCTACAGCTCGGGCACCCGCGCAGACGGCGCGTTCGCCATCATCGGTATGCGTATCGGCGGCCCGTACCAGATCACGGCGTCGGCCCTCGGCTTCCGCAAGGAAACGCGCGAAGTGGCGGCCCTGACGCTTGGTGTCACGAGCGATGTGCGCTTCGTGCTCACCAACGCGGCCGTGCAGCTGCAGGCGATCACCACGCAGGCCGACCCGAGCGCGCTCAGCACGACGCGCACCGGTGCCGCCACGTCGGTGACCCGTCAGGCCATTGAAAACCTGCCCACGATCTCGCGTCGTATCGGCGACTTCACACGCCTCACGCCGCAGGCGAGCGGTTCGAGCTTCGCCGGTCAGGACAACCGCCTGAACAACATCACGGTCGACGGGTCGTACTTCAACAACTCGTTCGGTCTCGGCGGTCAGCCGGGTGACCGTACGGGCGTGGCCCCGATCTCGCTCGACGCCATCGAGCAGATCCAGGTGAACATCGCGCCGTACGACGTGCGCCAGGGCAACTTCACGGGCGCCGGCGTCAACACCGTCACCCGCTCGGGTACGAACCAGTTCACCGGCTCAGCTTACTACTTCCTCCGCAACGAGGATCTGGTGGGTCGCCAGGCCGGCGCGGCCGCGTTCAACCCCGGCACGTTCAACTACGCGCAGGTGGGTGCCCGTCTCGGCGGTCCGCTCATCAAGGACAAGCTCTTCTTCTTCACCAGCTACGAAGAAGACAAGCAGACGCAGCCGGGTATCCTCCGCACGGCCAACCCGGGCGGCGCCGCGGTGACGGGCAACATGACCCGCGTGCTCGCGTCGGACATGAACAACCTGAGCACGTTCCTGCGCGATCGGTTCAAGTACGAGACCGGCCCCTACAGCGGGTACGACAACGAGACGCCGTCGCAGCGTATCCTGACGCGCCTCGACTACAACCTGAACGACAAGAACAAGTTCAGCCTCCGCTACACCGCACTGAACTCGAACACCGACGTGAACCTCTCCACGTCGGCTTCGCTGGGCTTCGGCCGCGCGGCCAACAATACGTTCCTCTCCTTCCAGAACTCCAACTACCAGATCAAGGAGAACATCCGGTCGGTAGTGGGTGAGTGGAACTCGCTGTTCGGCGATCGCATGGCGAACAACTTCATCATCGGCTTCACGTCGCAGGACGAAAGCCGCCAGTCGCGCGGGTCGATCTTCCCGTTCGTCGACATCCTGCAGGACGGTACGGCGTACACGTCGTTCGGCTTCGAGCCGTTCACGCCGAACAACGAGCTCCGCTACAAGAGCTTCCAGATCCAGAACAACCTGACCATCTCGCGCGACAAGCACGAGTTCACGATCGGCGGTACGTTCGAGCGCTACGAGTCGGAGAACGTGTTCTTCCCGGGCTCGCAGAGCTCGTACGTGTACAACTCGCTGGCTGACTTCTACACCGACGCCAACGACTACCTCGCGAACCCGAATCGCACGACGTCGCCCGTGACGGCGCGTCGCTTCCAGGTGCGCTGGGCGAACATCCCGGGTCAGGAGAAGCCGGTCCAGCCGCTCGAAGTGATGTACGGCGGGATCTACCTGCAGGACGAGTATCGCGCGAGCGACAACCTGCGCTTCACGGCGGGTCTGCGCATGGACGTGCCGGTGTTCGGCGAAACCGGCTTCACCAATGCCCAGGCGAACGGCTACACGTTCCGCGACGAGAAGGGCAACGCGGTGCAGTACCAGACGCAGAAGCTCCCCGACGCGAACCTGCTCTGGAGCCCGCGCCTCGGCTTCAACTGGGACGTGACGGGTGATCAGAAGACGCAGGTGCGCGGCGGTACGGGTATCTTCACCGGTCGTCCGGCGTACGTGTGGATCTCGAACCAGGTCGGCAACAACGGTGTGCTCACCGGCTTCGAGTCGGTAGACAACACGCGTAGCCGCCCGTTCAACCCGAACCCGAACGCGTACAAGCCGACGACCGTCACGGGTCAGCCGGCGGCGCAGTACGAACTGGCGCTGACCGACCCGACGTTCAAGTTCCCGCAGATCTGGCGCTCGAACCTCGCCGTGGACCGCCGCCTCTTCTGGGGCCTCAACGCCACGGCCGAGTTCCTGTACAGCAAGGACGTGAACGGTGTGTACTACATCGACGCCAACCTTGCCGCCCCGACGGGTGCCTTCGTCGGCCCGGACAACCGTCCGCGTTATAGCGACACCTGCCCGGCCGCCGGCCTTCAGGTGCGCCTCAACTGCAACGTGACCAATGCCATTGTCCTGAAGAACCAGGACGTGGGCTCGGCGTGGAACGCGGCGTTTGCCCTTGAGCGGGGCTTCAGCAACGGCTTCTTCGCCAAGGCCGCGTACAGCTACGGCATGTCGCGCAACACGGTAGACCCGGGCTCGATCGCCGGTGGTAGCTTCACGGGCAACCCGATCGTCCGCGACGGCAACAACCCGGGCGTGGGTATCTCGGGCACGGCTGCCGGTCACCGCTTCTTCGTGACGGCGACGTACGAGAAGCGCTATTTCGACTTCGGCAAGACGGGCGTCTCGTTCTACTTCGAAGGCCGCAACGCCGGCAACACGAGCTACACCTACTCGGGTGACCTCAACGGCGACGGTATCGCGAACAACGAGCTCATCTACGTGCCGAAGGATCGCGCGGAGATGAACTTCGAAGCCTACACCCCGACGGGCGGCCGCCTGTTCTCGGTGGCGGAGCAGCAGGACGCGTTCGAAGCGTTCATCAACCAGGACAAGTACCTGCAGTCGCGTCGCGGCCAGTACGCCGAGCGTGGCGCGGTGTTCCTCCCGATGGTCTACAACGCCGACGTGAGCATCACGCAGGACATCTTCGCTCGCCTCGGCGGGCAGAAGAACACGCTGCAGCTGCGCCTCGACATCCTGAACTTCGGCAACATGCTGAACGACAACTGGGGTCAGGGGCTGCGTGCGGTCAACAACCGTCCGCTGGTGGCGCGTGGCGCCGACGCGAACGGCCGCGCACTGTACCGCATGGCCAACCTCAACCCGACGACGCTGCTCTCGAACAGCTTCGAGCGCACGGCGTTCACGGGCGACGTGTGGCGCATGCAGCTGGGTCTGCGGTACATCTTCAACTAAGTCCTTCGGGGCTGGTTGGATGACGAAGGGGGAGCCGGCGATGCCGGCTCCCCCTTTTGTTTTGCATGGAAGGTCGTGGGGGAGGGCTTTCAGCCCCTCACACGCTCACTTCGCCTTCCGCCCCACCGTCGCATAGAACACCGGCACGCCCAACAGAATCACGCCGAACACGCCAAGGGTCGGAATGCGCTGCGCCGGATCCATCAGCGCATTGCCCAGGAGGAAGAGCACCGCGAGGCAGAAGAGCGCCGGCACGAACGGATAGAGCGGCGTCTTCACCGGCGGATTCCAGTCGGGGCGGCGACGCAACTTGAACACGGCGCCGATGCTCATGATGTAGAACACGAGGCTCGCGGTCACGAAGATGTCGGCGAGCTGCTCGAAGCTGCGCAGCAGCACGAAGGCCACGCCGAGGGTGCCGGTCATGATGATGGCCACGTACGGCGTCTTGAACGTGGGGTGCACCTTGGCCACCTGCTTGAAGAACAGCCCATCGTCGGCCATGGCGAAGAAGATGCGCGGGCCGGTGAGCAGCGACCCGTTCACGCTGCCGAAGGTGGAGAGCAGCACGGTGAGCGAGACCAGCGTCACGCCGATGGGGCCGACGAGCCGCAGCGCGACGTCAGCCGCGACGAGCGGCGCCTTCCGCATCTCCTCCACGTTGAGCACGCTGAGGTACGCGAGGTTGGCGAGCAGGTAGATGGCGATGATGGCGAGCGTGCCGAGCACGATGGCCTTGGGGAGCGTGCGCTCGGGGTCCTTCACTTCGCCGCTCACCTTGGCGAGATCGCCCCAGCCGTCGAAGGCCCAGAGTACGCTCACGAGGGCGAGACCGAACGCGGAGACGCTGAAGCTGCCCGGCGGAGCCGCGGGGGTGAAATTGCCCCCCGTCTGCGGCAGGCCGATCGCGAAGGCCAGCAGCACGATGATCACGAGTCCGCCGTACTTGGCGACCGTGGTGACGTTCTGCACGAGTGAACCCCAGCGCAGTCCGACCACGTTGATGGCGGCCATGAGGACGAGCGCGCCGGCGGCGAGATAGTGCGCGTAGTCGTCGTACGGCGCGATGCTGGGGTCGATGCCCACGGCGCGCAGCGCGTACTGGCCGAAGGTGAGGGAGATCCCGCCCAGCGCGGCGGCGCGGATGAGCGTGAACTCGGCCCACCCGTAGAGGAAGGCGGGAAGGCGGCCCCACGCTTCCCGGATGTAGACGAAATAGCCGCCCGTGCGCGGCATGGCGCCGGCCAGTTCGGCGAGGGTGAGGGCGCCACAGAGGGCGAACAGTCCGCCCATGGCCCACACGGCCATCAAGGGGAGTGGGCCGGGCAGCTTGTCAGCGATGCCGGCCGGCGACCGGAAGATCCCGGAGCCGATCGTGGTGCCGACGAGCACGGCAATGGCGCTCCAGAGACCGAGCGTCCGGGGCAGTTCCTGCGGGGCCGCGCTGGGGGCGGCAGAAGCGGAGGGGGCGTTGGGCTTAGCCATAATCGCTATGGTAGTACGCGGGACGGGGGTTCACCACCTCGATCCACCGTCTAGTTTTCACCTGTCATGAACTCCCCGAGTCACTCCATGCTGTCCCCCACCCTGTTGACCGCCCTGTTCTGGATGGCGGTGGCGATCTGTGGTGTGGCCCAGCTCTTCATCATGCGTGCGGTGTTCCGCACGCTCCCGGCAGCGCCGACCAACAGCGCTGTCCCTGCTCCGCGACGCTGGGCCGAGATCGTGCAGGTCCTCCTGCCCATCATCGGCCTCGTCGCGCTCTTCTATGGCGCCTGGCGCGCCATGCCCTTCGTGTGACCGAGGCAGATCGCGTATGGCCAGCAGTGTTGCTCCGGTGAACACCCCGTCGAACCACGAGAAGCCCGTGGGGGCCCCGACCGAGACGCCGTTGTCGCGTGACCTCGTCGCCCTCACGAAGCCGCGCATCATCTCGCTGCTGCTCGTGACGACGGCCGCCCCGATGTATGCGGCGGGGAGCCCGAGCCTGTGGACGGTATTGCTCGTGATGGTCGGCGGCTATCTCATGGCCGGCGGCGCGAACGCGGTGAACATGTACATCGACCGCGACATCGATGACGTGATGGCGCGGACGCGCCTGCGTCCGATTCCGAGCGGCCGCATGACGCCCACGCAGGTGCTCGCGTTCGGCGTGGCCTGCGCCACGTTCGCCACGTGGATGCTCGCGCATTTCGTGAACGTGCTCACGGCGGGGCTCGCGTTGGCGGGCTTTTACTTCTACGTGTTCATCTACACGCGCATCCTCAAGCGCACGAGCCCGCAGAACATCGTGATCGGCGGCGCCGCCGGCGCGTTCCCACCGCTGGTGGGATGGGCCGCGGTAACGGGCACGCTCGACGTGACGGCGCTCTGCCTGTTCCTCATCGTGTTCTATTGGACGCCGCCGCACTTCTGGGCGCTCGCGCTGCTCAAGCAGGTGGACTACGGCCGTGCCAAGGTGCCGATGGCGCCGCTGGTGTGGGGCGAGCGCGAGACGATGCACCAGATGGTGTGGTACACGGTGATCCTGCTGGTGCTCACGGTGCTGCCGGTGATGTACGGCGCGTTCGGCCTGCTCTATCTCGCGTCGGCCGTGATCCTCGGTGGCCTGCTGATGTGGGGCGTACTCAAGGTGCTGTGGGCCGCGCAGAAGGGGGAACCGTGGACGGCGCCGGCGTGGTGGGTGTACAAGTACTCGCTGCTCTATCTGGCGCTGCTGTTCGTGGCGATGGGAGTGGACAAGGCGATCGCGCGCTGAGCGTAGGCCAGCGCGTCGTCCAGCGCGTTGTCCTTAGCGTTTTCCAGCGTGGTTGAACGACGCGCGATCGACTACGCGCTGGCACGGACGCGTTGGCACCTACGCGTTGGAACGAACGCGTTGGCACGAACGCAGAGGGGCGCGGGCAACCACGCAGGCAACAACGGGCGACCGCCTCGGCCTTCGGCCGGGAGCGGTCGCTGCGTTTTTCGGGCGTTGTTGCCCGCGTAGGGGCGTCGGTGCCCGCGTAGTTGCCAGCGCCCCTCTGCGTTCGTGCCAGAGCGTTCGTTCCAACGCGTAGGCGCCAACGCGTCCGTGCCAACGCGTAGGCGATCGCGCGTAGTACCACGCACGACAACCACGCACGACAACCACGCACGACAACCACGCACGACAACCACGCACGACAACCCCGCACGGCACCCCCGCACCACACCCACGCCGCACAACCACGCTGGGCACCACGCCGCGCAACTACGCCCCTCGCGCCCCGCCATCCCTCCTGCGATCTTCCGTCGTGCCCAGCCCCAAGCTTTCCCTCCAGCCGCTGTCCCGCCTCGTGCCGCTCGTGCGGCCGTATCGCGGTCGCCTGGTGGTGGCCTCGGTCTTTCTCGTGGTGGCCGCCGCCGCGGGCCTGGTGTTTCCGGCCGTCATGCGGTTCCTCCTCGATGCGGCCTTCGAGCAGAAGGATCACGCGGCGCTCGATCGGATCGCGATCATCCTGCTGTCGGTGTTCGCCGTTCAGGCGGTCGCCAACTTCGTGCAGGTCTACCTGCTCAGCTCGAGCACGGAACGCATCGTTGCGGCGCTGCGCGCGCGCACGTTCGCGCATCTCATTCGCCTGTCGCCGGCGTTCTTCACGGAACGCCGCACGGGGGAACTCACAAGCCGCCTGAGCAGCGATCTCGGTCTGCTGCAGTCGCTGTTGAGCACGTGGGTGTCGGAGCTGTCGCGGCAGTCGATCTTTCTCGTCGGCGGCGCGATCATGATGCTCGTGACGAACCTCCGCCTCACGCTCACCACGCTGGCCGTGGTGCCACTGGTGGTGGGCGCGGCGATCTTCTTCGGCAAGTCGCTCCGCACGGCGAGTACGAGCGTGCAGGATCGGATTGCCGATGCCATGGGCATGGCCGACGAAAGCTTCGGCGCCATTCGCACCGTGCAGAGCTTCACGCGCGAGGCGGAGGAAACGCGTCGCTTCGGCGCCGCCCTGAAGGACCTGGTGCGCGTGGCCGTGCATCGCGCCCGCACGCGGGCCCTCTTCTTCAGCGTGGTGGGATTCGTGGCGTTCGGTGCCGTAGCGGCCGTGCTCTGGCAAGGCGGCACGCAGGTGCTCGCGGGGAAACTCACCGCTGGCACGCTCGTGGCATTTCTCTTCTACGCACTGTTCGTGGCCGCGGCCGTGGGGTCGCTCGCGACACTGTTCGGCAACTTCCAGGAGGCCGTGGGCGCCGCCACCCGCGTCTGGGAATTGCTCGACACCCAACCCACCGTGCGCGATCCGGACGTGCCGTTGACGCTGCCGGCCCCGCTGCGCGGCGAGGTCCGTTTCGACGCGGTGGCGTTCCGCTATCTGCCTTCACAGCCCGACGTGGTGCGCGACATCTCGCTGCACATGGCGCCGGGTGAAGTGGTGGCGCTCGTGGGACGCAGCGGCGCGGGCAAGACCACCATCGCGAGTCTTCTCCCGCGTTTCTGGGATGTGACCGCAGGCGCCATCACGCTCGACGGCATCGATGTGCGCGATCTCACGCTCGACACGTTGCGTGGCGCCATCGGTATCGTGCCGCAGGAGCCGGTCCTCTTCAGCGGGACCATCCGCGAGAATATCGCCTACGCCAATCCGCGCGCCACAGCGGCCGAGATCG
>NZ_JBIJAW010000009.1:0-28861 GCF_044345575.1 Gemmatimonas sp.
AGAACGGGCAACAGTGCGCATGCGCTGTTGCCCGTTTTGCGTTCCGTGGATCGCCCCGATGACGATCAGCCACGGAGGGCGCTGGGGCGAATGTCCTCGGGCATGGAAGCCGCGCCAAACGCGACCCGGAGCTGCTCGTTGAGGACGGCACGGGTGTCCTGTACATAAGCCGTACCCCGGCGCACGTCATCGGCGGCGGGGTCAGCGAGACCGACCCCGGCGAACAGGACGCGTGCCAGCCGTGCTGCGGGCGCTTCCGGATGACCCCGCACAGCCAGCGCGGCGGTGTAGCCCCGCCAGCGCTCTGCCCATAGACGGCCGGTTTCCGCATCGTGCCGTGCTTCCGCAGCCACGACCGGCGCCAGTTGATGGGCGACATCAGCGGCGGTGCGGTCATCCAGTGCATCGCGCTCGGCCACGATGAGCCCGATGGCTCGGCGCGCAAACGCCAATTCGCGGCGCGCCACCTGCGCATTCCCGCCGCACGCGGTGAGCCACTGGAGCGTCGCCGCATCCGGTTCGCGCAGCAGATGATTGAGGTACACCTCCACCCGCTGCCGCCGCGCCCGTGCCGCTTGCCAGTCGGCCCAGAATCCCATGCGGTCTGCTCAGGACTGCAGAATGGGGAGTGCGCCGGGAGCGTCGCCGTGGACCTCGTAGGCCGGCAACCCGACGCGATCACGCACGACCGATTCGTCGGCCAGGAGATCGCTCAGCCTGACCCCCTCGAGCACCTCGTCGATCCGCTTCTGGAGCAGCATCCACACAGGGCGAATGCTGCAGTTCTCCGCCTCGGCGCAGCGTCCGGCATCCACAGGATGCGAGACACAGTGCAGATCGAAGGTGGTGAGTTCCGACGCCTGAATCACGTCGCGCACGGTGATTTCTTCCGGCGTGCGCGCCAGCGAATACCCCCCACGTGCTCCGCGCGTGCTGTTGACGATGCCTGCGCGACGCATGCGCAGCAGGATCTGTTCGACGTAGTCGCCCGGCAGCTTCTCTCGGGCTGCGATGTCGCGACCCGTGACGGGGCCATTGCCGTCCCGCCGTGCCAGATGGAGGGCGCAAATCAGCCCGTACTCGGCCCACGTAGTTATGCGCATACCCGAGAGTCTAGATCGCTTTCCCAAGAGAGACAAGGATCTGCACCGGCGGACCCGCGCACCGGCTGTCCTGTTCAGCCTCCCGCTACGGATCCGTGCTTGCCTGCCGGTACCCCGATCTCGGTCAGGCGCCGCAGATCGAGCACGGCCTCCACGTCCCCTTCGGGGAGCAGGTGCTCACGGGTCACCAGCTCGCGAATGAGCACGCCTTCGCGCACACTGCGCTTGGACAGCTCGGCCGCGGCGGCATAGCCGATCTGTGGCATGAGCGCGGTGGCCAGCGCGGCCGATCGTTCCACCCAATAGGCGCACATCGCCTCATTGGCTTCGATGCCACGCACGCACCGCTCGGTGAGTGACGCGACCGCGTTCGTGAGAATCCGCAACGACCACAGCACATTGTGGGCGATGACCGGCATCATGACGTTCAATTCGAGCTGGCCGTGTTCGGCCGCCATGGCCACCGTCACGTCGCAGCCGACGACCTGATAGCAGACCTGATTGACCATCTCGGGGATCGACGGATTGATCTTGCCCGGCATCATGCTCGACCCCGGCTGTACCGCCGGGAGCATGATCTCGTCCAACCCCGTTCGCGGTCCGGACGCCATTAGCCGTAAGTCACTCGCAATCTTCGAGAGGTCGACGGCGAGGCCGCGCAGCGCGGCACTGAATGCCGCGACATCCCCCATGCTTTGCATGAGCTGCATGCGATCGCCGCCGACACGCAGCGAGGCGATCCCGGAGATCTGCTGCAGGATCTCGACCATCAGCGGCGGATATGCCGGCTCCACCGTCACACCGGTGCCGACGGCACTCCCACCGATCCCGAGGTCGTTGAGGTAATCCGCGGCCTCGATCACGCGTCGTCGACAGCGGGCGATCGTGCCGGCGTACGCTGTGAACTCCTGGCCGAGGCGGATGGGCATCGCATCCTGCAGATGGGTGCGCCCGGCCTTCACGATGTGATCGAACGCCGCGGCACGCTCCCCCAGCGCGGCTTCGAGAGAGGCCAATTGCTCGAGCAAGCGGGGCAGCTCGCGGAGCACGGCCAACCGGATGTTCGTGGGGATCGTGTCGTTGGTGCTCTGCGCCATGTTCACATGATCATTCGGGTGCACCGGGGTGTACGTCCCACGTGCGGATCCCAGCAGTTCATTGGCGCGATTTGCGAGCACCTCATTGACGTTCATGTTGTGCGAGGTGCCGGCCCCCGCCTGGTAGGGGTCGACCACGAAGTGCTCACGATGCCGACCGGCGAGGACCTCGTCGGCCGCGGCAATGATCGCGTCGGCGCGCCGCGCGTCGAGACGTCCGGTGCGGCGATGCGTGATGGCGGCCGCCTTCTTGATCCACACCTGCGCCACGACGAAAGGCTCGAGTGGCGCGAGCCCGCTGATCGCGAAGTTATGCAGCGCCCGAACGGTCTGGATGCCATAGAGCGCATCGTCGGGCACCTCGAGTTCACCGAGTGGATCCTGTTCGATGCGGGTGCCCATGCTGCCACTCCGAGAGCTCAGGGGAAGACGACGGTGGTGTCGGTGGAGGCGGTGAAGTGCAGATTGGCCCCGTTCGCGCTCACGAGATTCGTGCGCCAGCGCACGAGTGTGAGTGAGCGTTTGGACGACGCGACGAGAAACGGATTGAGCAAACCGGCGGGGATGTTCACCGAGCCGTCGTCCTTGAGGGCGCAGTAGACCTGTTCGTTGGCGTACGTCGAGGTCACCGGATTGGGATACTTGATCTGCAGAATGACGGCCGCGGAGGCGTCGTTGGTGCCGTTCCACGTGACCGTGAGGTTCGCACCCGAGGTCGGTGTGTTGAGGGGCCCCAGCTCGATCGGCTCAGCGAGCTTCACCGTCCCGCTCATGGCGGGAAAGCTGTTGCCGTTCCCCGGCACCGAGACCTGCGCGACATCACCGGCGGCGTAGGTGATGGGTGCGCCCGCCGGTGTGGCGTACCGCTGGTCGCTCGTCGAGTACGGCAACGAGCGGGTGACACCGGCCACCACGATGCTGATGGCATCGCCGGCGCTACGATCCCCGCGCGCGGTCACCGTGGACGTGTCGACGCTCGCGTAGACACATTGGTCGTTCTGCTGCGCACTGCTGTTGGGCACCTGCCCCCCCACCCCTTCGAAGGCTACGAACGTCACGGAGGCGGAGCCATTCCCCGTGACCGTGCGCTTGCCGATGAAATTCACCGCGCCGTATCTCTGCCCTGTCTGCTGGGTCTCGGTGCTACCGGCGCAGGCCCCTGTGAAGGCCGTCAGCGCGATGGCGCCAGCGGCCGCGGTGATCAGGCGACGACGAGGGGTGATCGCAACAGCGGTGCGCATGACGAAGGAGTTGGAGACGTACTGCGTAGTGGTCGGCGGCGCTTACGGGACGCTCTCTGAAGGACCTCAGGAGCCGATAGGCCGCGCAACGCCGCGCAGAAAGGGATTGGACGCGAGTTCGCGGCCGATGCTGGTCATAACACCGTGGCCGGGCAATACCCGAGCCTCCTCGTTCAAGGTGGCCAGCCTCGACAGTGACTGCTGCATGAGTCTGGGGTCGCACAGGGGCAGATCGGTTCGGCCGATGGATCCGGCAAACAGCACGTCGCCCGAGATACACAAGCCGTGCCCCACGAACGCGACGTGACCCGGCGCATGTCCCGGCACGTGCCACACCTCAAAAGTGTACGCGCCGAGCACGACGGTATCGCCTTCAGCCAGGTCGTGGGTGGCCGGGGGCGGATTCTCCACGACCAGGCCCCACCGGCCGGCACTGTCGGCGGCATTCGCGTAGAACACCTCATCGGCCGGATGACGGTACACCGGCACGCTACGACTCCGCATCACGCCGGCGACGCCACCGACGTGATCGAAGTGGCAATGCGTGAGCCAGATCGCACTGAGCGTGCACCCCGATGCGTCGACGGCCTCGAGGAGTCGATCGGCCTCGTCCCCGGGATCAACGAGCACGGCCTGCCCCGATTCGGGATCGGTGAGCAGCCAGCAGTTTTCCTCAAGGGGGCCGACGGTGAGTTGCTGCACGCGCAGGCGCGACATGTCAGGCTCCCGCAGCGGGTGCGGCGATCGCGCTTTCTCCGGCTTCGAGCACCGGCGTTTCACCGATGCCGTGATGCGCGAGCCAACGTTCCGCCTCGAGCGCCGCCATGCAGCCTGTTCCGGCCGAGGTAATCGCCTGCCGGTAGTAATCGTCGATGACGTCACCAGCCGCGAACACGCCCTCCACATTGGTGGCCGTACGCCACGACGACACCTTGATGTAGCCGTGCTCGGTGACGTCGATCTGTCCGCCAAGGAACTTCGTATTGGGCGTGTGCCCGATGGCCACGAAGAGCCCACCCACTTCGATTTCGCTGGCTTCGCCCGTCACCGTGTCCTCGATCTGGAGACCGGTGATGAAGTCGCCGCCCAGCACCTCGGTGACGCGTGAGTTCCACAACACGCGCACCTTGGGATGCGAGAGCACACGATTGGCCATGACCTTGGAGGCGCGGAAGCTGTCGCGGCGATGCACGATGACGACTTCGCTCGCAAACTTGGTGAGGTACATCGCCTCCTCCATCGCCGTATCTCCACCACCAACGACGGCCAGACGCTTGTTGCGATAGAACGGCATGGCACCGTCGCACACGGCACACGCGGAGACGCCACCGCCAATCTGGGCGAGTCGAATTTCGCTGTCGAGACCGATCCACTTCGCGGCCGCACCCGTGGCAATGATGACCGTGTGGGCCCGGACCGGCTCAGAGTAGCTGGGCGTGATGGTGAACGGGCGCTGCGCGAAGTCCACCTGCTTCACCAGCTCGGACACGACGCGCGTGCCGTGGTGCACCGCCTGCGCCTTGATACGCTCCATGAGTTCAGGGCCGCTGAGCGGCTCGGGGAACCCGGGGAAATTTTCGATGTCCGTGGTGAGCATGAGCTGCCCGCCGGGAAGCTCCGTCCCCACCGGTTCGCCCTCGAACACGAGCGGCTTGAGGTTGGCGCGCGCGGCATAGATCGCGGCGGTCCAGGCGGCGGGACCGGAGCCAATGATGACGACGTTCTCGATTGTCGAAGCGGGCATGACCACGGGGTGAAGAGCGTTGTAAAGCGACAGGCGGTGACAATGCATCACCGATGTTCAATCGATATCCGACCTTGTGTCAATCGATGGCGAGCACGCCGAGCGCACCATGACAGTGCGAGACGGTCCCGACCAGCACGCGGCTCGGGCC
This sequence comes from Gemmatimonas sp., assembly GCF_044345575.1. Lineage (GTDB taxonomy): Bacteria > Gemmatimonadota > Gemmatimonadetes > Gemmatimonadales > Gemmatimonadaceae > Gemmatimonas. The sequence goes on from NZ_JBIJAW010000009.1 coordinate 5,337, forward strand.
ATGGGCGGCCCAAGCCGATACCTGCCGGTCGGCACCGGCAATGGCGTCCGCATCGATCATACCCACGCCGTAGGTGCGGTGTTCACAGTGAAAGATAGCCGCACCGCCGAGACTTGGTTCGTCGTGCGCGACTTTGCGAATGGTGATCGGCATGCTCCAGTCGCGGGCCTCACGGGTGGCCGGGCATTTCGCGGGTTCGATGCAATTCACCGGACAGGTCCAGGTGGCAAAGCTCACGTAGTGCCGGGCATCGGGGGCGGCGCGCTCCCACGGTGTGGGGGGCGTGACGGGCATGGGCTCCACCCGGACGTGGCGGGTCGGCCAGCGGCCTCGGGCGCGTTCGACGAGCCAATCCAGACAGAGGTGCGGCATGAGTGGCGACGGCACCATGGCGTGCCCGGCCAGCGCCTCGGGCCCCGCGGCGAGCCATTCGGACAGATAGGCCGCCCATTCCTGCACGACGAGGCGTACCGGCGCGCCGGCATGCGCGCCGTCGGCCAGCGACATCGCCACGCGGCAAGCGGGATCGCGATCGACCACCACGATCTCGGCGGCCGTGAGCGCCCCTCGCTGGATGGCACGCGTGAGCTGCTGCGTGTACCAGCTGCCATAGCATCCGCCGCCGATCACGACGATGCGCTCGAAACGCAGCATGCGACGACTAGCGGCGCAGATGGCGGCCGCCGTCCACGGACAGGACGGTGCCCGTGACGTAGGCGGCCTCGACCAGATAGTGCACCGCCTGCACGACGTCCTCGGGCGATCCGCTGCGCGCGAGCGGGACGTTGCGCAGAAAGCGCGCCGTGGCATCAGCTGTCAACTCTTCGGGCGCGAGGACCAACCCCGGTGCCACGGCATTGACGCGTATGCGCGGCGCGAGATGATCCGCGACGGCGCGCACGAGCTGCGTAAGCGCTGCCTTGGTGACCTGATGCGGGACGAGGCGCGGGAATCCCGTTTCGTTGGCCAGATGATCGGCGATCTGCACAATGGCGCCACCGTTGTGCATCGCCCGCGCGGCGGCCTGCATGAGGAAGAACGGCGCGCGCAGGTTGATGGCTTCGGTGCGCGCCCAATCGTCGGGCGTTACGGCGTCGAAGTCGCGCCACTCCATGATGGACGCGGAACTCACCACCACATCGAGGCGATCAAAGGCATTCACGGCCGCCTGCACTACGCGCGCGGGGGCCGTCGGGTCGGCGAAGTCCTCCTGCACGACCACGACGCGCACGCGGTGCTCGCGTTCGAGCGCGGCGGCAAGCTCGGCTGCCGCGTCGGGCGAATTACCGTGATGCAGCACCACGTCGTACCCGCGCTGCGCAAAGCTGCGCACGAGTTCGGCGCCCACGCGGCGCGCGCCGCCAGTAACGAGCGCCACGCGGCGCAGCATCGCTCAGCTCAGCGCGGCGGCCCGTTGCGCCGCCTTCGCATCCTGCCAGTCGAGCCAGATCTTCGGAACCAGCTGTCCGCCAAGCTTGCGGGGGCCATCGTGGGTCCCGTGCCAATCGGAGCCACCGCTCGGCAACAACCCAGCCTGTTCGGTGTTCTCCACGAGTCGCTGCACGAGGTACGGCGGGTGGCTCGGGTGCAGCACTTCCACCGCGTCGAGGCCGAGCGCGGCCAGGCGAGCGATGCGCGCCGGCGTGGCGAGTTCGCCGGGGTGCGCCCACACGGCGATGCCTCCAGCCCGATGCACAAGGGCGATGGCGTCGGCAACGTCGAAGGTTTCCTTGGCCATATAGGCGGGCCGTCCCCAGCCGATCCACTTGTCGAACGCTTCGCGGAACTCGCGGACCCACCCGCCGGCGAGGAGAGCGCGCGCGATGTGCGGGCGACCGACGGCCCCCGTGCCAGCTTCGGCCAGCACGGCCTCCATGGTCACGGGAATCCCGTGCGTGTTGAGCGTGGCGACAATGCGTTCCGCACGCCGCACCCGCTGCCCCTGGAACTCCAGCAGCGCCTCGCGCATGGCCTCGAGGTTGGCGAGATGCAGACCGAGGAGGTGCAGTTCTTCGCCTTCGAAGTGCGAGCTGAGTTCGACCCCCGGCACGATGCGTACGCCGAGGCGCGAGCCCGCCTCGATCGCTTCGGGCAGCCCTTCCACCGAGTCGTGATCCGTGAGAGCGATGGCGTAGAGACCGGCCTCGGCAGCGGCTTGCACCACCGCGGCAGGGGGCAGCGCCCCATCGGACGCCGTGCTGTGCACCTGCAGGTCCACGAACGCCGGCGCAGGCGCCGTGGTGGTGTCGGTCACGAGCGGTAACCCGCCTCTGGTGAGCGCGCGCCTGGCTGCGACGCGCGGAACAGCTCGAGCAGTTGTGCGTCGTCGAGTTCAGCCAGTGACTGCTCGCGCGAGCGCACGCCCATGGGGGAGTAGCGGGTGACGCGCACGTCGCGCGCGTCACCGCTCCCCGTCACGAAAATGAGCCCGTACTCGTCACCCACGTACTGGGTGAGAAATCCGGACGGATACACCTGCCATTCACGACCGTCGATATCGATGCGACGTGTGGGCACGTCAACCTCCTTGTACTTCACGCCAGATGTCGGCCGGCATGTCGCGTTCGTGAAGCGCCGCGATCTGTTCCTCGCCGGCGGCCTCGGTGAACTCGACGAAGCGGCCGCGATCATCGGCATGTTCAAAGACCCAGAAATGCGCGGGCACTGCCGCTGCGCGCTGCTTGCGCCGCGACAGTGCCGCGAGATAATCGGCCCGCTCCGCATCACTGACGCGACGTTCCACGATGGTGAGCGAGCGGGCCATGCGTACGTCAGCCGTTCGTTTCGGAGACCGACTCGAGCGCCTTCTTGAGATCGCCCATGAAACGATCGGCGTCGGCGCCGTCCACGACCTTGTGGTCGAAGGAGAGCGAGAAGTAGCAGCAGGTGCGGATGGCGATCGTGTCCTCACCATCGGGACCGGTGATCACCTTGGGACGCTTTTCGATGGCACCGAGGCAGAGGATCGCCGTGGTGCCCACCGGAATGATCGGCGTGCCCGTGATGGAGCCGAAGGTGCCCGGATTGCTGATGGTGAACGTCGCATCCTGCACTTCGGTTGGGCTCAGCTTCTTGCTCCGCGCGCGCGCGGCGAGATCGTTCACGCCGCGCGACAGCCCGGTGAGCGAGAGCTCATCGGCGCGCTTGAGGACCGGCACGATGAGCCCGGTGGGCTCGAGCGCGACCGCGATGCCGAGGTTGATCTGCTTGCGGTAGATGATGTCGTTCCCCGCCACGGCCGCATTCAGCACCGGGTGGCGCTTGAGCTGCGCGCTCACGGCCTGGAGGATGAACGGCATGTACGTGAGCTTCTGTCCCGACTGCGCCTCGAAGTCCCGGCGCATGGCATTGCGGATGCGCGCCACGCGGGTGAGATCGATTTCCCAGAAGGTGGTCACGTGGGCTGCCACGCGCCGCGCGGTGGCCATGTGATCGGACGTGAGCTTGCGGATCTTGGACATCGGCTCGACGATGTCACCGGGCCACGCGGTGGGCAGCGGGCCGTGCGATTCCACGCCCGCCGGTGCGTACATGGAGGCGCCAACAGCCGGGGCTGCACCGGCAGCGGGACGGTTGGCGAGGAACGCGTCGAGATCCTTCCTGGTCACGCGGCCGGCGATGCCGGTGCCCGACAGGCTCGCGATTTCCACGCCGTGCTCCGCGGCGATCTTTCGCACGAGCGGGGACGACTTGGTGCGCAGGCGATCCTCAAGGGAACCAGCCGGTGCCGACGGCGCTGCGGGCGCCGCCGGGGCGGGCTGAGCAGGAGCCGGCGCAGCCGCCGCCGCGACGGGCGCCGGAGCGCTCGCCACCGCGACTTCGGCTGCGGGGGCCGGCGCGCTCGGCGCCGGGGCCGCGGCTGCCGCGGCCGCATCGGTCTCGAGGCGCGCGACCACGGTGTTCACCGCCACGGTCTGCCCTTCGCCCACGATGATTTCCATGAGCACCCCCGCCGAGGGCGACGGAATTTCGGCGTCCACCTTGTCGGTGGAAATCTCGAAAATGGGCTCATCACGCTTCACACTGTCGCCCACCTTCTTGAGCCAGCGCGACACCGTTCCTTCCGCGATGGATTCGCCCATCTGCGGCATGATCACGTCTACACGAGCCACTCGATCATCCTCGATACGTGGAAGCTGCGTCTTCCGCCTGATCGCGGCGCTTGAGCCGCCACAGGGTGAAGACCGGAAGCGTGACGGCCCCGATGGCCGCGCCCCACCCGGCGTACACCCACCATTCGCAGGCGGGGAGCCCGGGCTCCGGTGTGCAGCGATTGAAAAAGCCCATGAGCTTGCCGATGCCAACTCCGGACATCGCCCCGCTCACGGTGCCGATGAAAAGCGTAAAGCAGCCGACGCCGATGTTACGCCCCGTCCGGTCTTCGGACGTGGGGCCAGGCGCACCGACCTCGGCCATCAGTATCCGGCCTCGATGAGGTGCCGCGGGTCGGCGGCACGATGCAACACGTTGAAGTACTTCTTCACGTTCTTGTCGAGACGGCTTTCACCGACCTGGTCGGTGTGCACTTCGACGAACGTGTAGTGTCCCCCCTCCATCTTGACGGAGAGGGACATGGTGCCGAGCGCGCCCGCAAAGGTGCGGGAACGTGCGTCTGCGCCCCCGCGAGTGAGTCCGAGGGCGCCGAAGTACCGATCGGCCTGCTCGAGCACCTGAGTGGGCGTGAGCGAACACCGATGGAAATGCCGCATGCGTGGAGCTCCGTCAGTGCCCGTCAGGGCACCGGCTTCCGCGTGGTATCCGGTACCGCCGGTGCCTTGGCCGTATCGGTGACACGCGTGGAGGTGGGTGTCTGAATGTTGCCTGGTTCGTCAGCCGACAGGATGTCCTGCGTCCAGTCCTGCGTCTTCTGCAGAATCTGCGTGGAGTCACGGCGGAACTGGAGGGCCATGGCCCACATACCGGCGGTGACGAACATCAGATTGCTGCGGTAGGTCCCGAGCTCGCCGGTCTCCTCGAGCCCGTTCGCCACCGTCTTCATGTCCTTGTTGGTGCCGAAGATGCGTCCCTGCCCGCCCTGGATGGGGAGACCGGTCTTCGCATCGTGCACCATGACTCGCCAGTAGATGGGCTCGAGCGCGCGCGTGGGACGGGTCTCGGGTGAGACACGAATGGTGAAGTCTTCGGTGCGAAGACGGAGTTCACCGAGAGGCGGTCGACCCGCATCGCAACCGGCCAGCATGGCGCCGGCTGCGAGGGCAACAACCGCGCGACCGAACCGACGCGCGCGCGTGAGCATCACTGATAGTATTCCAGCCCGAGGTGGGTGATCTGCTCCTCACCCATGAGGTGACGGAGCGTGTTCTTCAACTTCGTCTGCTGGATGAAAAGGTCGTGCTCGGGCTGCAGTCCCGCAGCCACCGTGGGCGCCTTGTAATAGAAGCTTAACCATTCCTGAATGCCCTTCATGCCGGCGCGCTGGGCGAAGTCCGAGAACAGCGCCAGGTCGAGCACCAGCGGGGCGGCCAGGATGGAGTCGCGGCAGAGGAAGTTGACCTTGATCTGCATCGGGTAGCCGAGCCAGCCCTTGATGTCGATGTTGTCCCAGCCTTCCTTGTTGTCGCCGCGCGGCGGGTAGTAGTTGATGCGCACGACGTGCGAGAAGTCCTTGTAGAGCTCGGGGTACTTCTCGGGCTGCAGGATGGTGTGCAGCACGGAGAGCTTCGACTCTTCCTTCGTCTTGAACGACGCGGGATCGTCGAGCACCTCGCCATCGCGGTTGCCGAGGATGTTGGTGGAGTACCAGCCCTCGAGGCCCAGCATGCGGGCCTTCATGCCCGGCGCGATGACGGTCTTCATCCACGTCTGGCCGGTCTTGAAGTCCTTGCCCGAGATGGCGACGCCCTGGCGGTTCGCCAGGTCGACCATGGCCGGGAAGTCGGCGGAGAGGTTCGGCGCGCCGTTGCAGTAGGCGACGCCTTCCATGATGGCCGCGTAAGCGTAGAGCATCGACGGTGCGATGGCGTCGTCGTTCTCTTCCATGGCCTTCTCGAAGGCCTCAATCGTCTGGTGCTGCGGGCCCGCCTTGATGTACGTCTCGGTGGAACCGCACCACACCATGGCGCCGCGCGTGGCGCCGTTGGCCGCCATGAAGTTGCGGATATCGGCGCGGAGCTGTTCGGCGAGATCCTTCTTGGTCGGGCCGGACTTCACGTTGGTCGCGCCGGTGATGCGCGTGACGTAGCGGTTTTCGAAAACGGCCGGCATCGGCTTGATGCTCTTGAGGAAATCGGCGATCGGCTCGATGTCGTCCTTCACGAGCACGCCGGCCTTGGTGGCGGCGGTGTAGGCGTCATCCGGGATGGGATCCCAGGCGCCGAACACGATGTCGTCGAGCGACGCGAGCGGCACGAAGTCCTTGATGAGCGGGCTGCGGTTGTCCGTGCGCTTGCCGAGGCGAATGGTGGCCATCTGCGTCAGCGAGCCGATGGGCACCGAGAGGCCGCGGCGCACGCGCTCGACGCCGGCAATGAAGGTCGTCGCCACGGCGCCGAGGCCCGGCGTGAAAATGGCGAGCTTGCCCGTGGCCGGGGCGATGTTCGCGGGGGTCCCGCGGGTCGAGTCGGACACTGCGTTTATTCTCCAGGAGAGGTAGATGTCGGAGCAGCCGTGGTGATGCGATGCACGTACGCCATGCGCTGGAAGAACGTGATCCAGGCAGTCGTCATGAGCAGCGTGACGATACAGGCGAGCACCCACCCGTGCAGGGCAAGGCCGAAGAAGGCCTGTGGTGCGGCCAGGAGCGTGATGCGCTCCGGGCGTTGCAACACGCCGACGCGCGCCGAGAAGCCAAGCCCCTCGGCGCGGGCGTTCGTATACGACGTGAGGAACGTCGCGATGAGCGCCAACGTGGCCACGATGACCATGGCCTGGTTGGCGTGTACGGGATGCGTGGCATAAAAGACCACGAGCCCGCCCAACAGGAACCCGTCCGCCACGCGATCAAGCGTGGAGTCGTAGAAGGCCCCGAACTGCGTGGTGGTACCGGTACGCCGCGCGACGGTACCATCGAGCACGTCGAACAGCGCGGTGAGCCCGAGGAACCATCCGCCCACGCTGATGTGCCCGGTGGCAAAGATCACCCCTGCCGTGCAGGTGCAGATCGTGCCAACGGTGGTAATGGTATTGGGACGCACACGCTTCGCGACCAGAAAGTCCGCCACAGGGGCGATGACTTTCAGGTATCCGCTAACGATGGCGTTCCAGATGGCTTTCATCAGGGCGACGGTGACTGGACCCGGCTCGGTCGATGGCGACACATGGACGACCATCGGGCGTTGGTACGGCCGGAGGGCCCCGGTACCGTGCGTGCACGGGTTCGGGACCAGCCGGGGAAAGCTAGAACTGCCTCACCCTCAATGGTAGAGATGAAAGCGCCGTGCGTCCTTCTCGAAGGCCACAATCTGCGGCAGCAGGCGATCCATGACAGCGTCGGGGTCCGCCCCACCCTGCAACGCCTCCCGCACCTTGGCCGACCCCATGCGCAGATCGAATCCCGGGAGGGTGAGTCGGAGGGAATCGCTGTGCACCCGCGCGAGGGCCCAGAGCATGGCCGCACCGACCCGAGCGGGCTGTACGCGTTCACGGTCGGTCAGCTCGAGGCGGATGCCGGGGATGGAGCGGCCGGCGAACTTGCCGTCGCCGGGCTTCTCCGGCGTGAACCGCTCGGCGTGGAACTTCACCCCCGTGAGCGAGAGGTCCTCGAGCAGCCGCACGACGGAATCGGCGCGGAGCCACGGCGCGCCGACGCGCTGAAACGGCTGCGAGGTTCCCCGCCCCACGGACACATTGCTCGCCTCGAATGGGACGAGCGCGGGATAGAAGAGCGCGGAAGTGAGGTTGGGCATATTCGGCGACGGCCGCACCCAGGGGAGGTCGGTGTCATCGAACCACATGCCTCGACGCCAGTTGCGCATGGGGACGACGGTGAGGCGCGTCCCAAGCTTCAGGCTTGCCTGGAAGAGTCGCGCGAGTTCGCCCATGGTGAGCCCATGGCGGAGGGGGCTCGGGAAGATGGCGAAACCGTTGGTCCGATTGGTGCCGGTAGGGTACTGTGCATTCGCCAGCGCCGAGTCGAGCAGCGCCCCTTCGGTCGCCACGCCAGAGAGCGGATTGGGGCGGTCCAGGACGAGCACCGGAATGCCGCGCCGTTCACCGGCCTGCATGGCGTAGAGCACGACGCCGACATAGGTCCAGGTGCGCGTGCCGATGTCCTGCAGATCGACGACGAGGACGTCGACATCCTGGAGCAGACTGTCGGGGGGCGCGATGGTGGTGCGCTGATAGAGCGAATGCACCGTGAGCCCGGTCTTGATGTCCTTCTCGTCGCTCAACCCCTCGCGGTCGGCCACGCCCAGCGCGCCGTGTTCAGGAGCGAAGAGCCGCACGAGCTTGACGCCGGCACGTTGGGCCCGCTCGTCGGCGAACAGCAGGTCGACGGTGCGACGTCCCTTCTCGTCTACGCCGGTCTGATTGGTGATGAGGGCCACGCGCTTGCCGGCCACCAGCTTGACGCTGTCGTCGAGCAGCACCGTGATGCCCGGCCGCACCTTGCGATCGATGTTGAGCCGTCCCCGCATCCCCGGCGGGAGATCGCCCTCGTCAGGCGGTGGACCGGCGTTCGGCTGGCGTCCGGCGCAGGCCGTCATGGCGAGCACGCTGGCCAGCGCCACGGCGCCCAGCGCCAGCCATCGCGCGGTCGTATTCCTCGAGCCTGTCTTCATCGCACTCACGCGTGTGATCTCCGTACTAAGTTGCAGGACATGCTTACCGCTCTCGCCAACACATGACCGGCTTCACTCCCCACCCGCGGCCCGATGCGGCACCGCGTCCGGCATGGAAGGTACACCACCCCGTGGTCCGCTGGGCGACGGGGCTCATGGCGGGCCTCGTGCTGACGGCGTGCCATCGCTCGCCGAACGCCACCCCGCTCACGCCGTCGGCGCCGCTCCCGGCCGCCCTGCGCCAGACGGTGCTGGACAGTGTGCGCCAGGTCCTCGACAAGGCGGTGGCCGACGGGGCATTCCCCGGGGCCTATGCCGTGATCGGCACACGCCGCGGCATCATTGCCGAGTATGGCGCCGGTCGTCTCGACAGCGCCGACGCGACACGCCCCACGTCGCGCACGGTGTGGGACCTCGCGTCACTCACCAAGGTGGTGAACACGACGAGTGCCATGCTGCGACTCGTCGGCAGCGGCCGCGTGGCGCTCGACACCCCGGTGGTGCGATATCTGCCCGAGTGGCAGGTTCCAGGAGCGGGGCGCGTCACCGTGCGCCACCTGCTGTCGCACAACGCCGGCCTGCCCGCGTGGCGCGCGCTGTACAAGGAAGCCGCGACGCCCGAAGAGGCCATGGCGCTCGTCCTGGCGACCCCGCTCGACACGGTACCAGGCGTGCGCTTTGTCTACAGTGACCTGGGGTTCATTCTGCTGGGCCGCCTGGTGGAGCGCGTGAGCGGTGAGCCGCTGGTGTCGTACAGTCCGACGCACGTGTTCGCTCCGGTGGGAATGCGGGACACCCGGTTTCTGCCGCCGGCCTCGTGGAAGGGGCGTACGGCGCCCACGGAACAGGACCCGTGGCGGCAGCGGAAAGTCCGCGGCGAGGTGCACGATGAGAACGGCGCGCGACTGGGCGGCGTCGCCGGCCACGCGGGGTTGTTCTCCACCGCGCACGACCTGTCCCGGTTTGCCCGCCTGTATCTCAACGGCGGTGCGCTCGACGGCGTGCGCGTCTTCGATTCGACGACCGTTGCCGCCTTCACGCGCGTGCAGGATACGACCGTGTCGCGGCGGGCCCTCGGGTGGGAAACGCCGACCGGCCGCAACTCGGCGGGCGTGCGACTCACCGCGACCGCGTTCGGCCACACCGGGTTCACGGGGACGTCACTGTGGATGGATCCCGAGCGTGATCTGTTCGTGCTGTTGCTCACGAACCGGGTCAATCCCACCCGCCAGAACCTGCGCATCGGAGCGGTGCGTACCGGGCTGGCCGACGCCGTCGTGGGCGCCCTCGTGGGCATGCCGCGGTGAGTCTGATTACCCAGCCGCGTGTCGGGGGCGTGGACCCCTTGGCGCCCAGCCGGGTTTCTTGCAAGGGGAGTATTCCTCTCGCTATTTTGGATGTAGCACGCACTGACATGGTCGACGGGATGCCTCGCGAGGGCGAGGTGACCGCGGCGATGCAGTCCATCAGGCCGGCAGTCCCGTCGGCCGTTTCGGAGGACGAGTATGAGCACGATGCAGCAGCCGGACGTCATGGTGGTCATCACGCCTGTCGCCGCGGGCGAAGTGCGCAAGTTCATGGAAGCCGAAGGCGTGACGCCCGAGCAGGGCGGTCTGCGCGTGTCGGTGATGCCCGGCGGGTGCAGCGGCTTCAAGTATGGCCTCGTGATCGAGGACAAGTCGGCGGAAGACGATCTCACCGTGGAAGTGGAAGGCATCCGGGTGTTCGTCGATCCGTTTTCGGCGCAGTACCTGAGCGGCACGACGATCGACTACGTGTCGTCGATGCAGGGCTCGGGCTTCACGTTCAAGAATCCGAACAGCACGGGCGGCTGCGGCTGCGGCAGCTCGTTCTCGGCCTGATTCATCCGGTCGCCCTCGCGGCGATCCCCTTCGACACTCCCCATCTCCATGTCATTGGTCACCGGAACCTCGGCGGCCCGTGACGTCTCGCAGGCCCGCCCGCTCTCTTCGAGTGGCGGGCCTGCGCGCGTTGCGGGTTCGCCCTTCGTACATGCCGGCGTGTCCGGCACGGCGCGTGAGCGCATTCCCACCGTCATCATCGACGAACACGGCGCCATGGCGCGCGTGGTCGCCGGCCGTATTGCGTCGCTGATCCGCAGCCGACAGGCGGCCGGACGCTCGATCGTGCTTGGGCTCGCAACGGGCAGCACGCCCATCGGCGTGTATCGCGAGCTCATCCGCCTGCATCGCGAGGAGGCGCTGAGCTTCCGCAACGTGATCTCGTTCAATCTGGACGAGTACTACCCGATGCAGCCGGAGAGCATCCACTCGTATCACCGGTTCATGTGGGAGAATCTGTTCTCGCACGTGGACATCGATCCGGCGAACGTGAATATCCCGCCGGGCTCGCTCGATCGCGCCGACGTCGACGCGGCGTGCGTAGCGTACGAGGCCAAGATCGAAGCGGCGGGCGGGATCGATTTCCAGCTGCTCGGCATCGGCAAGACGGGGCACATCGGGTTCAACGAGCCGGGATCGGGGGAGCAGAGCCGTACGCGTCTCGTGCACCTCGACTCGATCACCCGGCGCGACGCCGCTGCCGATTTCTTCGGCGAAGAGAACGTCCCGCGTGAAGCGGTCACGATGGGCATTGCGACCATCATGGGCGCGCGGGAAGTGGCCATTCTCGCCACCGGTGAGCACAAGGCGGGCATCGTGCGCCGCGCGGTGGAGGGTGAGATCGATCGTGCCGTGGCGGCGACGTTCCTGCAGCGGCATCCGAACACCACGTTCTACGTTGACGATGCGGCCGCGGCGGATCTTACGCGGGTGGCCACGCCGTGGCTGCTCGACGAGGTCGTGTGGGACGACGCCATGATGGTGCGCGCCGTGACGTGGCTCGCGCAGCAATGCGGGAAGGCGATCCTCAAGCTCACGCAGGCCGACTATGCAGAGAACCACCTCACGTCGCTGGTAGCGCGCCACGGTTCGCCGGGCGCCGTGAACGGCCTCGTGTTCAACATGCTCGGCGCGAAAATCCGCGGGAAGAGCAAGCTGCCGCGTGGACTCAAGACGATCTGTTTCTCGCCGCACCCCGACGACGACGTGATTTCGATGGGGGGCATTCTCCGCAAGTTCGTGGAGAACGGCAACGACATGACGGTGGCCTACATGACGAGCGGCAACATCGCCGTATTCGATCACGATGTCCGCCGATACATCGACTTCCTGGTGCGCCTCGATGCCGAGCGGATCGGCGGGGGGGCGAATGTGCAGCAGCTCGCGGACACCGTGCACTCGTTCCTCGAGAACAAGCAGCCCGGACAGGTGGACATTCCCGAGGTGCAGGATATCAAGCGGATCATCCGCGAGTCGGAAGCGGTGAGCGGTATTGAAGTGATGGGACTCACGAAGGCGAACGCGCGGTTCCTCAACCTGCCGTTCTATCAGACGGGCAAGGTGCGCAAGGATCCGATCGGCCCCGCCGATGTGGCCATCGTGGCGCAGCTGCTGCGCGAGCTGCAGCCCGAGCTCATCTTCGTGGCCGGTGACCTGTCGGATCCGCACGGTACCCACCGCATGTGCAAGGAAGCGATCGACCGGGCCGTCGCCGAGGTGTACGTGGGCGACATGGCGTCGAAGCGCCCGGAGATCTGGCTCTATCGCGGTGCGTGGCAGGAGTGGCCGGTGACCGAAGCCACGGTGCTCGTACCGCTGTCGCAGGAGGAGCTGACGCTCAAGATCCAGGCGATCTTCAAGCATCAGTCTCAGAAGGACTCGGCGCCCTTCCCCGGTCAGGACGAACGCGAGTTCTGGCAGCGCGTGGAGCAGCGCAACAAGACCACTGCCCGCCAGCTCGACCAGCTGGGGCTCGCCGAATACTTCGCGATGGAAGCGTATGTCGTCGACTAAGTGTGCACGCCCATGACCACCACGTTCAACCTTCTCGATCTGTTCGTGCTGCTCCTGTATCTCGGCGGCACGACGGCGCTTGGTATGTGGATCGGCCGCAACCAGAAATCGGCGAACGATTATTTCGTGGCCGAGCGGGCGATTCCGTGGTGGGCGGTGTTGTTCTCGATCGTCGCGAGTGAAACGTCGGCGCTCACCTTCATCAGTATTCCGGGGCTGTCGTACACCGGCAACCTCGGATTTCTCGAAGTGGTGGCCGGCTACATCCTCGGGCGTGTCGTGGTAGCCTATACCCTGCTACCGCGCTATTTCGCCGGCAATCTCGTGACGGCGTACGCGTTGCTGGAGACGCGGTTCGGTCTGGGCACTCGGCGCTTCACGTCGGTGGTATTCATGGTAACGCGCGCGATGGCGGATGCCGTGCGCGTGTTCGCCACGGCGATTCCGGTGGCGCTCATCATCGGCCCAGTGATCCCGCGCGAGTACGCCATGCCCGCGGCGATTCTCGTGCTCGGGGTGCTGACGGTGATCTACACCTACCGCGGTGGCATGAAGGCGGTCGTGTGGACGGAGCTACTGCAAGCGAGCATCTACGTGACGGGGGGCATCGCCGCCATCGTGCTGCTCGGTCAGGCGGTGGATGGCGGCTGGAGCACGATCATCGATCGGGCGAGTGCGGCCGGCAAGCTGCAGGCGATCGACTGGTACGCCGGTTTCGACCGACCGCACACGATGTTCGCCGGGTTGATCGGCGGCGCGTTCCTCGCGATGGCGTCGCATGGTGCGGACCAGATCATCGTGCAGCGTTTGCTCTCGAGCCGGTCGCTGCGCCAAGCACAGGTGGCCATCATCGGCAGCGGCATCGCCGTCTTCGCGCAGATGACGTTGTTCCTGTTCGTCGGTCTTGGGCTGTGGGTGGTGTACAACGGACAGACGTTCCCGGCGGCGGATCAGATCTTCCCGACGTTCATCATCGAGCGGATGCCGCACGGACTGATCGGCCTGATCGTGGCGGCAATCATCGCGGCGACGATGAGCACGCACTCCGGGGCGATCAATGCGCTCGCCGCGTCGTCCACGTACGACATCTACCTGCCCTTCACCGGGCGCAGCGCCGACGATCCGCGCACGTTGAAGGTGAGCAAACTGTTCGCCCTGCTTTGGGGGATCGGGCTGACGGCCGGTGCGCTGCTATTCAAGGAGCAGGGGACGCCGGTCGTGGTGATCGCGCTTTCCATCGCCTCGTTCACGCAGGGCGGGCTGCTGGGCGGCTTCTTCCTCGGCATGTTCTGGCCGCGCGCCATCCAACGTGACGCCATTCTGGGGATGAGCGTGGGGATCGGGTGCATGGCGTTCATCGTCTTCGCCAAGCAGATCGTGGCGGCCTATCCGGGAATGGCCTCGACCCTCGGTGGCGTGGCTACGATCGCGTGGCCCTGGTACGTGCTGATCGGCCTGACGATTACCTTCGTAACGGGCATGTTGTCGTCGTTTACTCACGCGGCCCCGGCTCAACTGGCCGGCCGGTCGCCTGCATCCAGGAGTGTTTGATGAGCGCCGGACCTCTCGACCCGACGCCGCTGGTGGTCGGCGTGGATGGCGGTGGGAGCCATACCCGCGTCCTGCTTTCCGACGCTTCCGGCGCCACGCTGGCGCGCGTGGAGGGGGCGGGCAGCGCGCTGCGTCCCGGAGAAGAGGGAGCCGCGGCCGACATCATCAAGGCGCTCATTCATGAGGCACTGGCGAAGGCAGAGCGCACGGAGACCCGACCGGCGGTGTGTGTGGTGGGGGTTGCCGGCGCGGGTCAGGAGCGCGCGGCCCAGGCTTTGTGGTCGGCACTCGCCAAGCACCGCGTGGCGGACGACGTGTCGGTGCAGGCCGATGCGGCGATCGCGATGGACGATGCCTTCGGGGATTCGGCCGGCGTCCTGCTGATTGCCGGCACGGGATCGGTGGCCTACTCGAAGGCCCCCGATGGACGTTTGGAGCGATGCGGTGGCTGGGGCCCCAACGTGGGTGACGAAGGCAGCGCGCACTGGCTTGGTCGTCGGGCGCTGAGCGTGGTCACGGCGGCACACGATGGTCGCGAGCCGGAGACGGCGCTGACCGGTGCCATCCTTACCGCGCTCGAACTCGAGACGCTCGAGGAGGTGATTCCGTGGGCAGCCACGGCGACGCCCGCCATGTATGCCCAACTCGCTCCGGTCGTAACGAAGGTGGCCGCGACGGGCGATCTCCGTGCGAACGCGCTGGTCTCTTTCTGTGTGGAAGAGCTGGCGCTCCACGTGCGAACGCTGGCGCGGCGGTGCTTCACCGATGAGCGGGCGAGCATTCCGGTGGCATTCGCCGGTGGCCTGTTGTCCCGCGGTTCACTCGTGCGGAAGCGCCTCGAACAGCGTCTCAAGAGCGCGGTGCCCGGCGCCACGGTGAAGAGTGAGGACGTGGATGCTGCGCGCGGTGCCGTGCGGCGTGCGCGACGCCTGCTGGGCGTGGAAGTCTAACGGCGCTCCCGCCACCGACTGACGTACCGAAGAGCAACGAGTGATCGTTGCTCTTCGTGTTTTCGGGGTGGTATCCGCCGTACGCTCACGCGTGGTGGAAGTCCATGCGCTCGTCACTCATGGCCGTGAACGCATGCCGTCGTGTCCACAGTGCCGCGAGACTTCCTACGCAAAGCAACGCCAAGCCGAGACCGGGCATCAGGGCTCCACGCGTGAGCAGCACGACGCCCGCGACGGCCAGGGCTCCCAGCCTCGCCTGCTCGGAGGCGAAGGCCCAACGACGCGCCTCGAGCACGCCCCCAACGTTCGTGAGCGAGAGCGCGAGATAGAAGGCGCCGGCGATCAGTTGGCCGACCGGCAGGCGCGCGGCGCTGGCCAGAAACCACAACGCGACCGGGACGATCAACGCGAACTGCGCGAGCGCATACCAGGACAGCGCGCGCGGCACCTGCGGATCGAACGGGGTGAATGTGTCCCGCGATACCTCGGGCAACACGACGGGCCCACCCTGCTCTGCCGGACGCCACGCGGGCGAACCGAAGAGATACTGCCAACGATCACGCCAGCTCCGCGCGTGCCATACGTTGCGCGCGATTGCCACGTACTGGTGCACTTGCGCCCAGAGCGGGTTCCAGCTGCGCAGCGGTGTGGTGAGGCCATACACGGGTTCCTGGCGTTCCGGCGTGTAGGTGCCAAACCAGCGATCCCACACGATGAACACACCCGCGTAGTTGCGATCCTGGTACTCGGGGTTCACGCCATGGTGGACCCGATGATGCGACGGCGTGTTGAGCACCGCTTCACACCACGCCGGCAGTCGGTGTACCACGCGCGTATGTATCCAGAACTGGTACACCAGATTGAGCGCGTAGCAGACGGCGAAGTGCTCCCACGGCATGCCCAGCACGGCGAGCGGCACATAGAAAATCCAGCTGAGCACACCGCCGACCGCGCTTTGGCGGAGCGCCACGGCGAGGTTGTACTCCTCGCTGCTGTGGTGCACGACATGGCCGGCCCAGAAGATGTTCACTTCATGGGACAGGCGGTGGAACCAGTAGTACGCGAAATCCACCAGCACGAAGGCGGCACACCACGCGACGATCACCGGCGCATGTAACGCCCCCTCAGCCGTACGCCAACGTCCGCCGGGCCACTCGGGAAGATCGAGCCAGCGCTGCACGCGCAGCTGGTCGAACGTCCACGCGTACACGGCCAGCAGCAGGACTTTCGTGAACACGCCGGCGACCTGACTGATCGTACCGGCCGACAGGTCGCTGATGCTGTCGTTCAGCCGATAGAACGGACGACGGCCGAGCTGCGCAAAGAGCAGCTCGGCCGCGATGAACAGGAAGAACAGCGGAATGGATGCCTGAATGATGCCCATGTCAGGCGGTCGCGTGTCAGGCCGGGACGGTGTCGCCCTCGGCGGGCGTCTTGAGCTCGCCCTCCCAACGCGCCATCACGGCGGTGGCGAGGCAATTGCCGAGGAGGTTCACCGACGTGCGCGCCATGTCCATGATGGCGTCGACGCCGAGGATGACCGCAATGCCCTCGAGCGGCAGCCCGAACTGCGCGAGCGCTCCGGAAAGAATCACGAGCGAGGCGCGCGGTACCGCCGCCACGCCCTTCGACGTGAGCATGAGCGTGAGCATCATGAGCAGCTGCGTGCCGATGGGCATGTCGATGCCCGCCGCTTGCGCCACGAACACCGACGCGATGGCCAGGTACAGCGTGCTGCCGTCGAGGTTGAACGAATACCCGGTGGGCAGCACGAACGACACGATGCGGCGCGGGACGCCGAACTTCTCCATCGCCTGCATGGCCTGCGGGAACGCCGCTTCCGACGAGGCGGTGGAGAAGGCAATGAGCCACGGCTCCTTCACGAGCGCCCAGAAGCGCTTGAGATCGATCTTGGCGATCAGCGCCACCGGCACCAGCACCAGAATCACGAAGATGATAAGCGACACGTACAACGTGCCGACCAGCTTCGCGAGGTTGAGCATCACGTCGAGGCCGCTCTTGCCCACGGTCACGCCGATGGCGGCGCCGATCCCGATGGGAGCGTAGGCCATGACGATGCCCACGAACTTGAACATGATGTCGCTGAGCGACTGCAGCCAATCGAGCATGAACTTCTTCGACGGCCCCTCCACCTTGGCGAGGGCCACGGCGAAGATGATGGCGAAGAAGACGATCTGAAGCACTTCGTTCTGCGCCGCCGCCTCGAAGAAGCTCTGCGGCACCGTGTGCTCGAGCACCGAGGAGAAGGTGGGCGTCTTCGCGGCGAGGGCCTTGAACTCGTCGCTGTCACCAGCGGCCGAGAGCGACAGGCCGACCCCGGGCTTCACCACGTTGACGGCGATCAACCCGATGGCCAGCGCGAGCGTCGTCACGACTTCGAAATAGATGATCGAGCGCAGCGCGAGCTTCCCCACCTTCTTCATGTCGTCGCCGTGGCCGGCGATACCGACGACGAGGGTACTGAAGAGGAGTGGCACGATCAGTGACTTGATCATGCGCAGGAAGATGTTGGCGAACGGCTTGAGGTTCGGCGCGAGATCCGGCGCGAGCCAGCCGAAGAGGATACCGGCGATCATCGAGATGATGATCCAGCCGGTGAAACCGATGCCGAGCAGCCCCTTCTTCGCGGGAGCGGAGGCGGTGGAGCCCGCAGAGTGTTGAGCCATAAGTAGGTCGGGAGGGTGGTCGTTGCTCAGCGAGTCGTCGCTCAGCGATCCGTCGCGCCGGTGCGCAACACGGAGTGACGGTAGCCGTACGCGAAGTAGACCGCGAGACCGATTGCCATCCATACGGCGAAGGCAATCCACGCGCTGGCGGGCAGCCCCTTCATCACGAAGACGCAGGCCCCGGCGCCGAGCAGGGTCACGGCCCACACGAACGGCACGCGGAAGGGGCGCGGACGCTCGGGTTCGCGCAACCGCAGCACCAGCACCCCGATACACACCACCGCGAAGGCGGCAAGGGTGCCGATGTTCGTAAGATCGTAGGTGGCCGCATCATCGGCGAGCAGCGAGCCGAGGGCCACGGCCACGCCGGTGATGAGTGTCGTGACCTTGGGCGTACGTGTCTTCGGATCGAGCTTCGCCGCGAAACGTGGCAGCAGCCCATCGCGGGCCATCGCGTAGAAGATGCGCGGCTGCCCGTACTGGAACACCAGCAACACGGCGGACATGGACACCACGGCACCGGCGGCCACGATCCAGCTGGCGGTGTCGAGCCCCGCTAGCGACAGCGCCTTGGCGAGCGGGTCGGAGCTGCGCAGCTCGGTGTACGGTACGAGGCCGGTGGCCACGAAGCCCACGATGACGTAGATGAGCGTACACACCGCGAGCCCGCCAAGGATACCGCGCGGCAGGTTGCGCTGCGGGTCCCTGGTCTCCTCGGCCGCGGTGGAGATCGCGTCGAAGCCGATATAGGCGAAGAACACGATGGCGGCGCCCTGATGGATGCCGGTAAATCCGTTGGGGGCGAACGGCTTGTAGTTGGCCGGATCGATGTGCATGGCGCCCACGACGACGAACAAGCCGAGCACGAGGAGCTTGACGACGACCATGATGTTGTTGGCGCGCGTGCTCTCCTTCACGCCCTGCATGAGCAGGACCGTGATGGCGGCCACGATCCCGAAGGCGGGCAGATTGACGAGCACCGGGACGCCGGCGATGCGCGGCGCGGTGTCCAGCAGGCCGCGAATGGCGGGATCACTACTGGCCTGCACATTCCAGTAGCCGTGCGTGAGCCAGCCGGGTAAATCGATGCCGAAGCCGGACAGGAGCGAGTTGAAGTATCCGCCCCACGCGATCGCGACCGCGACATTGCCGACGGCGTATTCGAGAATAAGGGCCCACCCGATGATCCAGGCGACGATTTCGCCGAGCGTGGCATACGAATAGGCGTACGCACTGCCGGCCTGCGGAATCATGGAGGCCAGCTCCGCGTAGCAGAGCGCCGCCAAACCGCAGACGGCACCGAGCAATACGAAGGAGAGCACCAGCGCGGGGCCGGCGCCGTAGCGCACGATGGTGCCGTCGGCGAGGGTTTCGCCGGCAGCGGCGGTCCCCAGCGAAGAGAAGATGCCGGCGCCGATGACGGCACCGATCGCCAACATGACGAGATCGCCCGCGCCGAGGGTGCGGCGCATGCCATGCTCACCGTCGTCCAGCGTGACGATCGGCTTTCGATCGAACAGCCCCATGACGTACCTGGGATGTGTTGGGGAGGCCTTGGCCTCGGGAGGGGAGTGCCTGCGGTCTGTGGGCGAGTTGCTCGCGCCCTCACAGACAACGTCAAACTAGTCGCGTGCGCAGATCACAGCGAGTAGGTGATCTCGGTCCGTGCGCGCACGGGAACCCCTTGAGCATTCACTGCGGGGCGGAAGCGGATGGCGATGAGTGCCTCACGCAATTTCCGATTGTACGACCCGTCTTTCGTGGGATTGAATTGCAGGTCGAGCACCTTGCCGGTGGAGTCGACATCGAAGACGACCACGATCGTCCCCTTGGCCTTGTTGGGCACAGGCAGCGGCGGGAGGAACAGTTCGGTGGGGGCCGGCGGGAAGGTCGAGCCGACTCCACCACCGGTGCCTGCACCAGCCCCCGTCCCGCGGCCGGTACCGGTGCCCGATCCAACGCCGCCCCCGCTACCTGGCCCATTACCGGCGCTGCCATCACTGCCGGCGCCCCCACCGGTTCCCGCGGTGTTGCTGGCCGCGTCCGAGGTGGCGGCGGCCGGCGTGGGGGTCGGCTGCGGTGTGGGACTTGGCGTGGGCTTGGGCACCGGCGGTGGCGGCACCACCGGCGGCTTGATTTCCGGGGGCTTGATCTGCGGGGTGGGCACTACGGGCGCCGGCGTGGGCGCGACGCGAACGAACTGCAGACGTTCCTGCTTCATCTGCCCGCCTGTGCCCTTGTTGCCCCCGCCCCCGCCACCGGCGGGGCCGAAGCCCCCGGCTCCCAGCACCTCTCGCATCAACTCGGGCGAGGTGAAGGGGACGATGAGCAGTGCGATGATCGCCACGTGCAGCAGAATGGCGATGAGCAAACTGCGCCCCCGCTTTTCCTTGGAGACGGGCACACCGATCGGTGGCCGATAGCGCGGGCGCTGCGGCATGTCCGGCGGTGGCAAATCGGATGCGTGATCCTGTGGAGTGGCTGCCATAGGTGGGGTGAGTGTCGCGCCGAGGAGCTACACCAATGTAGTACGGCGGACGATCCCGTTTGGGGTCGCCCGCCGTATTGAACACCAGAGGTCAGGTGGAGGTGCCCCGAAGGGCACCACCGGTCACTTCGGCGCGACGCCGATGACCTTGACTCCGGCGCCTCGCGCCTGGTCCATGGCCCAAATCACGTTCTCGTACACGGACATGGTGTCGCCCTTGACGAAGATGATCTTCTCGGGGCGCGGGTCATAGATGGTCTTGAGGCGGTTGAACAGATTCGCCTTCTCCACCGGCTCCTTGTTGATCGCGTACTTGTCGTCCGGGAGGATTTCGAGCACGATCTGGTCCGGATTCACATTCGGCTGGGCCGGCTGCGGATTCGGGTCAGGGAGCTGCGTATCGATGGCTTTGCGGCTCATCGGGATGATCATCATGAAGATGATGAGCAGCACGAGGAGCACGTCGATCATGGGCGTGACGTTGATCTCGTTATTGAGACTGCTGCCACCGCCACCAGCGGACATACCCATTACTGGCTCCCCCCTGGCTTGATACGATCGGATTCCACCAGCGACTCGGTGCCAGGCTGCTGCTCGGTGATGAGCGCCGCGACGCGGACGCCACTCTTCGAGAGAATACCCAGCGCGTCGACCACCTTCAGGTACTGGAGGCCCTTGTCGGCCTTCACGTACATGATGTAGTCCTCGCGTTCCTGGCCGTAGATGTCCCGCACCGCCGTTTCGAGATCTTCGTTACGGATCGGCTTCTTGTTCAGGTAATAGCGACCCTGATCGTCGATACCGAGTACCTGGTCACCATCTTCTTCCGGGTGCGGCTTGAGGTTCTGGCCCTCGGGCGGCACCGCCTTGAAGCCCGCGTTGATCTGCGGGATCGTGATCATGAAGATGATGAGCAGCACCAGCATCACGTCGATCATGGGGGTGACGTTCGGCTCGGCCTTTACGCCACCGCCGCCGCCTACACTCATGCCCATGGCGTTACTCCGTGGAAACGGACTGCGTTACGCCGCCGTGCGGCGCTCCGGAATGGAGCGCCGTGGCGCATCGTCGTGAAGGAAGTGCTTACTGCGAGATCGAGGACTGGCCAGCCGTGTTGAACTCGCGCGTGAAGCGCGAACGGCCGAACTCGCCCGAGACACCCTTGATGAGGTAGTCGATCATTTCCTTCGACGTGTAGGTCATCTCGGCCGTAAGGTTGTCGATCTTCGTCTGGAAGAAGTTGAACGACCACACCGCGGGGATGGCGACGCCGATACCGATGGCCGTCGTGATGAGGGCTTCGGCAACACCGGCGGCGATGGCGGAGATACCGCCGGCGCCCGAGCTGGCCATACCCGTGAACGAGTTCACGATACCCATCGTGGTGCCGAGGAGACCGACGAACGGCGCCGTGGCGCCGACGGTGGCGAGGATGCCGAGGCCGCGCTTGAGGTCGACGACGGTCATCAGCATTTCACGCTCGACTGCACGCTCGGCCGAGTTGATGTCCGACACGGTCACCGAGCCGTCCTGGATGAGCGGACGGATTTCGCTCAGGGCGCCGCCGAGCACGCGGGCGACATGCGACTTCTTGTAGCCTTCGGCCAGCTTGATGGCCTCGTTGAGGTTGTCCTCTTCGAGGAACTGCGAGAACTCCGGGGCGAACTTGCGCGTCTCGGCCTGCGCCTTGCGCATGCTCCACCACTTCTGGATGAGCACCGTGAACGAGAAGGCCGACATGCCGAGGAGCGTGAAGACGATGCCCTTGGCGAACCAGCCCATCGAGTGGTACAGCTCCATCAACGACATGTTCATGAGTCGTGTCTCCGCAAAACGTTAGGTGGGGGCTCAGCGATTGAGCGAGAACTGGAACGGCTGCTGGACGAGCTGCTTCACCTTGCGTCCACCCACTTCAGCGGGCAGGAAGCGCATACGCTGCAGCGCGTTCTTCACGGCGGTCGTGAACAGGTCGTTGTCGGACTTGAGCGCCTTGAAGGTGCTCATCTCGGCGCGGCCCGTCGTATCCACGACGAACTGGGCGAGAACCTGCCCTTCGATACCGGCGGTGCGGAGCATGTCCGGGTAGGCCGGACCCTGCGCACCGGGGGCCATCACAACGGGCTTTTCGACCTGGAAGTCGAAGTAGGGCTGATCACCCTGGGGGACCGGCGCCTTGGCACCTTCGACACCCTTGGCGATACCACCAGCGACACCCTTACCGGAGAAGTCGGCCTCGTCCGTGACCTTCTTGGACAGGTCGATCTCAGGGATGACGTTGGGGATTTCGATGGGGGCCGAGAGCACCTGGAAGCCCTTCGGCGGTGGCGGGGCGGCCACGGCGTCAGGCGGCGGTGGCGGCGGCTCCTCCGGCTCGGGCGGCTTGGGCTCGTCCTTCTTCACCTCGACGAAATCGACCTTTTCTTCCTTTGGCTTCTCGTTGACGATCCCGGCGTTCTTCGTAACGACGATGAGACCGGCAACAATGGCGGTGTGGAAGACGATCGAGGCGAAGGACCCACCCAAGCGCTTCTGCTTCTTGGCCTGTGACTCAAGCAGGTTGTTGAACATCTCGCTTGTCCGGGGTACGGGCTACGCTGTCCCTCTCCGGGGTGTCCGGAGGCGACTTGGCGATTCTACGTCCGCCAAATGATCCGGCAATGATCGAAAGATTAGGATCGGATTAATCCGACGTTAGCATTCCGTTCAGCTCGGTAGACCCATCGGTACTATTGACAATCGACTGGTATTCGCCCGTCATACCGGAGCCCGGGGCACCGGCGAGCGGCAGCGTTACGGTAAAGGTGCTCCCCCGCCCCAGGCGTGACTGCACGTCCAGCACGCCCCCGTGCGCCTGCGCAATCCAGTGCGAAATGGCGAGACCGAGCCCGAAGCCTCCACGCTCGCTCGCGCGCGACCGGACGCGGTCGGCCCGCCAGAACCGCTCGAAGACAAACGGCAGATCGGCCGCCGCAATGCCGATGCCGGTATCGCGCACGGCAACGCGCACGACCGACTCGTCGCGGTGCACGGTGATCTCCACCGTGCCCCCGCGCGGCGTGTACTTGATGGCGTTGGTGACGAGATTGAGGAAGAGCTGCCGCAAGCGTGTCAGATCGCCCAGCACTTCCGCGTTCTCGATGTGCGGGGCGAGGATCACGAGCCCGGCATCCTCGCCCAGCAGGCGTGCGGTCTCCACCACTTCGTTCGTGAGGGGGGTGAGCTCCACCGGCTCA
>NZ_JBIJAW010000129.1:0-8873 GCF_044345575.1 Gemmatimonas sp.
TGCCGCCATCGGCGCGCAGCGTGCGCAGCACACCCCACAACTCCTGCACTTCCGGCGGCGAGAGTACGGCCGTGGGTTCGTCGAGAATGAGCACGCGCGCCCCGCGATACAGCGCCTTGAGAATCTCGACCCGCTGGGCTTCGCCCACGGTGAGATCGGCGATCGTCGCGCGCGCATCCACGTGCAGCCCGCACTTCTTGCACAGCGCTTCAACCTCGAGCACCGCCCGCTGCAGGTCGATCGTGATGCCCTTGGTGGGCTCCATGCCCAGCACCACGTTTTCCGCTACCGTGAGCGTGGGCACCAGCATGAAGTGCTGATGCACCATGCCTACGCCGGCGGCGATGGCGTTGGTGGTCTTCCAGCCGGTCACGTCACGGCCGTTCACCTCCACCGTCCCGCCATCGGGTGCGTACAGCCCCGCCAGCACGCGCATGAGCGTGCTCTTGCCCGCGCCATTTTCCCCGACGAGCGCGTGAATCTCGCCTTGCTGTACTTCGAGCGCGGCATCGCGGTTGGCCACCACCGCGCCGAACGTCTTCACCACCCCCGCCATGCGAATCGCCGGCGCGTTCGCCGGTGCGCTGCGCCCGGTGCTCACTTGTCGCCCTCACGCGTGGCGGGCACGGTGATGCGGCCGGCTATGATATCGGCGCTGAGCGAATCGAGCGTCGCGCGTACGCGGTCGGGAATAAGCGTGCGGTTGTTGCGGTCGTAGATGTAGCCCACGCCCTTCTCCGCGAGCCCGAACTGCTGCACGCCACCGGTGAACGAGCCCTCCTTCACCGATTTCACGGCGGCCAGGACCGAGGCATCGATCCCCTTCACCATGCTCGTGAGGATGAACCCCGGGGCTTCGCCGTACTGATCGGCATCCACGCCGATCGCAAGCCGGCCGGTGGTGCGCGCCGCCTCGAAGACGCCAAGGCCGGTGGAGCCCGACGCATGGAAGATCACGTTCACGCCCTGATTGTACATCGCGAGCGCCATCTCCTTGCCACGGCCCGGATTGCGAAACGCTTCCGGCGTCACGCCGGCGTAATTCGCGATCACCGTACAGTCGGGGCACACGTGATTCACCCCGGCCCGATAGCCGGCCTCGAACTTGTGGATGAGCGAGATATCCATGCCGCCTACGAACCCGATCTTCTTGCTCTTCCCCACCAGCGCCGCGAGGGCACCCACGAGGAACGAACCCTGTTCTTCGCGGAACTTGAGCGCGCGGAGATTCGTCGGGAGCGGCAGCGGCTGGCCCAGCGAGTCGAGTGGCACCGACATGTCCACGTTGGCGAAGCGCACGTTGGGATACTCCTTGGCCAACGCCAGCACATCGTCGGTGAAGATGAAGCCCACGCCGATCACCAGATCCATCCCCTCGGCCGCGAGCAACCGGAGTCCGGCTTCGCGGTCAGAGCCCTCCCCGGGCTCGATGTACGTCACGCGGGCCCCGAGTTCCTTCCCGGCCCGTTCGCCCCCAAGGTAGGCGCCGTCGTTGAACGACTTATCGCCCCGACCGCCGACATCGAACACGATGCCGACATCGAGCCCGTCGGAGGTGTCCGCGACGGTCGCGCCGGACGGACGCACGGTGAGCAGAAGGACGTGGGCGAGGAGGAGCGCCCCGATCAGAGAGAGGGTACGACGCATGGCTCCGAAGGTTCGCCGCCGAAGGGCCGCACGGGAAGGGCTTGCGCTCTCCCCCGAGAAAAAAACGGCCGTGGGCGGGTGCCCACGGCCGTTCGTCGAACGTGCGGTCTGCCTTACTTGATCGGCTTGTAGCGGTAGGCGTAGATGCCCTTACCCGTAGCCTTGATCTCGATGTTCTTGCGGTCGCCCTTCTTGAGCGCGCCCGTTTCGGCCGTCGCCGATGCAACCACGTTGCCGGCCATGTCGAGGAACTCCGCCGTCACCGCGTAGGTGCCCGTGGCCGCCACCTGCTCGAGGGCGATCGTGAGCGTGGCGTTCTCTGCACCGCGCGAGAAGCCCGCGACTTCCGCCTTCACCGGCAGTTCTTCGGCGATCTTCTGGTACTTCACCAGCGAGTCGGTCCATGCCTTCTTTTCCGCGGGCAGCTTGGCCGCCTTGCCGATACCCTGGGCGGCGTAAGCGAAGAACATCCACGCGTCGTAGTTATTCGGGTCCAGCGCCACCAGCTTGCGGCTCGGATCGAACATGTCCTTGAAGCGATCCTTCGAGTAGTACGACGCCGCCACGTTGCGCAGGCCGTCACGGCTGTTGGGATTCTTCTTCACCGAGGCTTCGAACAGCTTGAGCGCGTCGTCGGACTTGTTGGCGCGGGTGGCCACCACACCGCCGATGGCGAGCGAGATGTCGCTCTGCTTGTCAGGGTTGGCGAGCATGTCGGCGTACACCTGCCCCATGTCCGGGTCCTTGGCCAACGTGAGCGCCTCGGCCCAGTTGTTGTAGTGGTTCGGCACCTCCGGGCTGTCCGGATACTCGGCAATGATCGTCTTGAACGACGTCGCCGCTTCCTTCGCGAGCGCCACCTGATCGGCACCCTGCGCCCCACCCGCCTGCTCCAGCTGCGTCATGGCGAGGTAGTACATGGAGCCGCTCTTGAGATCCTTGTACACCGAGTCCTTGCCCGCCAGATCGATGACGTGCTTCCAGTGCATCATCGCCGCCTTCTTGTCGTTCTTCTGATTCGCGACGTTGGCCAGCACGTAGTGCGGGTACGGGCCGTTGGCGAGCAGCATGGAACGCTTGGCGTAGTACTCGGCCGAGTCGAGGCTGTTGCCGCTCATCGCCGCCAGGGCAGCCTGCGTCTGGGCAAGCCAGAGCTCGTTCTGACGCTGCGCCTTGATGTCGGCCTCACAGGCCGGCGAGGCTGCTACGATGGCCTTGTAGGCCGCGTCGACGGCGGTCACCAGGTCGATCGTCTCGGTCGGGTTGGCCACGAGACCAATCGACGCGCGCGTCGGCGCGTGCGGCGTACCCGGCTCGAGCGCCCACATCTTGAACACTTCGCTCAACATGTACTGGTAGCCCGTGGCGTTCTTGGCAAAACGCTCCGGCTTCGTGTCCAGCTCCTTGGTCATCGTCGTGAGCAGCTTCTTGCGCTGCTCGGGATTCTGCGACGACTTGGCCTGCTGGTACGACAGCGACAGCATCGCCATTTCCTTGGGCGCGTTGATGTCGATGTTGCACGAGGCGGACACGCCGCCCGGCTGAGCGACGGCCGTCGCGGGGACTACCGTGGTGAGCGACGCGGCGGCCACGGCACCAGCCATGAACGTCAAACGCATGACGTCTCCTGAAGATCGAAAGATGCAGGTGAGTCTGGCCGGGGTTCCGGCCAGGGGTTCAGTTGGGGACCCGATGTCCTTTGATTGAAACTACTATGACCGAACGGATCCGCACCCGGTTCCTTGTGATTGGTAGCGGGGTTGCCGGTTTACACACCGCGTGGCGTGCGTCGGCCCACGGGTCGGTGACGGTGCTCACAAAGCGCACCCTCTTCGACTCTGCAACGGCCTACGCGCAAGGGGGCATTGCCGCTGCACTTGGGGCCGGAGACAGCCCCCAACTGCACCGGGAGGACACCCTGGCGGCGGGGGCGGCCCTCTGTGACCGCGAGGCCGTACAGGTGCTGGTGGAGGAGGGGCCCGCCCGGGTGCGCGAACTGCAGGCCGCCGGGGCCCGCTTCGACCTCGATCCCGACGGCGACTTCCAGCTCGGACGGGAAGCTGCGCATTCCCGCCATCGGATCGTGCATGCCCGGGGCGACCAGACGGGCGCCGAAGTCGCCCGGGCGCTCGTCACCAGGGTTCGGGAAACGCCCAGCATTGACGTGCGGGAAACGGCCCGCGTGCTCGATCTGCTGCTGGTGGACGAGGAGGATGGCCCGCAGTGCGCCGGTGTACGGGTGTCCCTCGCCGGGCGCCCCGTGGAGATCGTGGCCGACGCGACCGTGCTCGCGACCGGCGGCTGCGGTCAGCTCTACCGGTATACCACCAATCCGCAGGTCGCGACCGGCGACGGCTTTGCAATTGCGCACCGGGCCGGCGCCCGACTCGCCGACATGGAATTCGTCCAGTTTCATCCTACGGCGCTCGACACCCCCGAAAACCCGCTGGCACTGGTGTCCGAGGCGGTGCGTGGCGAGGGGGCCATCCTCCTGAACGGCCGTGGCGAGCGGTTCATGCCGTCACGGCACCGCCTGGCCGAACTGGCCCCCCGCGATGTGGTCGCCCGCGAAATCTTCCGCGAGCAGCAGGCACACGGCCGCGTCTTTCTCGACGCGACCAAGCTGGGGGCCGGCTTTGCCACCCGCTTCCCGGGCATTGATGCCCTGTGCCGCGCCCGGGGGATCGACCCGTCCAGCACACCGATCCCCGTCACGCCGGCCGCCCACTACATGATGGGCGGGGTCGTCACCGATCTGGCCGGCCGTTCGAGTCTGCCGCGCCTGTACGCGGTAGGGGAGGTGGCCAGAACCGGGGTGCACGGCGCCAACCGGCTCGCCTCCAATTCCCTTCTGGAGGGGCTGGTGTTCGCTGAACGCGTGGCGCGCGACCTGGCCCATACGCCGGAAGAGCTCGCGGTGCCCGACCGGCACGACTGGGACGTGCCGCCTCTCCCCGATCGCGGTGCCGCCCAGGTCGCGGCCGACGAAATCCGCCGGCTCATGTGGGACTTCGCCGGCATCTCCCGAACGGCCGTCGGACTGCGTCGCTGTCAGGCGGCGCTCCAGCAGGTGGGGGAACGGCTTGCGCCGGGCGCCACCGAGGAGCGCAATCTCCATACCACCGCCACGCTAGTGACCGAAGCCGCACTCCTGCGCAAGGAGTCGCGTGGAGGGCACTTCCGAAGCGATTTTCCGAAGACGCGCCGGAAGTGGCAAGGCCGGCACATTACCTGGTAGCAGCATCCCCGCCGTCATGACGATTCTCGAAGCCCATTACGATCCCGCCATCGCCGAAGAGATCCGTTCCCTCGCCAAGGCGAAGAACGCGGTCATCCTCGCGCACAATTACGAGCGTCCGGAAATCCAGGATGTCGCCGATTACGTGGGCGACTCGCTCGGGTTGTCCCGTGAGGCCGCACGGACCGACGCCGACGTGATCGTCTTCTGCGGGGTGCACTTCATGGCCGAAACCGCGGCCATTTTGTCGCCCCAGAAGACCGTGCTGCTCCCCGATCTCGCCGCCGGCTGCTCGCTCGCCAGCACCATCGATGCGGCGCAACTGCGCGCTTGGAAGGCCGAGCATCCGGGCGCCGTGGTGGTGGCGTACGTGAACACCACGGCCGAGGTGAAGGCCGAAAGCGATTACTGCTGCACGTCGGGCAACGCGGTGGAAGTGGTGAACGCCATCCCGCGGGACCGGGAGATCCTCTTCCTCCCCGACATGTTCCTCGGCGCGCATGTGCGCCGCGAAACGGGGCGCAACAACATCCACGTGTGGATGGGGGAGTGTCACGTGCACGCCGGCATCGACCCGGAGCACATCTCGCGCACGCGCGCGCAGTACCCCGGCGCCGAGTTCCTCATTCACCCCGAATGCGGCTGCGCCACCCCGGTGGTGGAAGCGATCAGTGCCGGCGCGGTGGATCCGCACAACGTGCACATCCTCTCCACCGAGGGGATGATCAAGCGGCCCATGCAGACGTCGCAGGACACCTTCATTGTTGCCACCGAAATTGGCATCCTGCACCGGTTGCGGCGTGAGAATCCCGCCAAGCACTTCATCGCGGCGAATGACCGCGCGCAGTGCTCATTCATGAAGGTCACCACGCTGCCCAAGGTGCGTGATGCGCTGCTGTACAATCAGTTCCGCATCACGGTGCCCGAGGACATCGCGGCGCGCGCCCGGACGGCGATCGAGCGCATGGTGAGCATCGGTGGCAACGCGGGCGTCAGCCCCTTCGGTCCCGGGGATCCCGGGGAATGAACGCGCTCCACCCGCCGCTCCGTCCCACACCGCCCGCGTCCCATCCGCGGGCGGGCTTCCCGCTGTCGGCGGAAGACACGACGGCGCGGGTGCGGGCGGCACTGCAGGAAGACGAAGCGTTCAACGACGTGTCCACGATCGCCACGGTGATGGGTGCGCGCGAGGTGCGCGGCGCCATTGTGGCGCGCCGCGCGGGGGTGATCGCCGGCATTCCGCTCGCCATCGAGGCATTCCGCCAGCTCGATCCGACCATCACGGTGCGCGTGGACGCCGAAGACGGAACCCACGTGAAGGCGGGTGATCCGGTGCTTTCGCTCACGGGCCACGCGCGCGGCATGCTTTCGGCCGAGCGCACTGCGCTCAACTACCTGCAGCGGCTGTCCGGGATCGCCACCCTCACCGCTCGCTTCGTCGACGCGATCACGGGCTCCCGGGCGCAGATTCTCGATACGCGCAAGACCACGCCGGGCTGGCGCACGCTGGAGAAGTATGCAGTCCGCGCCGGCGGCGGCACCAACCACCGGCTCGATCTGCGGAGCGGTGTGCTCATCAAGGACAACCATTTGGCCGCCATCGGTGGGGATATCGCTACGGCGGTTACCCGCGCCCGTCAGATCGCCGTCCCGGGCACGCCAGTGCAGGTGGAGTGCGATACGGTGGCACAGGTGGAGGCCGCCGTTGCCGCCGGCGCCGACTGGGTGCTGCTCGACAACATGTCGCTCGATCAGTTGCGTGACGCCGTGGCACGCTGTGCCGGACGAGTGGTCACCGAGGCGTCCGGCGGGGTAACGCTCGATACGGTGCGTGCCATCGCCGACACCGGCGTCGACCGGATTTCGGTGGGTGCCCTCACCCATTCGGCGCCCGCGCTCGATCTCGGACTCGATTTCGACGGTCTGTGAATCCCCTCACCCACACGGCCGCACCCTTCGCCATGCCCGTCCGCCTCCCTCCGCTCACTGAACGCCCGTCGCGCATCCTGCTCGAGGCGATCATCGATTATGCCGGCCTGTTTCCCCCGGCCTCGCTCGACATGGCGCGCGCCGTTCGCAACTTCGCGCACTATCGGGCGGGGGGTGCGGGGTGGATGCTCGGACGCTTCGTTTGTCCTGCCTCGCGCCTGGCCGAGTTCTCCGCGGCGGCCGACCCACTCCTGCCCCGGGACGCCGGCGCGATTCCGTGGCTGCTGTCGGTGACCGGCAGTGGCGATCTGCACGCCGACCTCGAAGCGATCACTGCGTTCAACGAGCGACATCGGGTGTGTTTCGAGGAATGCGGCGCACGCGTCGATTCGTACGAAGCCAAAGTCGGCAGCGTCGCCGAAATCATGGCCTTGCACGACGCCCTGCCGCGCTCGTTCCACGCGTGGTTGGAAGTGCCGATCGTCACGGATCCGAGCGAGCTGCTGGAAGCCATCGCCAAGGTGGGGCGTTTCGCGAAGATGCGGACGGGGGGCACGGTGGCCGAGGCGTTTCCGTCGAAGCAACACATCGTGGATTTCCTGCGGGCCCTGCTCACGTACGACGTGCGCGCCAAGGCGACGGCCGGGTTGCATCACCCCCTGTGTGGCACCTACCGCCTGACGTACGAGCCCGAGGCCGCGACCTGTCGCATGTTCGGTTTTCTGAACGTGCTGCTGGCGGCTGCCGTCATCGCGAACGGCGGCACCGATACCCTCGCCGTGCAGGCGATCGAAGAAGCCCGGGTGTCGTCACTCGAGTTTTCCGAGACGCATCTCGTCTGGCACGCAGGCGATGGGCCCATCGCCATCGCCCGCCACACGCTGCAGCAGGTCCGGGAGCACATGATCGTGAGCATCGGCTCCTGTTCGTTCACGGAGCCCGTCGACGAGAGTCGCGCGCTCGGTTGGATTTGACGCGACGGCGCCATCATCGCTGGCGCTCCGCTACGTCCCCCTTTTCGGCACTATGACGTCCTCCGTGTTTCCGCTCTCCAGCTGGGTCGCCAGCGCCAACGGCCACGCCGACTTCCCGTTACACAATCTGCCGTTCGGCGTATTCCGTCGCGCCGGCAGCTCTGAAACGCCGCGCGTCGGGGTCGCCATCGGCGATGCAATCCTCGATGTAGCGGCGTGTCATGCGGCGGGCCTCTGCGGTGAGGCCGATGCCCTCACGCAGCAGGCCATGCGCGCCTGTGCCGCGCCGGCGCTCAACGCGCTGATGGCCCTCGGGGCCGACGCGCGCCGGGCGCTGCGCCTCGCCTTGCTCGAACTGCTCGGGAAACACGCCGCCGTACACACGCAGCAAACGGCACAGCACGCCCTCGTGCTGCAGTGCGACGCCGAGCTGTTCTTGCCGGTGCAGGTGGGCGACTACACCGACTTCTATGCGTCAGTGCACCACGCCACGAACGTGGGCAGCATGTTCCGCCCCGACAACCCGCTGCTCCCCAACTACAAGTGGGTGCCGATCGGCTACCACGGCCGGGCCTCGAGTCTCGTCGTCTCGGGTGCCACCGTCACCCGTCCGGTGGGACAGCGCAAGGGCCCCAACGACGCCGTACCCACGGTGGGGCCGTCACGGTCGCTCGACTACGAGCTCGAACTCGGCGCCTTCGTCGGGGCCGGCAACGCGCTCGGTGAGACGATCGCGCTGGCCGACGCCGAACGTCACCTGTGGGGGCTGTGTCTGCTCAACGACTGGTCGGCGCGCGATCTGCAGGCGTGGGAGTACCAGCCGCTCGGGCCCTTTCTCGCCAAGAACTTCGCGAGCACCATCAGTCCGTGGGTCGTCACGCTCGAGGCCCTCGAGCCGTTTCGTGCCCCCCTCGCGCCCCGCGCCGAGGGCGATCCGGCCCCGCTGCCGTATCTGTCGAACGAGGGCGACGCGGCACACGGTGGCTTCGCCATTGCGCTCGAGGTGTGGCTGCGCACGGCGCGCATGCGCGACGCGGGTGAGCCGGCCGTGTGTCTCTCGCGAAGCAGTGCGCTCGATCTGTACT
>NZ_JBIJAW010000424.1:0-2607 GCF_044345575.1 Gemmatimonas sp.
CACGGGACATCGGCCGCCGAGATGACGAGGTCCTGCTTGTAGGACCAGAAACACTGGGTGTGAAATCGCGCGTAGGCGCGCCGTGCTTCACGGACTTTCACCATCTGCCGTGCCGCCTCGGGTGAGAGCGTGCGGCGGCTCTTGAGACCGCCTTTGCGGCCGATTTCGGCCAGGTATTTGCGGGTCTGCGGCTTCATGTCTTAAACTTATGCTGCTTATGATCTAAGTCAATAATTTGCAGGTATTTATACTTCAAAAAGCTCAACACGGAGGGCACGGAGGAACGGAGGGCGCGGCGGACAACGGCTCGACGTGTTTGTTCTCCGTGCCTCCGTGCCTCCGTGGCTCCGTGTCTCCGACGAGCAGTTCCGTCAGTCCGGAAAGTGCACGTCGATGTACTTCACGTTCGTGCGCGGCTCGGCCATCATGGGCTCCACGGTGTCGCGCCAGCGCGCGTAGTGGGCGGTGGCCTTGTGGGCGGCGGGCGCGTCGTCGGTGCGGTAGGCCTCGATGAGCGTGAAGCGCGTGGGATCGTCCTGCTGCTGCAGCACGTCGAAGCGCGCGATGCCGGGTTCCTGAATGCTGTTGGTGGCGTTGTCGAGCGTGGCGACCGTGAACGCCTCCACGAACTCGGGCTTCACGTGCACGAAGACCTGAACGATGAGCATGATGCGTGGGCTGAGGGGGATTCGCGGAAGCTACGCGCCGCGCGAGGGGCCCGCATATTTCTTGGATGCGCTTCCGCCCCCTGATCCCCGCCGTCTGCCTTCTGCTCCCCGGTTCGGGAGCCGCCGCCCAGTCTGCCCAGACACCTGACGCGGTGTACGTGAACGCCCGCATCTGGACGGGTGACTCGCTCGCCCCGGCCGCGCAGGCGCTTGCCGTGCGCGAGGGACGCATCGTGCGCGTTGGCAGCGACGCGGAGGTGCGCGGGCTCGCCGGGCCAGCTACCCGGGTGGTGGACCTCGCGGGCAAGCGTGTGGTGCCGGGGTTCATCGATGCGCACTGGCACCTCCCCACGGAGTCGCGCGCCGACCTGGTGGGCGCCGGCAGCGCCCCGGAGATCGTGAAGCGGCTGCAGCGCTGGGCCGCGCGGCTCCCCAAGGGGGCGTGGGTGGTGGGGCGCGGGTGGACGCCGAGTGATTTCCCGCAGAATGCGGCGCACAAGCGCTATCTCGACGCCGCGTTTCCCGATCGGCCGGTGCTCATCAGCGACCGCGACGGGCACCAGTCGCTCGCCAACAGCGTGGCGCTGCGGCTGGCGAAGGTCACGGCCGCGACGAAGGACCCCGCGCAGGGGGTGATCGAACGTGGCGCCGGCGGTGAACCCACGGGGCTGCTCAAGGAGAGTGCGAGCGGGCTCGTGTCGCGCCTCGTGCCTCCACCGTCGCGGGCCGACATCGCGCGCCGCATTCACGAGGAAACCGAGGCGGCGGCGCGTCTGGGCATCACCATGGTGCACGAAGCGTCGCGCCGGGCGCCGCGCGGTGAGGTGTTCGAGGTGCTGGCCGAGTCGGCCGCGGCGGATACGATGCGGCTGCGATGGTACGTGTCGGTGCCCTTCGACCCCGGCGCCACGCGGGCGCAGCTGCAGCGCTACGTGCAGCTGTCAGGGCAGTTCAAGGGCCCGTGGCTGCGCTACGGCATCGCCAAGGGGATGCTCGACGGCACGGTGGACGCGCAGACGGCGGCGATGCTGGAGCCCTACGCCAACACCGATGCCACCGGGCTGCCGTTCTGGAGCGGGCCGGTGCTCAATGCCGGTGTGGCGCGTTACGACAGCGCGGGGTTGCAGGTGGAGCTGCACGCCATTGGCGACAAGGCGGTGCGCATGGCGCTCGACGCGTACGCGTATGCCCGTCGCAAGAACGGCGCGCGGGACAGCCGGCACCGGGTGGAGCACATCGAAGTGCCGAGTCCGGTGGATCTGCCGCGCTTCCGGCAGCTCGGGGTGATTGCGAGTACGCAGGCGATCTTCGCCACGCCCGACGTCACCACGCTCACCAACTATGCGCCGCTGTTGGGGCCCAAGCGTGCGGCCTTGAGCAACAACTTCAAACAGTTCGACGACGCGGGGGCGCGGCAGGCCTTCGGCAGCGACTATCCCGTGTTTCCCATGGACGTGATTCGTGGGATCTACACGGCGGTGACGCGCATGACGCCCGAGGGCACGCCCAAGGGCGGCTGGTATCCGGCCGGACGCATTGGCGTGGAGGCGGCGCTGCGGCACTACACGCGCGACGCGGCGTACGCGGGCTTCATGGAAAACGACGCGGGGATGCTGCGCGCGGGGTATCTCGCTGATTTCGTGGTGCTGAGCGAGGACCTGCTCAGTGTGCCGCCGGAACAGCTGCTGCGGGTGAAGGTGGAGCGAACGGTGGTGGGGGGGCGGGAGTCGTACATCGCGCCGTGATACCGGTGCGCGTCGTGGCTGCGTGGTGCGCGCGAGACGCCCCGGCTGGCGCCCGCCGCCGGGGCTTCCTATGTGATCGCGCGGCCCGATGCCACGCCGGACTACAGCTGCAAGGGAATAAGCCGATTGTGGATCCACGTAGCCAGCGCCGGCTCCGTGAGGGACCCGGCCGCAAGCGCCGTCACGACCTGCAC
>NZ_JBIJAW010000425.1:0-2604 GCF_044345575.1 Gemmatimonas sp.
CACGGCGCAACACACGTGGTTCGACCCGAAAGTCCTTGCGGCCGAGGGAGTTCTTGATGGTGATCTCCCAGAGGCTTACTGCGCTAAACCAGAGGTCGTTGCCGGGATCGTTTAGCAGCTTGCGCGCACTGGCCGTGAGCCGCTTGGAGTTGCCGGCCGCCCAGAGCAACACCTGGGTGTCGAGCAGCAGCTTCACGCGCCGAGGCCGAACAAGGCGGCAATCTCATCCTCGCCCATGCGGTCGAAGTCCTTGGGCACCGCGATCTCGCCTGCCAGAAAGCCCAGACGCTGCGGCGCATCGGGCGCGTCGAGTCCGGCGACCTTCACCAGCGGCTTGCCAGCCTTGGCGATCACGAAGGCTTCGCCCTGTGCAGCCTGCTCGACCAGCTTGGACAGTTGAGTCTTGGCTTCGTGGATATTGACAGTGATCACGGCGAGTAAACTAAGGGTGATAAACTAAGTCTATCACGACCCACGGCGCGCGGGAAGCGCGCGCGCATCATCGACCCGCCGGCCCGCTGAACCAC
Organism: Gemmatimonas sp.; assembly: GCF_044345575.1. Lineage (GTDB taxonomy): Bacteria > Gemmatimonadota > Gemmatimonadetes > Gemmatimonadales > Gemmatimonadaceae > Gemmatimonas. The sequence goes on from NZ_JBIJAW010000425.1 coordinate 528, forward strand.
ACCGCGTTCGGCGCCTCCGAACGCGCCGCCGCGATGTCGGGCCAGCCGTCGCCGTCCAGATCGCCTACGGCCACGCCGTACACCGAGCCCTTGCCGTCGCCCCACGGCGTGTCGGTAAAGCGCGGCACGCGCGCGCCGCCGGTGTTGAAGAGCACTGATCCCACCGCCTCCTGCCGCCCCACCACGAGATCGGGCTTCGCGTCGCGATTCATGTCGGCAATGGCCACCGAATACGGCGCACCACCAGCCGACGCCAATGCCACGGGCGCATCGAACGCGCGACGGCCCGTGCCGATGTACACGAAGAGCCCGTCGCGTTCATCACCCACCACTACATCAGTCACGCGGTCGCCGTTGATGTCAGCCGTCGCGGCGGCACGGATCTGCGACTTCGCCGGACCAAGTGGCATTGGCGGCTCACGGAACGCACCGGTGCCGTCGTTCCAGAAGATCAGGTTCTGGCCACCGTCGCGGTGCGGAACCACGAGGTCGGTCTTGCCGTCGCCATCGAGATCACTGGCCACGATGATGGTGGCGGACTGCGTCGCGAGCGGCGTGCACGCGGGAAACGCGCCCGCGCCATTGTTGAGACACACGAAACTCGGCCGTGGCGCCGCCGGGTTGGAGCTGCGATTGGCGACGATCAGATCAGGGCGCTGGTCGCCGTTCAGATCGGCCACGGTCACGTAGCGCGTGCTCCATGCCGCCTCGCCAAAGGTGCCGCTCACGCGGAAGTGCCCGGCCCCGTCGTTGAGGTAGATGAGCTTCCGATCGGGCCTGTCGTTACTCGCCACGATATCGAGATCGCCATCGCCATCGAGGTCGGCGAGCGCCGCCGAGTACGTACGATCGGCAGAATCGGCCAGAGGCTGGGTGGAAAAGTGTCCCTTGCCGTCGTTCCGCAGGATCTGATCGACCAACGGCCAGTGGCGCCCCTTGGCAAGGATCACATCCAGCGTCCCGTTGCCGTCGATATCACCGAGGCTCACGCTGGCCGAGGTTTCGCTGGTGGTCTCGAGCAGCAACACCCGATGGAAGGTGCGGGGAATGCTGGTCTGAGAGGCCACGGCAGCGCTTCCGGCCACGCACAGCGCGAGCGCCATCACGGTGCGAAACGGGTGGCGGAGCAACGAGGACGGAGTCATCAGGAGAACGTACGGCGCTGGCGTCCCGCAAGCCATCGCCCCATGCGCTACGTTGTGTGCGCCACGCATCGCCATCTGGCGACAACACGCTTCCCACCGGGCCTACACCCATCACCACAACGGCACGCACATGACGACCTTCCTTCGCATCGGCATCACGGCCGGCGTGCTCTGTTTTACCACCGCGTGCGCGCACCAGCGCGGCACCACGGGCCGCGAGGTGCTGAACCCGCCCGGCCTGGCGCCGCTCGTGCCGGCGTATTCCGTGGCCATTCGCTCCGGCGATCAGATCTTCGTGTCGGGTATGACCGGCATGAAGCCGGGCACGCAGGATATCGTCGCCGGAGGCGTGGGCGTGCAAACGCGACAGACGCTCGAGAACATCCGCACCGCGCTGCAATCCGGTGGCCTCACGATGGCCGATGTGGACGAATGCACCGTCTTCCTCAAGGACATCGCCGACTACGCCGCGATGAATACGGTGTACGCCGAGTTCTTTCCCGTGGCGCCGCCCGCGCGCGCAACACTGGCGGTGACAGCACTGCCACGACCGGCCGCGCTGGTGGAGATCAAGTGCAGCGCCCGCATCCAGCGGCGCACCAAGTGACCCGTCCGTAGACGCGTCAGTATTCGTTGAAAATGCGCTGAATCTCGCGCGGATCCTTCGTCTTCGTGAGCGCCACCATCAGCAGGATGCGCGCCTTGGTGGCCGTCAGGTGCAACGCGGTCACACCGGGTGGCACCGGCGCCGCGGCCGGGCGTGCAACACTATCACGTGACGCGGGATCACGCTGCGCCGTCGTATCCACGCGTGCCGGCGGCGGCGGGCCATCACCACCACCCCCACCGTTCACGTTCTCGCCCGACGTGAACGACGTCACCACCACCACACCCGTCTGACGCAGCGCGCGGTAGGTCGCGTTCTCGGCCGC
>NZ_JBIJAW010000426.1:0-2602 GCF_044345575.1 Gemmatimonas sp.
CCCAGAACTCGTTGCCCACGACACGGCCGGCCGTTAGGCGCAACTGTTTCACGAGCTCTCGTCGCAGCTCGACCGAGGCCCCGTTGATGGTGCGCACCACGAGCCGGGCCGAGTCCTGCTGCACGATACGCCCGTAGAGCATGGAGCCATCGGTAAGCCGGATTTCGTGAATGGCGGTGCTATCGGCTGAAGCGACAGACGCGGACTGGGCCGCTGCGTCTCGCCCCACCATGATGAAGGCGCAGACGACCACCAGTCGAACGAACGAAGCCATGGAGCACATGGTCGGTCCCGTGTTGAGGAGTCGCACGATACGTACGAACAGTTGCCTACGCCCGCGGATGCGCCTGCCGGTACACCTTCTTGAGTCGATCCACGCTCGTGTGCGTGTAGATCTGCGTGGTGCTGATGCTGGCGTGGCCCAGCAGTTCCTGCACAGCGCGCAGGTCGGCCCCGGCATCGACCAGATGGGTGGCGAACGTGTGTCGCAGGGAGTGCGTGCTGAGGTCGGCCCCTTCCCCCACAGCGTCGAGAAGCGTCACCATGGCATGCTGCACCGCGCGCGCACTGATGCGCGTGCCGCGCTCGCTCAAGAACACGGCGCCGCGAGCAAGCCGCCCGGCCTTGACCCCGCCAAGCTGCTGCATGAGCGCATCGCGCTTCACGAGATAGTTGCGCAGGGCGCGCTGTGCATGATCCCCGAGCGGGACGATGCGTTCCTTGCGCCCCTTGCCGCGCACCTTCACCTGCTGCGACACGAGATCGAGATCCTGCAGATCGACCCCGCACAACTCGCTGAGGCGCAGCCCGCTCGAGTAGAACAGCTCGAGCATCGCAAGGTTGCGCACGTCGGTGAACTCGAGGCTTTGCGCTCGTGTTGCCGCGTGCTGCAGTAGCGTCTCCGCCTGTTGGCGATCCAGATACGCGGGGAGTGTGCGCGGCAGCCGCGGTGAGCCCACGGCACGCGCCGGATTTACATCCACCCGTTCGTCACGGTGCATCCAGCGATAGAAGCTTCGCACCGCGCTCAACTGTCGGGCGATGCTGCGCTTGGCGAGGCCACGACGGGTGAGATGCGCCATGTAGCCGCGGATGCTGGTCCGTGACAGCTCGTTCCAGTCCCACCCCTGTTCGCCGTGCGTCTGCGCCAACCAGGTGGAGAACTCGCGCAGATCGCGCGAGTAGGCGGACAAGGTGTTAGGCGAAAGATCGCGTTCCTTCTCGAGATGGACGAGAAACTCGCCGATCTCGGTGGGAAGCGGAACCGCCGCCGGTGCGTCGCTCACGCGGCGCCGACTACACCCAGCGCGTGCGCCTCGCGCCAGGCCATCATGTGCGCGAGTCCGCGCTCGGCGAAGAGCTCGCGCTTCTTCGTCTTGTCCTTCAGCACTTTGGCCGGCACGCCCTCGAGATCATCGAGCAAACCGAAGTTGGCGTTCATGGGCTGGAAGTGCTTCGGGTCGGCCTCGCGCAGATAGCGATAGAGCGCGCCCATCATCGTGGTGGGCGGCGGTACCACGGGCTCCTCGCCGTGCAACATGCGCGACAGGTTGATGCCGGCGAGCAGGCCGGTGGCGCTGCTCTCGGTATAGCCTTCCACGCCGGTGATCTGTCCGGCGAAGAGCGTCGTCGACGCATCGCGCAGCGACAGATGCGGCGTGAGCGCAGCCGGGGCGTTCACATACGAGTTGCGATGGATGCTCCCAAAGCGCAGAAATTCCGCTTCCGCGAGCCCCGGAATGAGGCGGAACACCCGCGCCTGCTCCGGAATGCGCAACCGCGTCTGGAACCCCACCAGGTTCCACATGCGGCCCGCCCGATCTTCCATGCGCAACTGCGCCACCGCCCACGGCTTGCTGTCGTTGCGCGGATCGCGCAGCCCGATGGGCTTCATGGGGCCGAAGCGCAGCGTCTCGCGCCCGCGACGCGCCATCTCTTCCACGGGCATGCACCCCTCGAAGTACGGCACGGCGTCGAACTCATGTGCGGTGAACTGGTCGGCCGTGGTCAGCGCGTCGATGAACGCTTCGTACTCGTCACGCGTGAATGGGCAATTGAGATACGCGCCCTCCTCGCTCGCCCCTTCCATCGTTTCCTTGCCCCAGCGCGACTGCCGGAACGCAATACCCTGATCGATGGATTCGAAGCTCACCACCGGCGCGATGGCGTCGTAGAAGGCCAGTGACTCCACCCCAAGACGCGCGCGAATGCGCTCCGCCAGCGCATCGCTCGTGAGCGGGCCGGTGGCCACGATTCCCACCTCGGGGAGCTCGCTCACCTCTTCGCGCGACACCGTGATGCGCGGGTGCGCGTGCACGCGGTCGTGCACGGCCTGCGAGAAGATTTCGCGATCGACCGTAAGCGCGCTGCCACCGGGCACGCGCGCCTCGTCGGCGCAGGTAAGAATGAGCGAACCGAGCGTGCGCATCTCGGCCTTGAGCAGTCCGTGCGCGTTGGACGGCTCGGTGCTCTTGAACGTATTGGAGCACACGAGCTCGCCGAGCTTCTCCGTGCGGTGCGCAGCCGTGCCGCGCACGGGGCGCATCTCATGAATGACGACCTCGTGGCCGCGCTCGGCCAATTGCCATGCGGCCTCGCTACC
>NZ_JBIJAW010000130.1:0-8843 GCF_044345575.1 Gemmatimonas sp.
CGAGTGGACCGAGATGTGCGCGTTCGTCGTTGGCCAGTTTTCGCTCGGCTTGCAGGTCGATGAGCTGGGGCCAAGTGGCGTCGCGTTCGGTGACGCCCTTTGGGGAACGCGTACTCACGGAGCTCACCGAGGTGGGTGAGGGCACAGAGGACTGCTTGAGGCTGGAGGCGACTTTGCGGGCGTTCTCGCGGATCACACGTGCCTTGGTTGTTGCTTCGGTACCGCTGATCATGTGCTGACCGAGTACCGCCGCCGTGTGTGTGCCGCCGGTCAAGCTCCCGTTGTTCAAGCTCCCGTTGTTCAAGCTCCCGTTGTTCAAGCTCCCGCTTCCCAAGCTTCCGTTGTTCGTCCTGTCCGTGCGGTTCTCCGTGCCCTCACCTCCCTCCGTGCTCTCCGTGTGATCGCGTCCCCCCGCCCCAGCCGCATCCACCCGCAACGCCTCCGCCGTACTCTTCGCACTGAACCGGTCACTCAGTGCCGCCAGCATGTCCGCCTGCTCCGTGCTGAACCCCAGCACGCGCGCTGCGTCACGTACCGCACTCCGCCCGCGCCAGGTGATCTGTTCGCACACCATGGCGGCGTGTTCTCGGCCGTAGCGGTTGTACACGTACTGCAGCACGCGCTCGCGATCGCGGTGCGCGAAGTCGATGTCGATGTCGGGCGGCTCCTGCCGGTCTTCGCTGAGAAACCGCTCGAAGAGCAGCTCCATGCGGATGGGGTCGACCGCGGTGATGCCGAGGCAGAAGCAGACGGCGGAGTTGGCCGCGGAACCGCGTCCCTGACAGAGAATCCCCTCGCGCCGCGCGAAGCGCACGATGTCCCACACGATGAGGAAGTAGCCCGCGAGGTCGAGCTTGCGGATCATCCCCAGTTCGTGCGCCAGTTGCCGATCGTGCTTGGGTGTGCGCGTGTTCCCCCACCGCTCGTGCGCGCCGTGCTCGACCAGACGGGCGAGATACTCGCTGGCCGTGATGCCCGGTGGCAGCGGAAAGGCCGGCATGCTGGGCTTGAGCTGCTGCAGACGGAAGGCGCAGCGCGCGGCGATGTCGAGTGTGGCCCGCACGCCCTCTTCGGCGCCGCGCCACCGCTGGTAAATGCGCGCGATGGGCTTGAGCGCCCACTCGGCGTTGGGACGCAGGCGCGTGCCCATGGTGTCGAGCGTGCGTTCGTGGCGCAGCGTGAGCAGTACGTCGTGCACGATGCGCGCGTCGGGCGTGGCGTAATGCACGTCGTTGGTCACCACCCATGGCACCCCGAGTCGCGTGGCGAGGGCGCGCAACGGGTGTACGAGCGCGCGTTCTTCCGGGAGGCGATGATCCCAGCACTCCACGGCGAGGTGCGCGCCGAACACATCGCGCAGTTCACACGCCGCTGTCCACGCCTCGTCGTGGCGCGACTCGGCCAGCAACTGCGGCAGCCACCCGCGCGGGCAGCCGGTGAGGGCGGTCACCCCCTCCGCATGGCGGGTGACGAGGGCCCACGGCACGCTCGGTTTGCCGCGGTCGCTGTCCATGCGGGCGCGGGTGACGAGCGAGGCGATGTTGCGGTAGCCCTGCCGCGTTTCGGCGAGCAGCACCATGTGCGTGCGGCGTTCACCGCCGCGCCCCCCCAGTTCGGGCATGCGCACGGTGAGTTCGGCGCCCAGAATGCCGGGGAGCGCGAGCGCCTGACAGGCGGTGCCGAAGCGGACCACGCCCCCCATCTCATCGTGATCGGTGAGGGCGAGGGCGCTATACCCCAACGCGGCGGCCCGTTCGGCGAGCGACTCCGGAAGGGAGGCACCATCGAGGAGGGACAGCGCGGAGTGGCAGTGCAGTTCGGCGTATCCGGCGGCTGACATACAAACCCGAATATATACCGAAAACAAGGGAGCGGCAGGGACAGGATCGGGACCGGCCGTGAACCCCTTTCCGTGGTGCGCGCGTTATTCTTGCACGTACTTCCCCAGTACCCTGTGCCACCGCGATGTCAAAGAGCTACAAACAGCAGATCGATCAGGTCCTCGAGGCCGCCGATCACATGACCGCCGCCGAACTGGATCACTTGCCCTACGGCATGATTCAGCTCGATTCGAGCGGCCGTATTCTCCATTACAACGCGGTCGAGTCCTCGCTTGCGTCGCTGCGCCGGGAAGACGCGATCGGCAAGCAGTTCTTCACCGAGATCGCGCCCTGCACGCGCGTGCAGGAGTTCTACGGACGTTTCAAGGAAGGCGTGATTCGCGAAGCGCTCGATACGAGCTTCCGCTTCCACTTTGCCTTCAAGCAGAACCCGCGGGACGTGACCGTGCGCCTGCTCTACTCCAAGCGCACGCGCACCGTGTGGGTGCTCATTTCCGACTACGACGGCAAGCCGATCGGAGCCTCAGACCCGTCGTCGTCGGTCAGTCACGACGAGTGATGGCGAGGGAGTCCGCGTGCCCATCGTTGGGCGCGGGCTTCACCCCCAGGAGTCGGGCGAGTAGCGGGTACACATGCACGTTGGCGAAGGGCGCGAGCACGCGGCCCTGCTGAATGTCGGGCCCCGCCGCGATGAAGAGGGCGCCCATGCTGGGGAGGAAGTTGTCGTACCCGTGCGTCCCACCACGCGGCTGGCCCATGCGCAGACGCGCCGTGCTGGTGATGGTCCACCCCTCGTCGGCGAGCAGGACGAGCGGCGTGATGCGCGGATTGTCGCGGTAGTGAAAGCGCGCCGGCACACTGTCCTTGCGGAACACCTGCAGATGCGGCGTGCGACGCAGCGCCTCGTACACCGCCGGCAGCTTCCCAGGCTTCGGGGTCACGGCTGCTACGGGCATCCAGTCCACGACATCCACGTCGTTCAGGTCGAGGTAGTCGTCGAGTCGGATCACGCGTGACCCATCGATGGGGGTCATGCCATGATCGGAGACGATCACGAGGTTCACGCGCTCGCCGAGTCCGCGTGCGGCGAGTCCCGTCACGAGTGCGCCGATGAGTGAGTCGACATGGGCGATGGCCGTGTCGACCTGCGGAGCGTCGGGGCCGTGGTCGTGGCCCGCGTTGTCGGTGTTGCTGAAATACAGCGTGACGAAGCGCGGCGCCCGGTCGGCCGGCATGGTGAGCCAGTCGAGCACCTGTCGCACCCGTAGCGTATCGGGGACGCGATTGTCGAACGGCGTGTAGTACGTGGGATAGCGGCCGTTGATGGCGTAATCGCTGCCGGGCCAGAAGAACGCGGCGGTGCGCACGCCCTGTCGTTCAGCGGTATTCCAGATGGGCTCACCGCCCCACCAGCGCGGATCGCGGGCAATGAGGGTATCGCCGATGGTGAACGTGGCGCCGATGCGCGCGTCGACCATCGTGTTCGCCACGATCCCGTGGTGCTCGGGGTAGAGCCCCGTGACGATGGTGTAGTGGTTGGGGAACGTCTTGCTGGGGAACGCCGGGATCATGCGCTCGGCCCGCACACCACGCGCGGCGAGGGCGCGCAGCGTCACCGCGCCGGGGCGGGTGATGTAGTCGGCGCGAAAGCCGTCGAGCGAGATGAGGACGGTGGCGCTGCGGCCCGCCGGACCGGCGGGCGTGGCAGGTGCAGGGCGACACGCAGCCGTAAGGGCCGCGAGCATGATCAGCAGAAATCGGCGCATGCCTAAACTTCGACCGAAACCCCGGCGTCCGTAACTGACCCGTCGGCACGATACGGCGTTCACGCCGACCGCGCCCTCGCGTACAGCATACCGCGACGGGCCAACCACTTCTCGCACTCGACGGCCACGAACACCAGCGACGCGAGGCCAATGCACGTCAACAGTTCCCCCAGTGAGAGCGGCGCCGTGTGGAAGAGACGATTCATGGCCGGCACATAGATCGTCGCGCCCTGCAGCCCCAGCGTGGCGACCACCGCGAGCAGCAGGAGCGGATTGCTGGCCACACCGATCGAGAACAGCGATTGCCGTTCGGAGCGGATGGCCATGAGATGGGTGAGTTGCGACAGCGTGAGTACGGTGAACGTCATCGTTTGCCAGTGGCCGTTGCCGGTGCGCAGCGCCCACGCCTGTGTGCCAAGCGCGAGCGCGCTCATGAGCAGCCCCACCCACACGGCATGCTGCCACAGCCCGTGCGCGAGCATGCCTTCACTCGGTGGACGCGGGGGCCGATGCATCACGTCCGGCTCCGCACGCTCGGCGGAAAGCGCCAGGCCCGGAAGTCCGTCGGTGACGAGATTCATCCACAGGATGTGAATGGGGAGCAGGGGGAGCGGCAAGCCGAGAAACGGTGCGAGGAAGAGCGTCCAGATTTCGCCGGAGTTGGTGGACAGCACGAAGCGCACGAAGCGACGGATGTTGTCGTAGATGCGGCGCCCCTCGTGCACCGCCTGCACGATGGTCGCGAAGTTGTCGTCGAGGAGCACCATGTGTGATGCCTCACGCGCCACATCGGTCCCGCCGCGCCCCATGGCGATGCCGATGTCGGCGCGCTTGAGCGCCGGGGCATCGTTCACACCGTCGCCAGTCATCGCGGCGAACTCGCCGCGCGCCTGCAACGCCTTGACGATGCGCAGCTTGTCTTCGGGCGCGACCCGCGCGTACACCCGCACGTGCGCGGCCTGTTCGCGCAGCGCCTCGTCGTCCATTTCGGCGAGCGAACGGCTGGTGAGCACGGTGGCGCGGTCGTCGGCCGCGCCGATGATGCCGAGGCGCTGGGCGATCGCGCGGGCGGTCGCCGGATGATCGCCGGTGATCATGACCACCTGGATGCCGGCGCTGCGGCAGAGGCGTACCGCTTCGCGCGCTTCGTCGCGCGGCGGGTCGAGGAGCCCGATGAGGGCGAGCAGCGTCTGGTGTTCTTCGAGCGACTCGATCGGGTCACTCGGCGTCCGCCGGTCGATCGCGCAGGCCACGGCGAGGACGCGCAGACCGTCCGCGGCCATCTGCTCGGCTTGCGCGAGCAGGTCGTGGCGGGCGGTCGCACTGATCGGGAGCACGGTCTCGCTCGTCCACATATGGTCACACGCGGAGATGATGCGTTCGGGGGCGCCCTTGCTGCAGGCCACGCGTGTGTCACCGTTCACGGCGCGATGCACTGTGGTCATGCGCGCGCGTTCCGACGTGAAGGGGAGCTCGCCGATCCGTGGCCACTGTCGATGCACGGTGGCGGTGTCGACTCCCTGCTCGTTGGCCCAGCGCACGAGCGCGGTTTCCGTGGGATCTCCGACGAGTGCTCCGGTCGGCGTCTGCTGCACGTCGGTGCAGAGTGTCACCACGTCGGGTAAGGCGAGTGGGACGTCGTGGTGTGTGGCGCCGGTGGAGGCGCCGAGGTGTGGAACGTCGCTCATCTCGCGCAGGTCGCGCACGGTGTCCACGCGCATGCGGTTTTCCGTGAGCGTCCCCGTTTTGTCGGTGCAGATGTACGTCACCGAGCCCAGCGTCTCCACGGCGGGCAGTCGCCGGATGAGCGCGTGCTGCCGCACCATGCGCCGCGCGCCGAGGGCGAGTGATACGGTGACCACGGCCGGCAGCGCCTCGGGGATGGCGGCCACCGCGAGACTCAGCGCCGTCATGAACATCAGCACCGCGGGTTCGCCGCGCAGCCGCCCCGTGACGAAGATGACGATGCAGAGCCCCACCACGAGCACGGCGAGTCGCCGCCCGAAGGCCGCGAGTCGTGTCTGCAGCGGCGACCGCACATTCGACTCGGACTGCAGCAGGGTCGCGATGCGCCCCAATTCGGTGCGCATACCGGTCGCGATGACGAGGCCGGTCGCGCGGCCAGCCGCCACGCTGGTGCCTTTGTAGGCCATGGCGCGCCGGTCGCCGAGTGGGACGTTGTCCGTGGTGTTCGGCGCGATGGTCTTGTCGACGGGGAGTGATTCGCCGGTGAGTGCGGATTCGTCGATGCTGAGGCGGGCGACCTCGATGAGGCGGAGGTCGGCGGGGACGACGTGTCCGGCTTCGAGCCGTACGATGTCGCCCGGTACGAGTTCGTGCGATGGCACCGTGCACTCGACGCCGTCGCGACGGACACGGGCGCCGGGGGCGGCCATCGCGCCGAGTGCCGCCAGCGCCTTTTCGGCGCGGTACTCCTGCACGAAGCCCAGCAGGGCGTTGAGCACGACGATGGCGACGATGGCCAGGGTGTCGGCCGGCTCACCGACCACCGCGGCAATGATGGCCGCGCCGATGAGCACGAGCACCATGACGTCGACGAACTGCGCGAGCAGCATGCGCAGCGGGCCGCGGTGCGCCGTGGCCTGCAGGGCATTGTCGCCGTGCTCGGTGCGCCGGCGCATGACCTCGGCCGCGTCGAGACCGCGCGCGGGATCGACGTCGAGCGTACCGGTTACGCGTTCGACGTCCATCGTGTGCCACTGTGGGGGCACGCGGTCGGGTTCCGTCATGTGGGGCTCCATCTCCTTGCGGAGTATGGGGTGTTGCCGTCGCACCGGTGAGGGGAGAAACCCGACCCGGGCTGTGCCGACCCGCGACTCATTCGTCGAACTCAGCACCCGGAACCGATCAGTTCCGCGTCGTGGGTTTGGGTTGCGGGTGGTGAGTTGGTCAGTCGTACCAGCCTTGCAGGTACCAGCCGGCTTCGGTGTGGTACAGCAGGACATCGCCGTCGGGGGTGGCGGTGCAGCGCCAGTAGTCGCGCGCGTAGCCGTCGCCGCGCCACCAGTCGCCGCTGAGGCGTTCGGGGCCGTGCGCGCGCACGATGTCGATGCGCCGGTTGCGCCACCAGACGGCCGCGGGGATGCCGCGGGGGAGTTCGACGTCGACGGGGTCGGGGGAGGGGAGGAGGCGGAGGACGGCGGGGGGGGGTGGTGCGTCGACGGGAGGCGCTTCAACGACGGAAGCTCGAGGGGCGGAAGCTGGGACTCCGGGAGTTTGAACTACGGGAGTTGGGACTACGGGTAATGGTGCAGACGCCAGGGTGATGGCATCGGCGGGGATCCAGGCGCCGGACTCTTCGAGGCGATGGGTGTCGCGGGATTCGGGGTGCACGACCACATCACCGCGGTTGTCGGGGTCGAGCACGGCGCGCAGTCGGGCGAACACGGCTTCGGCGTTCATCGCGGTGTCACGCCAGGACGGCACGAGCAGATCGCCCTGATCGGCGGCGAGTGGTGCGGTGGCGGGAATGCTCACCGTGACGCCGATGACGGGTGCGGGAATGTCCCACCGCTCGAGCAGCGACCGGCACTGATCGAACAGCGGCTCGAGTCGCGCGAGTGGGCGCGCGGGACGGACCTCGCGGGTGATGGTGCGGTGGGGGACGCCGAGCAGCGAGGGGACGGGGCGCGGGTGCGGGATCCGGTGGGGGGTGGGGGGCGGGAGTTGGGGGATGGGGGTGGTGTCGGGCTGCGCGCGGTTCGCTGCTCCCGGCTTCCTGCTTTTGACTGCCGCCAGCGGCACCGAGTCGTCACTCGTCTCCGGCACGTGTACATGCCCGCGCAGTTCACTGCCGATCTCCTCGATGGGGTACTGCCGGCCGGCGTCGAGGACGAGCGTGATGGCCACTGCGGCGGCGGCGCGACCGTCGTGCACGCACTGCTGCACCAGACGCTGCAACTGTGCGCGCAGCACGAAGAGAATGGGTTCGGCGCTCTCCACCGCCCCGGGGAGTTCCACGCTCGCGCTGCGCGCGGCTTCCACGCGCACGAGTCCGGGGCGTCGTGGGTCATCCCCACGGGCGAGGCGCCACGCCACGAGTCCTTCGGCGCCCCATCGCTGCTCCACGTCGCCCGCGTTGAGCGCGGCGAGCGCACCGACAGTGGTGAGGCCGAGCATGCGGAGCGCGTCGCGCAGCTCGTCGGGCATGGGGACGAGCCCGAGCGGGGCGGGCGTGAGATAGTGGGCGCAGCCGCCGGGGGGGATGATGGTGGCCTCCACGCCCGACGCCCGCGCCACCGGCGCCCACGTGGCGGCGCGCGCGGCGACGCAGCTGTCGGCGATGGCCACGCGCGCATCGGGGTGCCATTCGCGCGCGATGGTGAGCAGGGTGTGCGCGAGCTGTTCCTCGCCGCCCAGCGCGTCGAAGCCGGTGGCCCCCACCCACCACATGCCTGGGGTGCCGGTGGCGGGGGTGACCTGAGGGCTCGCCGCCAGCAGTGCGGTGGTGGCGGCGAGGATGGCGTCGGCGATGGCGTGATCGTCCCACGGCCTCGTCTCCAACTCGGCGCATCGGGCCTTGGCTTCGGCGATGGTCATGCCGGCCCGCACGCCAGCGCGTCCGGCGGCCAGCGATACGACCCGCAGGCGCGCCCCGCCGGTGAGGGCGCGGGGCATGTCATCCCAATGCCGGGGCGGCGGCGGGATGGTCGGGTCGGTCTTTCCGCGGGGCCGACTGGCCTCCCCCGCCGCCGCTCGTGAGGAGCGCCCCCGTGCGTTCACGCGCGAGCTCGCGTCGCCCACGTCGTCCGAACCCGGATTCGGCCGCGCGCCTGCGCCCCCGGTACGTGGTCCAGTCGCGGGTGTGCCGGTCGAGCTCCCGTTCGATGTCGCGGGGGTCGCGATGCCCGAACCGGTCGCCGGCGATGCGGTCGCCGCCGATGCGGTCTCCCGGCTCGTCGAGTCCAGCAGCAAGTCGAGCTGGATGTCCCGGAAGGTCAGTTCCGTACAGGTCGTGGCTGGCGACGCCGAGTCCGCCCCAGGTGACAGGATGCTCGGCGGGTGCGGTTTGGCTGCCGGCGCCGACTCCGGCGTCGGTGCTGTTGCCTCGGGGCTCCCAGGGACGACGCGCGCTGCGCGCCACCCCGCGCCGATCGGGAATCTCGGAATGCGCACACACGCGACGCGCCAGGACGATGACACGGGGGACCTCGATGGGGCGGGTGGAGGTGGAAGAGGCGGCGCCCTTTTCGATGGTGATCAGGGAGCAGGGGGC
>NZ_JBIJAW010000427.1:0-2586 GCF_044345575.1 Gemmatimonas sp.
TCGACACGACGGGACGGGGCTGAAACCTCCGTCCCGTTTTGTCGTTAGGAGGAACAGCCCCGCGCGCGCGACACCGAACCGTCGCTCGAATCCCGCGGCTTCATCGCAATACCGGAGGACCCATGATTTCCCTGCTGCTTTCGTTCGCCATCGCCACGGTCCTGGCCATCGTACTGCATGGCTCCACACGTCGCTTCGTGCGGAATCGCCTCCGGTACGTTGACGCGGTGCAGAAGAGCATCGCGCCGTGGGCTGCAGGCGGCGCGGCGTTCCTCGCCGGGAGCGCCGTGGTGGGGCTGCTCCCCGTGGTGGGAGTCGGCACCGCGCTGACCGCCGCCTTCGCGGTGGGCTCCGGCGTCGCAGCTGGCGCCCGCGATATCCGACAGGGCACCGCGCCGGTGGTGTACGGCCCCTGATCCTGTGCGGATCTTCATACGGTGGGGGGAATTGCGGAATTTTTCGCGGCGAGCGTGAAATGACATCGTGCGTCGGGTGTACGTGCATGTAGTTTGTTGCCATGCCTGCTACCGACATGCCTGACGTGACGACGGCGCAATCCTCGGCTCTGCCCTGGATCGCGCCGTTTGCCGCGTTCATGCTGTGGATGGCCGTCTGGCCCTTCATCGATCTGGCGCAGCCGTGGGACGAGGTGCTGCGCGTGGGCCTGCTGGCCGCGGTGCTGCTCACGGTGTCACGCCGGGTCGTCTTTTCGCTGCGGGTGACGCGCTGGATTCCCAGCCTCCTCGTGGGCCTGCTGGTGTTCGCGCTCTGGATCCTGCCGGAGCAGCTGTGGCCGGGATATCGCGCGCACTGGCTCTTCCAGAATGCCGTCACTGGAGAGACGGTGAGCAGTATCCCCGCCGAGTGGCTGTCGAACCCGCTGGTGCTGTCGCTGCGCATCACGCGCGCGGCGCTGCTGGTGCCGCTGCTCGAGGAGCTGTTCTGGCGCGGCTTTCTCCCGCGGTGGGTCGTGAACAACGACTGGGAGCGGGTGCCGATGGGGACCTACAACACGCTGGCGTTCGTGGGCACCGCCGTGCTCTTCGCGAGCGAGCATGGCCCCTACTGGGATGTGGGGCTCATGTGTGGTCTCATCTACAACTGGTACATGTACAAGACCAAGTCGCTCGGTGACCTGGTCCTCGTGCACGCCGTCACGAATGCCGCGCTGTCGGCGTTCGTGGTGGTCACCCGTCAGTACGCCTTCTGGATGTAGCGCCGCGGCCGAGGGTGCCGCGGCGGCTAGACTTCGCGCACGAACAGGGCCCGCGGGCCTCCGAAGTCGAACAGCAGGCTGTCACCTTCGCCGTGGGACATGCGTACGGACATGGAGTGGGGCGCGGCGGGGTTGTCGGTGTGCAGCATGTCCCCGTCCACGCGATACACGAGCTCGATCACCTGATCGGTGCCGCCCACATCCACGTGGTAGTGCAGCACGCCGCCGGGGCGGAACTCCATCCGTACCCCGGGCGCGAAGTCGAGCGGTTCATCGGCGCGCACGAGGCGCCAGATACCAGGCAACCAGTCCGTTGACATGGGTGAACGATAATGCGGGTCGCAACACGTTTCGTACGCTGCCTGTCGGCGGCAGTGCTGCTGGCAGCCAGTGTGGCGTCGCTTCCTGCGCAGTCGCCGCGTGACACGGCGCTGCACGCCCCGTTCGACCGGTTACTGAAGACGCATGTGCGGGCCGGGCTCGTGGACTACGACGCGTTCGCCCGGGCACCCGAGTTCCCGCGCTATCTCGCGTCACTCGACACCGTCCACGTGAGCGCCCTCAGCGAGGACGAACGCCTCGCCTACTGGATCAACGTGTACAACGCGTACACCATCCAGCTCATCGTGCGGCACCACGAGCGTCAGTCCATCCGCAACATCAATCGCACGCTCGGCTTTCTGCAGCTGAAGGGGCCGTGGAACGAGCCGATCGTGAAGGCCGGTGGGCAGGTGTACACCCTCGATCAGGTGCTGCACCGTATTCTCCGCCGGGAGTTCCACGAGTCACGCGTGCATTTCGCCATCGTCCCGGCGTCGAAGAGCGCGCCGCCGCTGCGCAGCGAGGCGTACGTGGGGGCACGCCTGGGCGAGCAACTCGAAGATCAGACGCGGCGGTTCCTGAGCGACACCACCAAGACGTGGTATCGCAATGGAGTGCTGGGGCTCAATCGTCTGTTCGAGGCCTATGAGCGAGACTTCGGCAGTTCGCGCAAGGAGATGATTCTCTTCGTGGCGCCGTACATCACCTTCCGCCCCACCGAGCCGCAGCGGAAGCGGCTCGAGGAGGGGCGCGCTCTGCTGAACTACCGCCAGTATGACTGGTCGTTGAATGTCCGGGACAAATCGTGATGTAGCGGTCGTGAGGACTGACGACCGACAACTGACACTACAAACCACAAACTCCCCGCGGTCGGCGAGGAGTTTGTAGTTCGTAGTAATAGTTGTCAGTGATCAGTTCGACCGCACTACCCCCACGCCTTACTCACCATGCCGTTCGCATCCTTGGTGTACGGCATCCACAGCAACGCGCACAACTGCACCTGCACATCGGTGCTTTTCGCGCGCACCACCACCGCTTCCAGCTGTTCC
>NZ_JBIJAW010000428.1:0-2571 GCF_044345575.1 Gemmatimonas sp.
GGCACTCGCGAAGCACGTCTTGATATGCGTGAGCTCCTCGCGCAGCTGCTGATCGAGTGAGGCCTCGCTGCTGCCCAGCAGCAATCGCTTGCTGAGCGCCAGCGCGATCGGCGGCCCGGCCGCCACGCGCGCCGCATACGCGGCCACATCGGCGACAAACGTATCGGCCTCCCACACGTGACTCACGAGCCCGATGCGCAGCGCCTCGTCGGCGCCGATGTCGCGTCCCGTGAACACGAGGTCCGCCGCACGCGCCTGACCCACCAGCCGCGGCAGAAACCAGCTGACACCGGCATCGGGCGACAACCCACGCCGCACGTAGCCCGCCGTGCACGTCGCATCGGCCCGCATCACACGCAGGTCACACGCGAGCGCGAGGCCGAACCCGGCGCCCGCCGCCACACCATTCATGGCGGCAATCACCGGCTTCTCGCACTGCGTGACAGCGTGAACCCACTCGCCCACCCAGTAGTACGGATCGAGACGATCGGCGCGTGACGCCCCGGGCATCGCCGGATCACTCAGATCGAGCCCCGCGCAGAACGCGCGGCCCGCCCCGGTGATCACCACCGCCCGCACGGTGTCATCGTGCGCGGCCTCGCGCATGGCACGCGGAAACTCCTCGGCCAACCTCGGATTCACCGCGTTCAGCTTGTCGGGACGATCGAGCGTGATCGTGCGCGCGCCGGCGTCGGTGGTGATGCGGAGATGCTGGTAAGCGGTCATTGGGTGCGTGTGGTGAGTCATCGACTGAAAGCCGAGAGCTGACGACTGAATACTCCCCGAGTGCTTCGAGCAATGCCGGCCGAGTTGTCAGCTCTCGGCCTTCAGCCTTCAGTTTTAGCGCGCGGTTCGCACTTCTGCACGCGCACAGTTGTCTGCATTCACGAGGAAATCGCACATCCCCCACTACCACCGGTACGGGTGCGCTCGCTAGATCACATCGTATCCCCAGTATCGCCGGTTCGTCCCACTCGCCTTGCCCGCTTTCTTCGCACTATGGCTTCCTCCCGTTCCAACGCGGCTCTCGCCGACGATCCGTCGGTCACCGCTCCCAGTCCGCTCTCGTCCTGCGATGCGCTCGCGCGCACCGCAACGGAAACGTGCCGTCAGCACGAGCGACTCGCGAAGCTGATGTCACTTGGCGTCGCGCAGAGCGAACTCGAGGCCGCTCACGCCATGGTGGACACCATCGATCTCGCGCTCGCCGAGTCGATGAAGGATTTCGAAAAGACGTATGCGACGGGGTCGGTGACCGATCAGGCCGACGTGCGCCAGGCCGCCAACACCATGTGGCTCGCGGCCCGCGAGTATCTGCGCCGGCACAGCATCGCTGAAAAGGCCTCGCGGCAGATCGCCCAGCGCGATGCGGATACGCTGGGTGACCTGCAGATGGAGTACGAGCTCGAGGCGTCAGCGCTGCTCGGGCTCAAGCATGCGACCGTGACGTACCAGAAGCTGCGCCCCGAGACGCGCTGCTGACCACGTTGCCGGGCGTAGTGGCCGGCCCCGACAACGGAAGACTGAACAGCAGTGAACTTGGCTGCGGATCGCGGGTGAGGTACACCTGCAGTCGCTCGATGATCGCCGGGGCCGTCACGCGCATCGCCAGCAGTTCACGCTCCCGTTGCGGCGTCAGCATCGGATAGAACGTGAGCGTGCAGTGCGGCGAAAAGAGAAAGCGCGAGCGCTTGAAGGGCAGTCCGCTGCGGGCGAGGCGCTCGTGCAGCGCGCGCAGCGGCCCGTTGGGATCGAGCGGCAGCGAGATGATGTCCGTCTGCATGAACCGGTGCGGTGCATGAAACGGGAGGCGCATCGGTGCCGTGCTCGCCGCGATCGGTTCCAGCGCGGCCCGAATGCGCTCCACCGGTGTGTCGGTGGGAATCGCGCCCACCCCCGATGATCCCACGAGCGTCACATGCGGCGGCGTGAGCCGTGCGAGCTTGGGATCGTACCGCTCCTGAATGGCGCGCACCGCCGCGCCCGCTTCACCCGGAAGCTCGGCCAACACGAAGATTCCGAACGAAGCAGCCATGTGAGGAACATAGTGCCCTCACGAAGGCCCCCGGCCGGTGGTAAGTTCGCGCCATGGGAGAAGCCATGGTGGTCATCCGCGAATACGTGAATGAAATGGAAGCGCTCGTCGCACGGAGCGTACTCGAAGCCCACCGGATTCCCGCCGTGGTGCTGCGGGACGATGCCGGCGGCATGCTTCCCGCCATGCGCCTGATGTTTCCGGTGCGGCTGGCGGTACGCGAGGGCGAGGCCACGCAAGCGCTGCGCATTCTCGACGCACCGTTCGAGCCGGACGACGCAGCGGATGGCGAGCCGTGTTTCGACCGCCCCCCGGAAGGGTGAGCACGCCCTGATCGGTTTCGGCCGGCAGGCCCCTCCCTGCCCCGAGTAGTTTTGGGCATGTCAGTCGTGAAGGTCGACCCGCTCCATCCCGATCCCGCCATCATCGCCGATGCCGGCGCCCGCCTGCAGCGCGGGGAGCTCGTGGCCTTCCCCACCGAAACGGTCTACGGGCTTGGCGCGAACGCGCTCGATGGGGACGCCGTCGCGCGCATC
>NZ_JBIJAW010000131.1:0-8726 GCF_044345575.1 Gemmatimonas sp.
GGTGGCCGCGTGGCCACGTTCTCGCTGGCGACGGGTCGCCAGTGGACCGACCAGAGCGGGAACAAGCAGGAAAAGACGGAGTGGCACCGCTGCGTCGTGTGGAACAGCGGGCGCGGGACTGGTCTCGCCGACGTCGTCGAGAAGTACGTCCGCAAGGGCGAGAAGGTGTATGTCGAAGGGGAGATCGAATACCGTCAGTGGCAGGACAAGGACGGGCAGACGCGCTACACCACCGAAATCAAGGTCAAGGAGCTCATGCTCCTTGGTGGACGCCCGGGTGGCGCCGGCATGGGTGACGACATGGACAGCGCTCCGCGTCGGTCGGCTGCGCCTGCGGCCCCCCGAAAGGCAGCGGCGCCGGCCGCTGGCGGCGACGACTTCAACGACTTCCCGGGCGCTCTGGCCGACGAAGACGACGATCTGCCGTTCTGAGTAGCAGACACGGCGCCGTTCCCGGCGGCCCAGTTATGGGTCGCCGGGAAATGCCCGTATTGAAATGACATGCGCCGGCGCCGGCACGAATCGGGCGTTACGACAGGACGGGGAAAACGTCTCCCGTGTGGGGGACCTGCGCTCGGATTCCAGGCAGACCGCCCGAGGCGGTCCTTGCGGGCCGCTTGACTCTTCCCTTGTCGAGGTTTGCCGATGCGCGCAGCCGATCGGGCGCACACTTCCGCTACCGTGCCGGCCCCACAGCCAGGTGCGCTGTTGTCCCGTCTGTTGGTCGCGGTCATCGCCACCATTGCTCTACTGCTCGTTTGGCGCCCGTCGCTGCTGCATGCCCAGGGCGTCGCCGTGGCGGCGCAGGAGCCGGCGTCCAAGACCCATGTCGTCAAGGCGGGCGAGACCCTCTGGGGGCTCGCCGCGCGGTATTTCGGCGACGGCCATCAGTGGCAGGCGCTGGCGCGGCGGAACGGGATACCCATTTCGAACGATCCGCCGCTCGAAGTCGGCATGCGGTTGAACGTCCCGACGCGACCGGCCGAGCGGTCCGCAAAGGCCGCCGAGTTGGCGGAGGCTCCCGCCGACAGCACGGTACCGAAGGCTGCGCTGGTCAAGGCCGGAGAGGCAACCCTCCCGGCCCCGGAGGCCGCACCGTCCCGGGCGTCGGCGGGGTCGCTCGCCGCACAGACAGCTGGCCGGGGCAACGCCGGGTCGGCCGCCACCGGTCGTCGTACCAAGTCGGCCAAGCCGTCGTCGCTCCCCGCGACGGCCGCTGAGGCGGTCACCGCGGAAAGCCAAGGCGACACCGGGAAGGCCAATCTCAAGCCGACCACGGGCACCGTCATGGGTGAGAGCACCGTGCGCCGGATCGGGCTTGCCGATCAGGAAGCCGCCATGAATTCGCGGAAGCCCTCGGAAGTGCTCACGGTTTTTCATCGCGATCTGCCGGATGCCGCTGAGGCGGAGCGTCGTACCCGTGCGGTCCTCAGGCCCAATACGCCCGCACCGCGCATCGCCGAGTACATGTCAGCGCCATTCGTCACCACGGCGCGGACGCTAGAGACGCTGGGGCGCATCGGCGCGCGCGTCGGCTCGCCGAGCGCTGGGGACGCCTATCCGCACCGGGCGATCAAGACGGACGAGGTAGAAGTCGAGGCACCGGTGAAGCAGGGCTACAAAGTCGGCGATCGCCTGCTCGCTTTTGGTCCGGCGGAGGCGATCGATAAGGAACAGGTGGTCGTGTTCCCCACGGGCATGCTCGAGGTCACCCGGGCCGAGGCGGGGAAGCCGGCACTTGCGGTGGTCCTTCGTCAGTCGGGACGCATCGAGGCAGGACAGCAGGTCTTGGTAGCGCCCAATGTCAGCGCACCGTGGGTGAAGGCCGTGCCGCTGGATCGGCCCGATGTGCCCGCGACGATCCGCTGGCTCGACCCGCAGGAGGCCCAGCCGACGTTGCAGAGCTACCTCGTGATCGGCGCCGGCAGCGCCAAGGGATTGGTACCGGGTGACGAAGTCGCGATCTATCGTCGCCTCGCCAAGGGGACCACCGAAGCCATGGCGGCCACGGCACGTATCGTTCGGGTCGAACGGGACTATGCCACGGCGATCATCACGAAGCAGTACCAGACCGACATTACCGTGGGGCTGCCGGTCCGTCGCTTCGCCAAGGCGCCGTAACCCGACGTCCTCTCCTCGAAACGGGTCTGACGTGTGATCGGCATGACGAGTGGTACGCGTGCCGACGTAAGATGACGATCATGCCGTACGCGCGCGCCGGGTGCCCCGTGGGCCCCGGCGCGCGTTTACATTCACGGGTATTCACCACTCATCACTCCGACGGCGAGGTAGCGGGCGGCAATGGCGAAATCAGTGCTAGTGACTGGCGGGGCCGGATTCATCGGCTCACATGTGGCGGATCGTTTTCTGGCTGAGGGCTGGAGCGTCACCATCCTTGACGATTTGTCGAGCGGGCGCGAAGAAAACATCCCCGCCGCCGCGCGATTCGTGCGCGGGTGCATCACGTCGCCGGAAGCTGCTGCGCTCGTGCGTGATGGTCACTTCGATGTGATGTGTCACCTCGCCGCCCAGATTGATGTGCGCCGCAGCGTGAACGATCCGGCGTTCGATGCGACGCGGAACATCCTTGGCACGCTGAATCTCATGGAGGCGGTACGGACGAGCGGATACGCCACCCGCGTCGTGTTCTCGTCCACCGGGGGCGCGCTCTACGGAGACTTCGATCCCCCGCCGAGCACGGAACAGTTCTCGAAGGACCCGGAGGCACCGTACGGTATCGCCAAGTTGGCTGTGGAGTACTACCTCGCCTACTACGGCCGCGTGCATGGACTCGACACCGTCGCGCTGCGCTACGGCAATGTTTATGGTCCGCGCCAGGATCCGCACGGCGAGGCCGGCGTCGTGGCCATCTTCTGCAACCGGTTGCTCGACGGGCGGGCGCTCACTGTGTTCGGCAATGGCGAGCAGACGCGGGATTACGTCTATGCCGGTGATGTCGCGCGCGCCAACTTCCTCGCAGGCACCTGCGAATTGCCCGCACGCGGACGTCTCGATGCGCGCGCGTTCAACATCGGGACGAGCATCGAAACGTCGGTCAACGCGCTGGCCGAAACGCTGCGCAGCGTGTCCGGCGCTACGGCGCCTATCGAATACGCGCCGGCGCGCGCCGGTGAACTCGCACGCTCGGCGCTTGAAACCAGCAAGGCGCGTGCGATCCTCGGCTGGGAGCCGCAGGTGGCGATCACCGACGGATTGGCCAACACCTACCACTTCTTTGCCGACCGTCGGGCACGGCTCGCAGCCGGAGGGCACGCGTGATGAGTGTGGCCGGCGTCTCCACCGGTTCGTTGATGCTGTTGCAGCTGTCCACCCAGGGGGGAGCGGCCACGCCGCGCTCAATCGTGGGACTCATCATCGGCAGCGATCCGGTCACCAAAGCGGTGCTGGCTGGACTGGCGGTGCTGTCGCTCATTTCCTGGGCGATCATGTTCGCCAAGTGGCGTACCTTCAGCTCGGCGGAAAGAGCTGGCGCCAGCTTCGTGCGCGACTTCGAGCGCGCGCGTGGAATCGATGACGCGATGCTGCTGGCCCAGCGTTCCAAGCCCAGTCCCTTCACCGCCGTGTTCTCGCGGGCGGTACAGTTCCTGAACGACACCAAGCCGGCGTTGGGAGCGACGAACGATCGCACCGCGCGGCTCTCCGGGTCGCAGGTCGAAGCGCTCCGGCTCGTGCTCGACTCCCAGACCGGACGTGAGCGCGAGGCACTTGGGAAGTTCATTCCGTGGCTCGCCACGGTAGGCAGCGTCAGTCCGCTCATCGGGCTCTTCGGCACGGTGCTCGGGGTGATCGAGGCCTTCGAGGGAATCGCCACGAAGGGTTCGGGGAACATCGGGGCGGTGGCGCCGGGTATTGCCACTGCGCTTATCGCCACCGCGGCCGCACTGGCCGTGGCCATTCCCGCCGCATTCGCCTACAACGTGTTCGCGTCGCGACTCAATCGGTTCGACAACGAATTGGAAGGCTTCGGCTCCGAACTCATCGCACTCATGGTGCGTGAAGGGCGGATCTGACGCATGCGTCGCGGGCGCCGCGGTGAACGGCTTGGCGTAAATGCCGAGATCAATGTGGTGTCGCTGATCGACGTCATGATGCTGCTCATGATCATCTTCATGATCACGGCGCCCATGATGCAGGGCGGGGTGGACATCTCGTTGCCCAGCGCCGAGGTGAAGCCGCTTGAACCGAAGAACGGGTTGGTCGTCAGCATCGACCGGCGTGGTCAGATCTTCGTGGACGATACGAAGCTCACCTTCGAGGAGTTTGCCGGGAGCATCAAGGCGCTCTCCGACCGGAAGGGGGCCGGCGGTGTTTTCGTGCGCGCTGATCAGGGGGTGGACTACGGCACGGTCATCAAGCTGGTGGCGGCCATGAAGGCACGCGGGATCACCGAAGTCGGCCTCGTGGCCGAGCCGGAAGAGAACCGCTGAGGATGGGTGTCTCGACCGGTCGCCTCGCCACCTCCGGGCGCAACGCGCTCGGCAGCGGCGTGGTCGTGTCGGTCGGAATACATGCGGCCTTGCTCGCGCTCGTCCTGTGGGTCGGGAACCGGCCGGAGGAGGCCCGTCCGCCCGTGTATCGGGTGGAGCTGATCGGTCAGGCCGGTCCGCGTCAGGCCGGGGTGGAGAAGCCCGTTACCGAGGCAACGGCCTCGAACGACCCGGTCGCCGGGGCCGAGCGCGTGGAGGAGGAGAAGACCGTGCCAACGCCGAGTACGGCGAAAAAGGTGTTGCCATCGCCCAAGGCCACGCCGTCCACCGATCGCAGCAAGAAGGGCGGAGCAAAGAATGCCCCGGCGCCCACGGCCTCCAAAAGCAACGCGGCGCCCAAGTCGGGCGCCGGCGCCACCGGTACGAAGGGGGCCGATGTGGCGAATGTCCGCACCGATGGGATCGCGTTCCCGTATCCTGGGTACCTGAACAACATTGTGCGGCAGATCGCGCTGAACTGGTCCCCGCGGCGGGTGTCGGCTGCGCTGGTCACCGAACTCAAGTTCATGATCCGACGTGATGGCACGGTCGTGGGTATCGAGGTGGTGAAGCGCTCGGGCGATCGCCTGTACGATCTCGATGCCATGGGCGCCATCGAGGTGGTGGGGACAGGTAAAGGGTTCGGGCCATTGCCATCGGGCTGGCCCGATGATGTGCTGGTGGTCTATTTCACATTCGATTACGCGTTGCGGCCGCAGTGATGCAGGTGGCCCCACCCGGTTTCCTCAACTCCGTACGCTTGATGGCTCGCACGAAGGCTCCTATCCGGCTCGCGACGACGGCGCTCGTCCTCGGCGTGCTCGCCGGTCCCATGGCGGTGATGCCGCGTGCGGCGGCCGCTCAGCCCACCAAGGGGGTAACCCTTGGTCTCCAGTACCGGCCGGGTGAGAAGACCGCGCTCATCGTGCTCCCGGTAAAGGGGGCCAATGGCGACTCGATCACGGCAATGCTGAGCCGCGATCTCGATTACAGTGATCGGTTCACCGTGGTCAGCCCGTCCGCCGCGCCGCCAGTGACCGGTGCGATCAATTGGGCACTCTTTTCGAAGCTCGGAGTGGATGGCATCGTGCAGGCGACGGTGCTGCCGAGCGGATGGGTGCGCGTGGTGCTGCACGATGTGGGCCTCAAGAACGCCCGAAACCAGAAGGACTTTCCGCTGCCGGCGGGCGCACCGTCGCCCGCCTGGCGCCTCGCCGTACACGGCGTGGCCGATGGGGTGGAGGAGTGGATCACGGGGCAGCGCGGCATCGCCCAGACGCGCATCGCCTTCGCGCGCGGTGGCCGGGTGTGGACCGTGGACAGTGATGGGGCCAACGCCACTCCGGTGACGCCGAGCGGCATGTCGCCGCAATGGCTCCCCAGCGGCCGGGGGATCGTGTACAGTGTGCTCGACGGGGCGCGGAACCCCATCATGTTCACCGACCTCGCCACGGGGGCGCAGCGGGTGATCGCCAGCGCGCCGGGCATCGAACACACGACACCGGCCATTTCTCCCGATGGCCGAACGGTGGTGTACGCGCGGGGCTCGGAGAGCGGGACAGACTTGTACGCCCAGTCGTTCGACGGTGGCGCCCCGCGCCGCGTGACGGTGGGCCGTGGACGCGCCAGCGCGCAGCCCACTTTCAGCCCCGACGGCCAGCGATTGGCGTTCATGTCCGACCGTTCCGGGCACCCGGAGGTTTATATTAGCGATCTGGATGGGACGAACGTGGAACTGCTGACGGCAGCGGCGTTTGGCGATCGGGATTACCGGGCGGGGCCCGATTGGTCGCCCGACGGTCGTCTGGTGGCCTTTCAGTCACGAAACGGCGGTACCTTCCAGATCATGACTATCAACCTGCGCGATCAGTCGGTGCGACAGGTGACGAACGACGGCCGCAACGACGACCCCTCATGGGCACCGGACTCGCGGCACGTGGTCCTCACCTCCAATCGCAGCGGCGTTCGTCAGCTGTGGGTGGTCGACATCGAGACCGGGCGTGCGCGTCAGCTCACGCGTGGTCCCGAAACGCGACTGGCTGCATGGTCCCCACGCCTGCAGGCGCAGTAAGCGTCTCGGGTAACAACTCCCCCCTTCTCCCCGGAGTGTTCGACATGATGCGTTCCT
Source organism: Gemmatimonas sp. (assembly GCF_044345575.1). Taxonomy (GTDB): domain Bacteria; phylum Gemmatimonadota; class Gemmatimonadetes; order Gemmatimonadales; family Gemmatimonadaceae; genus Gemmatimonas. Next base: position 6,616 of record NZ_JBIJAW010000131.1, read on the forward strand.
CTCGTCTGATGCTGGTCCTGGTGTCCACGTCGCTGGTGCTCGGCGCCTGCAAGAAGAAGCCGGCTCCCGCGCCCACGCCGACCCCGACGCCGGCGCCGGCCGAGCGTGCGCCTGAGCGCACCACGCCGCGCGCGGCGCCCGTTGACACCATGGCCGCGTACAACGAGAAGGTCGCAGCGGCGCGTTTGCGTCTGCTCGAGACCATCTACTTCGAGTATGACGCGGACGAGCTCCGCGACGACGCGCGCGCGTCGCTCGATGCGAAGATCGCCATCCTCAACGCGAACCCTGCGCTACGCGTCCGCGTCGCCGGCCACTGCGACGAGCGCGGTAGTGACGAGTACAACATCGCCCTCGGCCGTCGCCGCGCCGAAGCGGCCAAGCGCTACCTGACCGACCGTGGTATCGATGCCTCGCGTATCGAGACGTCGTCGTTCGGCCGTGAGCGTCCCGCGGTGCAGGGGACCACGGAAGAGGCGTGGTCGAAGAACCGTCGTGACGAGTTCGAAATCACCGCCGGCGGCGAGAACCTCAAGCCCGCCAGCTGACCGCTGTCGCCACACCCGGAGCTTTCGGCATGACCCAGTCGTCTTTCCGCCGCGTGTGGCGGCTCATTCCCCTCGTGGCCCTCGCGGCCACGGGGGGCTGTTTTGCGACGCGTGGTGACGTGCGCATCCTGCAGGGTGACATCGCGGTGATGCGCGCTGAGTTGCTGAAGGGACAACAGGAACAGAAGGACGCGCTCGCGCAAACCCAGCGGTTGCTCGCCGTCGCCAGTGATTCGGTCGCGAAGATCAGCGCGCGCACGGTGGGCATTCAGGGCGACGTGCGCGGCGAGATGCGAGTCGTGCGCGAACAGTTGCTGCAGGTGCAGACGTTGCTCGGACAAAGCCAGGCGACCATCGCGCGGTTACGTGCGGAGATGGAGGCGCGCAATGCCATGATGTCCATGGCGCCCGTTGCTCCGGCCGCCGAGCCCGCGCCGACCGCCGGTCGCGGTGGGAATCCGCGTCCGGCCACGCCGACGCCGGCACCCACCACCGCGGATACGTCCACGGGCGTGCTGGCCGGTCCCAACCAGTTGTACACGACGGGTCGCGACCAGCTGTTGCGCGGTGCCACGGCAACGGCGCGCATGACCTTTCAGGAACTCATCACCAACTATCCGCAGTCCGACTACGCGGCTGACGCGCAGTTCTGGATTGCCGAGTCGCTGGCGAAGGAGAACAACGCGCCCGCCGCCGATGCGGCGTATGCCGCCGTGGTGAGCGCCTATCCCACGTCGGCCAAGGCCCCCACCGCCCTCTACAAGCGGGCGCAGCTGGTGCTGAAGATGGGGAACACGGCGCAGGCTCGGCAGCTGTTCGAGCAGGTCGTGTCGCGATTCCCGCGGAGCGACGAAGCCGAGTTGGCGACCGAAACGCTCAAGACGCTGCGGTGAGCGCGCGTTTGACCTGGCAACACACGAAACGAGTCTCACATGTCGGGCAGTAACTCCACGGAAATGCCGTTCCTCGAGCACCTCGAGGAATTGCGCTGGCGCCTCTTCCGGGTGGCGGTGGCGCTGGCCATCGGCATTGGTGGAAGCTTCGCGCTGATCTTCAGCAAGCAGATCGACGTGGTGGCCATTCTGTCTCAGCCGATTCAGCCGTTCCTCAAGGGGCCGCTGATCGTTACGCATCCCGGCGATCTTTTCGACATTGCCATGGACGCCGCGATCACGCTTGGGATCATTTTCGCGTCGCCCGTGATTGCCTGGCAGATCTGGGGATTCCTCTCGCCGGCGCTGTATAACCACGAAAAGAAAGTGGTGATCCCGGCGCTCGTCGGTGCGGCGGTGCTGTTCCTGATGGGGATGGCCCTGGCATTCGAGTACGTGGTGCCAGTGACGCTCGGGTTCTTCATGAGCTTCCAGAGTGAGGCGGTGCAGGTGATGCCGACGGTCGACAAATACGTCGGGTTCATCCTGTCCATGTGTCTGGCCTTCGGGGCCGTATTCGAGCTCCCGGTGGTGATTGCGCTCCTCACCGCGCTTGGCATCGTACAGCCCGCCTTCCTCGCCAAGTTTCGTCGACACGCCGTCGTCGGCTGTCTCATCGCCGCGGCGTTCA
>NZ_JBIJAW010000429.1:0-2558 GCF_044345575.1 Gemmatimonas sp.
TGCAGCTCACCGATGAACAGGTGAAGAAGCTCGAAGCGCTGCAGGACGCCCCGGCGCCGGCGTCCAATGCGGCCGATCTGATGCGGACGCGAGCCGATCTGCTTGAGGCAACGCAGGGCGATGCCAATCTCGCGAAGGCGCGCGCGGCACTCGATCGCATGAGTGCCCTGCGCAACGAGCGGATGATCGCGGGGCTCAAGCAGCGACAGGAGGTGCGTGCCGTGCTGACCAGCGCGCAGAAGACCCGTCTCGACAATCTCCGTCGCCAGCTTCGTGCCCGTGCCGGTGCCCGGGGGCAGCGTGGGCCGCGCATGGGTGGCAAGGGCATCGGTCGCGGACAGGGCCGCGGCATGGCCGGTCAGTTCGGTCCCGGCGGCCGACCGGGGATGCGCGGTGGCATGCGCGCGATGCCCGGCATGCGTGGCGGGATGCGCCCCGGCGCCCCGGTGCCACCGTCGGTGCCACCCGCACCGCGCCCGCCCGAAGGTGACGTGCCGCCGGCCTGACGGTACCCACAACACATGACTCAAACGCAGAACCCGGAACCGATCAATTCCGGGTTCTGCGTTTGTGTTACGGGTGATGGGTAGCCCCGCCCGTCTCGTCATGAGAACGCCAGCGCTCGAGATCGGCCGGCGTGTCGAGATCGAACGCGCCGAGGCGGAGCGACACCGAGCGTGTACCGGGTTCGCGGAACAGGGGGCGCGCCCCGCGATCGCCGTCGAGCGCTTCGAGCCACGCGAAATCACGGGGCGGCAACACGGCGGGTATGCCGAGTACCTCCTCGCCCACGTCGCTGCGATACGACGAGGCCACGCGGGCATCGCCGTCGAATGCGCTCAGGAGAGTCCGCAGGTGCACCGCGTCGACTGTGGGCATGTCGCAGGGGGCGATCAGGATGCCGTCGATGCGCGGTACGTCGCCGTGGGCCTCCGCATCGACCGACCGTTCACGCACGGCGCGCACCCCCGCGGCAATGGAACTCCCCATGCCGGCTTGCCAGCCGTCGTGGTGCACGAGCTGTACCGCTTCGTCGCGCAGCGCCGCCGCTACCCGCACCGACTCCGCCCCCAGCACCACGTGCACATCGGTGCAGCCGGCGGCCATCAGCGCCCGCGCGACACGCACCACGGCCGGTATGCCCGACGCATCGGGAAGCAGCTGCTTCGGCTGCCCCAATCGGGAGGAGGCACCGGCCGCGAGCACGAGCCCCACGACGCGAAGGTCGCTCATGCGCGCTGACCGCGAGTGCGTGCGATGGGCCGCGACGAAGCGATCAGTTCGCCGGATATTCCGGCAGATCGCATCGCAGGGGCTGATCGAGCAGCGTGGTCGCCGGATCGTCGGCCAGTAACTGCGGCGTCGGCGTGCGCATATGGATGGGGCTCTGCCGCTCGCGCAGGAAGCCGGCGGGACGCGCATGCATCACCGCTTCGATCTCGGCCACGGCCGCAAGGGCGATGGACGCTGGCGTTTCCCCGCCCAGATCGAGCCCGATGGGCGCGTGCAGCTTGCGCTGCTGACGCGCCGTGAGCGGCGTGCCGAGTGCGGTGAGGTGGTGCGCCACATGGTCCACGAGCTGGCGCGCCCGCGCCCGTGACCCGAGCACCCCGACATACCCGAACGGCAAGGGTAAGCTCGCACCGAGCCAGGCGGCGTCGACATCGAAAATGTGCGACAACAGCGCCACAGCCGTGCGCTCGTCGTGCGGCAGTTCGCTGATAGCCGTGTGGACCGCATCGAGTTGGCGCACCTGACGTAGCGTCACCCCCTCCGGCACCACGAGCCCCTCGAGTAGCGCGGGGCGATGGTCGAGAATCGTGACCTGCCAGCCGAGGGTGTGGGCGATGCGCGCGAAGGCTTCCGCGCCGCGGCCGGCGCCCACGCAGTGCAATGCGACCGGTGCCAGCAGCGGCTCCACGAAGACCGTCACGTCGTCGCCGAGCGGATGCAGCAAGGCGTGTCCGGTACGACGCACGGTATGTGCGAGACCGCCGAGCTCCGGCAGCGGCATGTGACGCGCGTCGTCGTGCAGCAGGTGCCAGCGCCCGGTGGTGGAGTCCCCGTCGAGCACCGCACACGTGGCCCCACTGCCATGAGCGTCCAGCCGCACCACCACCGCGCCGCCGTGCCGGCGGGCGCGTACCGCCTCGACCTGGGCCATCCAGCGCCAGTCGGGGAGCGGCTCGAGCAGCAGATGCGCGATGCCGTCGCAGCGCGCACCGAACCCCCAGATGGCCTCGAGGTCCGAGCGCAGATCGTACATGAGGCGCACCGCCCGCCCGCTCGCGCACACCTCGGCGGCACGCGCCGCCACATCTCCTTCGAGGCATCCCCCGCTCACGGCCCCGGCAAGGACACGCCCGTCCGCATCGACCAGGAGACGGGCCCCGGGTTGCCGGTAGGAGGAGCCATCGACCTGGACCAGCGTGGCGAGTGCCAGCGGGACATCGGGGCGCGCCAGGCGGGCCGCCTGCGCCGCACGCGCGAGTTCCACGAAGCTGGACACGATCTCTCCTGGGGGTGGAGGGAATGACGACGCCGGCGTGGGCACGTCG
>NZ_JBIJAW010000132.1:0-8720 GCF_044345575.1 Gemmatimonas sp.
TTCTTCACGCCGTCGATCTGCTCGCGCGACACGTTGGCCGCCTGGCCGATGTTCTCGAGCCACGCCTCGGTACCTTCGTAGCCCACCGGCGCCGAGCCGATGATGGGGCGCCCCGCCGCTTCGAACTCGCGGTAGGTGGCCACGTAGAAGGGGTGAATGGCGGCGGCCACCACGCAGTCGAGCGCAGCGTACAGCTCACGCCACTCGCGCGTGGGCACCACGGGCCCGGCGGCGAGTCCGAGTCCGTCGAGCATCATGCCGATGCCCACGGGATCGGCGGGGAACATCTCGCCGATGAGCGAGACGGTGGGCTTCTGCGAACGGCCGGCCCGCGGCGCCTGGACGGGGCCCTGTTCGGCCTCGAGACGCGCGTACTTGAGCATGGCGCCCGCCAGCACGTCCTTCGCTTCGGCATGCGTGGGCACGCCGAAGCCCGGCACGTCAATGCCGATGATGCGCACGCCGTTGATCTCCTTGGGGAGAATCTGCAACGGGACGCCCGACGCGGTGGGCACGCAGAGATTGGTGATCACGATGGCGTCGTACAGCGCCGGGTCGGCCATCTGATACACGGCGTCGCGAATGTCCTCGAACAGCTTGCCGGTGACGAGCGTCTCGGAGTTGAAGGGCACGTAGCCCACCGTGCGCCGCGCGCCGTAGAAGTGGCTCGTGAACGTGAGCCCGTACACGCAGCAGGCCGAGCCGCTGAGGATCGTAGCCGTGCGGCGCATGCGCAGCCCCACGCGCAGCGAACCGAAGGCGGGGCACATGCTCTGCGGCTGATCGTGCGGCCCCTTCGGATAGTCGGCCGCGTAGCGATCGAGCACCTCACTCTTGCCCGCGGCGCGCGCGGCTTCGAGCATCTGCTCCTTGCCGGAGTGGCACCCGAGCCCATCGGCCTGCGTGGCGGCCATGTTCACGGCGGTGCCGTCGACCACGGGCAGTGCCTTCCCTGACGCTCCTGACGGGGCAGGCGCCCCTGGGGCGCAGCCCATGCCGCCCGGCGCGTCGGCGTCGTTCAGCATGGGAACTTCAGAGACGTCGTCGTAGACGACTTCCTTTTCGTGTGCCATCGCGCAGACCTCAGACGGTGTCGTAGACGACTTCGAGCGACGGCTTCACGACGTCTTCCTTGCCCACCATGTCGAACATCGTGGCCGGTTCCATCACGAAGTCACGGCCCGTGCTTTCCGCGCTGAAGAGACCGAGCAGCTGGTCCTGCGTCTGCGGCTTGGGCCGCACCGGCGGCGCGTCGGCCACGTTCTGCGCGAGCAGCGCGAACAGCGGGCCCCACTCACCGTCGGGCTTGCCGATGATTTCGTAGCTCGCGCTCTTGCGGCGGATGTCCTCATGCGCGGGAATCGCGGCGAGCACGGGGATGCCGGCGTTGTTTGCGAACGCCTGCGCTTCGCCGGTGCCGTCGTCCTTGTTGATCACCATGCCGGCCACGCCCACGTTGCCGCCGAGCTTGCGGAAGTACTCCACCGCGCTGCACACGTTGTTGGCCACGTAGAGCGACTGCAGGTCGTTCGAGCCGACCACGATGACCTTCTGGCACATGTCGCGCGCGATCGGCAGACCAAAGCCGCCGCACACCACGTCGCCGAGGAAGTCGAGCAGCACGTAGTCGAAGCCCCAGTCGTGGAAGCCGAGCTTCTCGAGGGTTTCGAAGCCGTGGATGATGCCGCGACCGCCGCAGCCGCGCCCGACTTCGGGGCCGCCCAGCTCCATCGCGTACACCCCATCACGCTTGAAGCACACGTCACTGATGGTGACCGCTTGGCCCGCGAGCTTCAGGCGGCTCGAGGTTTCGATGATGGTGGGGCACGCCTTGCCGCCGAACAGCAGCGAGGTGGTGTCCGACTTGGGGTCGCAGCCGATGAGCAGCACCTTCTTGCCCTGCTGCGCCATCATGTACGAGAGATTGGCGAGCGTGAAGCTCTTGCCGATGCCACCCTTGCCATAGATCGCGATGATCTGCGTTTCCTTGGTCACGGGGCCCGTGTGCACGCTCTCGGGCTCGGCCGAGGCTTCGTCACGCACGTTGCTGTGCAGCTGATGCAGACCGTTCTCGCTCATACCGCAGATCTCCAGTCGAGGATCATCTTCACGCAGTGAGGATCACCGAACGCCGTGGCGTAGGCGTCGGCGGCACGCGCCGCAGGTTCGCGGTGCGTGATGAGGCCATCCAGATCGAGCCGGCCGCTGTTGGCGAACTCGGTGATGGCCGTGAGGTCCTGCTCCTTCCATTGAGCCGCAATGCGGATACGCGCCTCGCGCAGGAACGCGGGCGGGAAGGTGAACGACACGGGCTCGCTGTAGAAGCCACCGAGCACGATCTCGCCGCCCGGCATGAGCTTGTTCACGAGCGAATCCATGATGCCGTCGGCGCCCGACACGTCGCAGATGACCTTGTAGCCGCGGGCGGTGTCGTCGTTGGGGTGAATCACGGTGTAGCCGCGCGCGCCGTCCATGCGAATGGGGTTCGTTTCCCACACGACGGGCGCGGGCGCACCGTACAGCACACAGAGGCGCGCGATGAGCCGGCCGAGGGCCCCGTGGCCGACGATGAGCCCCGGCAGCTTGTCGAGGTTGTTCGCCGGGTCGGGCTCGAGGCAGTGATGCGCCGTGGCCGCGAGGGCGAAGAGCGCACCCTTTTCGCCCACATGCTCGGCGAGCGGTATGGTCTTGGCACCGGGGACCACCACCCGAGACGCCTGCCCGCCGAAGAGGCCGCGGGCTTCGTTGAACCCCTTGGACCCCGGCACGTACACGAGCTGCCCAGGCTCACGCCCTGACTCGGCGCCCGCCTCGAGAATGAGGCCCACGCCCTCGTAACCCGGCACGAGCGGATAGGCGAGACCGGGGAAGGGAGGCATACGCCCGGTGAACAGCAGCTTCTCCGTGCCGGTGCTGATGCCGGAGTACTGCATGGCCACCACGACATCGGCTGGGACGGGTTCGACCAGCGTCAGTTCGCGGACGGACAGCTTGGTCGGTTCTTCGAAAACGACGGCGAGGGTATTCACGGGGTGTACAGTGAAGTTGACAGTGGGTGCTGTCAATATCCAGAGAGGAGTGTTCGGGTATTCAGTCCTATTTCACTAGGACGGTTCGGACCAAGCTCCCCAAGAAGGGGGCGGGCGGAAGCGGTCAGGAAAAAGGGGGCAGGGCGGTCCTATCGCCTTCCCCCTGGTCCCATCGCCCCGCGCCGCTGTTCAGCGGATCAATCCCGTCGCGTCAGACTTCCGCCACGATGAGTCCCGTCTGAATCGGGAATCGCGTGGGGAGTTCACGACTCTTCCGGAACCCGGCCGTTTGGAGCATCTGGTGGAGCTCCGACGCGCGACGGGCGCGCCCCTTGCCCATGGCCAGCAGGTAGAACGAGAAGTAGGCGTCGCCCACCGTCTCGGCGCCCTTGGCTCCGGCCAGCGCTTCGGCGATGAGCAGCACGCCGCCCTTGGGCAGCGCCGCGCGCACGCGCTGCAGCAGCCGCAGGACGGAGAGATCGTCGTGGTCCAGCAGGACGCGCACCAGCGAACACACATCGGCGCCCGTGGGCAGCGAGTCTGCATGGAAGTTGCCACCGACGCACTGCACGCGATCGCCGAGTCCGGCCTGTTCGAGCCGCGTACGGGCGCGTGAGGCCACGGCCGGCAGATCGAACAGCTGCAGCTGGAGGTGGTGGTGCCGTGCGCCCACGAGCGACAGGAACATCCCCTCGCCGCCGCCCACGTCGAGCAGGCAGTCGTGCTTGGAGAGGTCGTAGGCGTCGAGTACATCATGCGCGACCGGCGGCAGGGTGGCCGCCATGATCTCCGAGTAGGCTGCCACCCGCGTGTCGTCGATGGCCTGCGGGCGCGGCGCGTCGGCATACGACCAGTACCGCGAGAGCTCCGTACGGAAGTCGGAGCCTTGGCGGAGGAGCGACACCGGATCGGCGAGGTCGTGGTAGGCCATCTTGTGGTGCCGGATGAGCGCCGTGACGCCCACGTTGCGCACCAGCGGAGCGCCCAACGGCCCCAGTCCATAGCGGCCGTGCCGACGCTTCATGAGCAGTCGCAGCGATACCGCTGCATTGAGCAGGCGCTCCGCGTTCGCGATGGCCATGTCGCCGTGCTCGGCGATCTCCTCCACGGTGCGGGCGCCCTCGGCCAGATAATCGAACAGGTCCAGCTCCACGCAGGCATACAGCGTCTGCGTGTAGACGAACCCCGACACCAGGTCGAATACCTTGCGCGACCGATAGCGGGTGATCGGTGCGGTGAGCGGGAACCGGGCGCTCCAGCGCTGGAACTCGTCGGTCGCAACGAGTTTGTACCAGCGATCACGGATGCGCTCGTACCACGTGGGGTCGGGCACCGGGGTGGTCGCCGGCGCCACCGGCGAAACCGGCGTGACATCGGCTGCCGCTCGCGGGCGGTCGGAGGCCGGGACGGTGGGCGCGGAGAGCGCCTGCTCGGGGGGATTCACGGGGACAAACTTCGCGCGGGGAAACGGCGGTGTCAAGAAAAGTGTACACTACCCGACGTTGGCACTGTCAGGATATTGCGACATAGAATGTCCGGTCCTAACGTGTTAGAAACATGGACTTTGCCGGTGACCCTGCGCCATCCCGGCTCGCCGGCCGATTTTTTCAGGATTCTGATGCGACCAGTTTTCCCGTTCAGCGCCATCGTCGGTCAGGACGAGATGAAGCTCGCCCTGCTCCTCGTAGCAATCGACCCCTCCATCGGTGGGGTCATGGTGTTCGGCGACCGCGGCACCGGCAAGAGTACGGCGGTCCGTGCTCTCGCCGGGCTGCTGCCACAGATGAAAGTCGTTCAGGGGTGCAAGTACGGCTGCGATCCGCACTCCACGACCCAGCGCTGTGACGAGTGCTTCAAGCGCCTCGCCGACGGACAGCATCCGCGTTCGCTGCTCGCGCCGGTGCCGGTGGTCGATTTGCCGCTCGGCGCCACGGAAGACCGCGTGGTGGGGGCGCTCGACCTCGAGCGGGCCCTGACCACCGGCGAGAAGGCGTTCGAGCCGGGGCTGCTGGCGCGGGCGCACCGTGGCTTCCTGTACGTCGACGAGGTCAATCTCCTCGAAGACCACCTCGTTGATCTGCTGCTCGACGCGGCCGCCACCGGCGAGAATGTCGTGGAGCGTGAAGGGGTGAGCGTGCGGCACCCGTCGCGCTTCGTGCTCGTGGGCAGTGGCAATCCCGAAGAGGGCGAACTGCGACCACAGCTGCTCGATCGTTTCGGTCTTGCCGTAGACGTGCGTACACCGACGGTGATTGCCACGCGCATCGATGTCATCAAGCGGCGCGACGCCTTCGATCGCGACCCGATGGCGTTCCTCGCGCATTGGCAGAAGGCCGATGCCAAGGTGCGTCGCTCCATCGAGAAGGGGCGCGCCCGTCTGGATGACCTTGCGGTACCGGACGAAATCCTCGAGCGCGCGGCCGCCCTGTGTGCGGCGCTCGGGACCGATGGGTTGCGCGGTGAACTCACGCTGCTCCGCACCACGCGCGCGCTGGCGGCCTTCGAGGGCGCCGACGCGGTGACGCTGGAGCATTTGCGTCGCATCGCGCCGATGGCGTTGCGTCATCGGTTGCGCCGCAACGTGCTCGACGATGCGGGCTCCACCACGCGCGTCGAGCGTGCGGTGTCGGAGTTGTGGGACGCCCCCGCGACTGATGTCAGCGCCACGTCCTGATCTCCCGGGCGGGTTGGGCGCGCTGGCCGCTCTGCTGCTCGCCGTAGACGCACGCGGGCTGGGGGGGGCGGTGCTCGATCATCCCGTGCACGAGCAGGCTCGCCTTTTCGCCTCGCTCGTGCGGTCCTGGCTGCCAGCCGGCGCGCCATTGCGCCGCGTGCCGTCGAGTGTCACGGCCGACCGCCTGTACGGGGGCGTCGATCTCGCATCGACGCTCGCGACCGGCAAGATCGTGGCCGAGCGTGGGGTGCTGGCCGGTGCCGATGGCGGGGTGTTGGTGATTCCCATGGCCGAACGGCTCAACACGTCGGCCCGCACGGCCGTGTGCGAAGTGCTCGATCATGGCGAAATCACCGTGCAGCGCGAGGGGATCGCCGACCGTCACGACGCGCGCGTGTGCGCGTTGCTGCTCGACGAGTCGGTGGACGACGAACTGGTGCACCCGGCGCTCAAGGACCGACTCGCCTTCAGCGTACGCTTCGATGGGCGTACGGGCGAGGAGCTCGAGTGGATGGCCGACGAAACCGAGGCGCATCACTTCGAGACGCTCGTGCGTGAGGCCCGCGTGCGGCTGTCGCAGGTGAGCGTCGACGACGAGTGGGCCGCAGCGCTCTGCCAGACGGCCGACGCCTTCGGCGTAGACTCGGTGCGGGCGACGCTGTTCGCGCTGCGCTGCGCGCGCGCGCTGGCCGCCCTCGACGGTCGTCTGATGGTGACGGAGAAGGACGCGGAGAAGGCAGCCGCGCTGGTGTTGGCGCCGCGCGCCACGCGCTTGCCGCCTCCGCCGCCGCCCGAGGAGGAGGAAGAGCAGGGGGACGAGCAGCAGCCGAACGAGGAGCCGGAGCAGAACGAACCGGAACCGCCCCCTCCGCCGCCGCAGATGGAGCAGCCCCCCGAGCCCCCCGAACCGCCCGAGCAGAAGGACAGCGACGACGACAGCACGCAGCCCACTCCTGATAGTGGTGAGCTGTTGCGCGATGCCGTGCAGGCGGCGCTCCCGCCCAACCTGCTCGCGCAGCTCGTGCAGAATAGCAGCGCGGGATCGATGCAGGGCCGTGTGGGTGAGGAAACGCCCAACATGCTGCGTGGGCGTCCACGTGGCGCGCGCAGCGGCCTGCCGCGCGGCGGGGCACGGTTGCATCTGCTCGAAACGCTGCGTGCGGCCGCGCCATGGCAACGCGTTCGCTCGCGGATGGCGCCGCCAGCCGGTGCCGGCGCACCAGCGCCGCGCGTGGCCGTGCGCCGAGAAGATTTCCGCATTCGTCGCTTCATCGAAAAGACGGGAACCACCGTGCTCTTCGTGGTGGACGCGTCCGGGTCGTCGGCGCTGTATCGCCTCGCCGAAGCGAAGGGGGCCGTGGAGCTGCTGCTCGCGGAAACGTACGCCCGGCGCGATCGGGTGAGTCTCATTGCATTTCGCGGACAGGGCACCGAGGTGTTGCTGCCGCCCACGCGCGCGCTCGCTCGAGCCAAGAAGGTGCTGTCGGCGCTTCCCGGTGGCGGCGGCACCCCCATGGCGCACGCGATCGATGCGGCGATGGAGCAGGCGATCGCCACGCGTCGCGGCGGCAGCTCGCCGCTGGTGGTGATGATGACCGATGGGCGCGCGAACATCGCCCGCGATGGCACGCCGGGGCGGAAGCAGGCGGAGCAGGATGCGTTGGCGGCGGGTGCCCGCTTTGCGTCGCAGCACATTCCGGCGATGTTCGTGGATACGTCGCCACGTGGTGAGGTGGTCGCGCGCCGGCTCGCGGAAGCGATGAAGGCGCGCTATATCCTGCTGCCGTCGGCCGATGCCAAGGCGTTGGGAGGGTTGGTGAAGACCGCGATTCAGATGGCGGAGGGTGGTGGATGAGTGGGGCTGGTGTGGAAACCGTGCGTGTGCCGGGAGTGGTACCCTCCCGCGTCGTCCCCCCGCTCACGGGGTGGCGACAGCGTCTGCATATACTGGTGCGGGCGCGGCATCCAGACATGGTGCAGACCACCGACATCGCCACGCGCGAAACCACGATGCGCGTGGCCGTGCGGTCGTTCCTGGTGGTCGTGGCGTTCTGGTGGAGCACGACCGGGATCGTCTTTGCGCTCGAGCGGAATCCCACCACACGGCTGCTCGGTCTCATCGTCGCGAGCGCGCTGGCCGTGTGGGGGGCGGCGCTCGTGTACCTCGAGCGCGATCGGGATACCCCCTCGGCCGCCCGACGGAGTTTCCTTGGCGGGGCGTTCCTCTGGACGTGGGCGCAGGTGACGTTCTACGGCGCGTGGATCATCGGTCCCGAGTCGTTACGGCTACATATCCCCGCCCAGCCGCCGTCGTGGGGCTTCGCGGTGCAGGCGGTCCTCTCGATGTTCTGGTACCAGCTGGTGATGCTCGCGGTGCTAGCCACGACGGCTGTCATCACGCACAAGCGCGCCAATCGCGTCGGATGGTGGACGGCAGCGCTCTTCTGGTGCGTGCATCAGATCGCGAGCATCAACATCTTCCTCGGTGTGGAGAACAGCGGTCGCGGTTTCTTCCCCGAGACGCTCGTGTTCCTCGAGAGTTATTTCGGGCCGGCGGTAAACAGCTGGTTTTTGCCGTTCACCATTGCGTGCGTGATTGCGTACACGCTGTATACGGCGCTGTTCGCCATTCGCGGACGTACGCCTGGGTACCGGCAGGCGATGATGCTGCTCACGGTGATCGGGGTGCTGTCGGTGCTGGAGTTGGCGGTGCTCGGGGCGCCGATTCAGTTGCCGCTGTGGGAGGCGTTTCTGGCGGTGAGAGGGTACTGATCGTTTGGTGTGGTGCGTGGGGTGTGGTGTGGTGCGTGCGGGCGCGGCCTCGCCCACCTGCCGTCTGCCGTCTGCCGTCTGCAGGTCGTCTCTCGTCCGACCGCTCCCCTCTCAGCTATCAGAACACCGACAGGATGCTCTCGTCGTCGCCGTCATCGAACGGGATGAGTGCTTCGCCTGAATCCCGCGGCGCGGGCTTGGCGATCGGGACTGGTGCCGCCTTGATCGGTGGACGGCTCGCGAGA
>NZ_JBIJAW010000430.1:0-2556 GCF_044345575.1 Gemmatimonas sp.
CACGCAGTTCGCGGCTGGAACCACCCCGGCATCCACCTGCAGCAGGATCACCGCGTCTGCCACAGTGATCACCCCGTCGCAGTTGGCATCGCCTCCGACCCGTACGTTCGCGCGCGGTGCCACGGGGAGCTGAACGAGCGAGCGCAGCACCGTCATTCCGTCGGCGGCATTCACGGTGCCGTTCACGTCGGCGTCACCGGCGACCACAGACGGCGCGAGCACGGTGGTGGTGTCGATGTAGAGGGCGGGCGCCGTGAGGCTCCCCTGCAGGGAGACCGTGATCGTGTCGATGTAGCGCCCCGGCCCAAGCAAGGGGAGAATGCGACTGAAGCGCACGAAGTCTCGCGGTCCACCGGTGGCCGCGGTGGTGAAGGCATCCCGCCGGTGCAGTAGGATCGAGGCGTCAGCGGCACTGGCCTGCCAGGTGAGCGAAGCGCCCGCCCGGCCGAGAATCCCCACCTGCACAGAGTCGCTGGCGGTGTTTCGTCCCATCGTCACCGTGCGGCTCCCGCCGCTTCTCGCCATGACCACACGTGTGGCGGCATCCTGCACGGTGAGCGTGTCCACCACGCGTGCCGTCGCGCCGTCGCTGCTCTGGACGGTGATCGAATCGATCGAGACGGCCACCGTGATGGCGGCGCGTGCCCAGACCATCCAGTCGCCATGGAATCCTGTGCTGCGGAGCACGACCGTATCGTTTCTACGACGGGACGCGGTCCACATGCCGGCCGGATTTCCGAGAAGCACCTGCACGCTGTCCACCTGGATCGGTGAACCCACGGGGCGCGTGATGGCGCCGCGTGGTGCGCCGAGTGTGATCGCCGTGGAGACGGCGGCGTACTCCACCGTGTCTACCACCAGCAGTGTGCGCGCGACCGGCGTGGTGAGGTCCACCCGGATGGTGTCGATGGAGGTGGCTGCGGCCGTACGGGGTAACCGGCGCAGCCGGATGGTGGTGCCGCCCGTACCGGTGCGTGTGGTGAACGCTACCCCCGACACATCGAAGGCCTGGATGTTGGCCGACACTGAGATGCTCCACGCGGCACTGCCGAAGCTTCCGCCGGCAACGAGTCGCAGCGTGTCGATCGCCGTGGTGAGGCCATTGGCTGTCATCGGCATGCGTCCACCCGTGCGTGACAGCACGGCCGCATCGGCCGCCGATCCCTCGGGGATACCCAGCTCGATGGTGTACTGGAGGGGGGAGAGCCCGCCGGGTGTTGGCAGTTGCAGCGCGACGATCGATCGTCCGGTGCGTGCAGCGGCCGGTCGGATGCCATACACCACCCACCCCGTCCCCGTCCCCTCCCGCCGAAACAGCTGTAGCCAGGCGGGGAGGGTGGTGTTCGTGATCATCCACTGCCCCGAGGCAATTACCCGCACCGAATCGCGGCGGATGGTCGTGTCGCTGGCCGCATACTGACGCGAAATCCCGCTCTGCTCGAAGCGCGCCATCGTCGCGAGTCTCGAGGCGCCGCCCCCCGTGCGCTCCACCGTGATGGCCGGTCCGTTGGCGGTCAGTGAGTCCACCGTCATCACCACGCCACGGGCCGCATCCTCGTACCGCTCACCCACCGTCCACACGGCACCGGGGTCGTTGGGGTCGCCGTTGCCATCCACGTCGACCACCTGAGCAGGCTCACTTCGCGTGTTGTCCACCGTGGCGATGACCACCCCTTCGCCAGGAATCGACCGATCGGTCCCCACGCGCTGGCGAGCCTCGATCGTCATCCACGCATTCGCCCGCGACGATGGCGTGGGCAGGATGATCAGCTGCGGGTTGCGCCCGCTGGCCCGCGAATGCGGCTCGAGCACCCCGCTCCATCGCCCGCTCGACAGCACCACCTTGGCCGTGTCCGGGATGAGCCCCAGTCGATCCTTGTACGCCCCGATGAACTGCGAGCCGGCGCGCCCGAAGTCGGCGTTGAGATAGCTGCCGCTGCTCGAGCTGCTCATGACGTCCCATTGCGAATCGTAGACCGCCCCGTACGGTCCGCTCGAATGCGGCAGACCGAACGAATGACCGGCTTCGTGCGCCACAGTCCCCGACCGCGCCCAGTCCATGTTCCACATGAAGGGCATGCTCCGGCTCGGCCCGTCGAGGGCCACGCCGCGGCTTCCCCCCCACGAACAGCAGCCGATCCGCGAGTTATAGTGCGTGCCCACCCCGCCGAACTGCGAGAAGTCCACGTCGGCATCGGCCACGCCCAGGCAATCGGTCGCCATGAGGTTGAGATCCGCCTCTCCGGAGGCGTTGGTGTATCCGGCCCGCGTCTTGGGGAGCGTGTACCACCCGAACACGGTGGTCCCCTCCATGGTCAGCCGCCCGCGCGACGCCTCACGGAAGAAGGCATCCGTGCCCCCCGGCGCGTTGGCGTACATGTCCACGTACCGCTGCCGCGGCAGCGGCTCGTCCGGAATGTCGGAGAACTTGCAGAGGATGACCGCGTAGGGGCGTCGCGTAATCGCCCACGCCGGCGCCATGCTCCGCCCCATGCGAAACGCGTCATTGTCCAGCCGCACCTCGATGAGGCTCGGGTCCGCGGCGCCACGCCGTCC
>NZ_JBIJAW010000133.1:0-8706 GCF_044345575.1 Gemmatimonas sp.
TGGAGCCGCAGTTGCTGTCGCAGCCGTGGCACGTCGCGGTCATCACCCTCGATGCGCTGCGTGTGCGTGCCAAGGCGCTGGGACTGTGGGCGCCCTTCCTTCCCGAGGCCTACGGCGGTGTGGGCATGCCGCTCGACGCGTTCGCGCGTCTGAGTGAGGTGCTCGGGTGGACGCCATACGGACATTACGTGTGCAACTGCCAGGCCCCCGATGTCGGCAACATGGAGTTGCTGCTCGCCTTCGGGTCCGACGACCAGAAGCGCGCCTATCTCGAGCCGCTCGCGCGTGGCGACATCCGCAGCTGCTTCGCGATGACGGAGCCCGAGCATGCCGGCAGCAATCCGGTCGTGCTTTCCACGACCGCGACGCGCGACGAGTCGGTGTGGGTCATCAATGGGCACAAGTGGTTTACCAGTAGTGCCGATGGTGCGGCATTCGCCGTGGTGATGGCCGTCACCGACCGCGAGGACGCGCGCCGCCATTTCCGGGCGAGCCAGATCATCGTGCCGCTCGATACGCCCGGCTACACGCTGCTGCGCAACATTGCCGTGATGGGCGAAAGCGGTGGCGGATGGTCGAGCCACGCGGAAGTGCGCTTCGACGATGTGCGGGTACCGGTGGGGAATCTGCTCGGCGCGCAGGGGCACGGGTTTGCCCTGGCGCAGGAACGACTCGGGCCGGGACGCATCCACCACTGCATGCGGTGGATCGGTATCTGCGAGCGCGCCTTCGATCTCATGTGCCGCTACGCGGCCACGCGCGAGATCGCCCCCGGTGAGGTGCTCGCCCGAAAGCAGCAGGTCGAGTTCTGGATCGCCGAGTCACGCATCGAGATTCACGCGGCGCGGCTGATGGTGCTCGATGCCGCCACGCGCATGACGCGCGAGGGGCAGGAGGCGGCGCGCGAGGAGATCGCCTACATCAAGGTGTTCGTGGCCAACACGCTGCAGCGGGTACTCGATCGTGCCATTCAGGTGCACGGTGCGCTCGGCATGACTGACGACACGCCGCTCGCCTGGTGGTACCGTCACGAGCGCGCGGCGCGCATCTACGACGGGGCCGACGAGGTGCACAAGAGCGTCATCGCGCGGCGGGCGCTTAAGGCGTACATCGTGGGGACTGACGGGGAAAAGCGTAAAGAGTAAAGCGTTGCCTCCCAACTGCACGCCGCCAGCGTACGCAGTGCTGTTATGTGGCAACTCATTACGCTGTCCCCTTTACGCCGTTCCGCCGAAGGCCCCATGTCCGACGCTCTGATTCCCGTCCGCGACGCCGATCTCGTTGACCTCGACGCGCTGCAGCGCTGGCTGGCGAGTGTCGCGCCCGAGTTCGTGCCGGCCGGCACCACGTTGTCGGCGCGGCAGTTCCCGGCTGGGTTTTCCAACCTCACGTATCTCGTCACGCTGCACCGTGCGGAGGGCGACCGCGCGCTGGTGCTGCGGCGACCGCCGCGTGGTGTTGCTGGAGGCATCGCGCACGACATGGTGCGCGAGTACGGGATTCTGGCGGCGCTGCACCCCCTTGGTGTCCCCGTGCCGCGCCCGGTCGCGTGCGGGGAGGATGCCACCGTACTCGGTGCGCCGTTCTATCTCATGGAGTACGTGAGCGGCGTGATTCTGCGGGGCGCGCCACCCGCGCGGCTTCTGGAGCCCGCAGAACAGCTGCCGACGCGCATGGCCGCCCTCTCGCGAACGTTCGTCGAGACGCTTGTTCAACTTCACGCGGTCCCGGTGGACACGCCTCCGCTTGCTCTGCTCGGCAAGGGCACGGGCTACGTGCAGCGCCAGGTGCACGGGTGGACGAAGCGATGGCAGGCGTCGCGCACGCGTCCCGTGCCGACCATGGACACGGTAGCCGCCTGGTTGACGGCTCATTGTCCCCCCGAGCGGGGGAGCGTGCTCGTGCACAACGATTTCAAGCTCGACAACCTCGTGTTCGATGCCACGTTGTCGGAGGTCCAGGCGATTCTCGACTGGGAGATGGCTACCGTCGGGGACCCGCTCATGGACCTCGGGACGTCGCTCGCGTACTGGGTGGAAGCCGGTGATGCCCCGATCTTCCGTTCGCTCGGCCTTGGGATCACGGCGCTCCCGGGCGCCTGGACCCGCGCCGATCTGGTGCGTGAGTACGGCCAGGCCAGCGGGCGCGACGTGAGCGACGCTCCGTTCTATCTCACGTTCGGCCTGTTCAAGGTGGCCGTCATCGCCCAGCAGATTTTCGCCCGGTACGAGCAGGGGCTGACGAGCGACGCCCGGTTCAGTCGGTTGGGGGACGTCGTAGAGGCGCTGGCGGAGAAAGCGGAAGGGGAGATGCGCGGGTAACTGCGGCGCCCGAATCGCGAGTGTCCGGTGTTTGACTGACAGCGATCCCGTTCAGGGTGAAGGGTTGTGCGTTCAGGGTCGTGGGTGGGTGCAGCACCCACCCAGAACCCTTAACACACGACCCTCCACGCTGTACGGGGGCGCAGCGGTCGCACACACGCGCCCTGACAGACGGTTGCGTAGTTGGCGCCCAGCAGGAAGAATCGGAGAGCGGTTTTCCCACCTCCCATTCTCCCCATGCGTACTCGCCTCACTCTCGCCCTCGGCCTCTCGCTGCCCACGCTTCTGAGCGCGCAGCAGAAACGCCCCGCGACGGCCGCAGCGACGTCCGGTCTCGCCGATACGACGTTCGCCGGTCTCGCCTACCGCAACATCGGTCCCGCCAACATGAGTGGCCGCATCGCCACCGTGACGGGCGTGCCGGGTGACCCGGCCACCATCTACGTGGGCAGTGCCTCCGGCGGGGTGTGGAAGAGCACCAACGCCGGCACCACGTGGATGCCCATCTTCGACAAGCAGCCGGTGCAGACGATCGGCGACATCGTGCTCGAGCCGGGTAACTCCGATGTCGTGTACGTGGGGAGCGGCGAGGGCAATCCGCGCAACTCCGTGTCGTTCGGCAACGGCGTCTACAAGAGCACCGATGGCGGCAAGTCGTGGAAGTGGCTCGGCCTTCCCGACTCGCGCCACATCGCGCGCATGGTGATCAATCCGCGCGACCCGCGCAAAGTGTACGCGGCGGCGCTCGGCTCGGAATACGGCCCCAACACCGAGCGCGGCGTCTTCATGTCGGAGGACGGCGGCGAAACGTGGAAGCGCACGCTGTACATCGACGACCGACACGGTGCGTCGGATATCGATATCGATCCGCAGAATCCCAATGTGCTCTACGCGGGCATGTGGTACTTCGACCGCAAGCAGTGGACGCATCGCTCCGGCGACGAGAAGGGCGGCATCTTCAAGTCGGTGGACGGCGGCAAGACGTGGGCGAAGCTCACGCGTGGTATTCCGTCGCTCACCGGTCGCATCGGTATCAAGGTCGCGCCGAGCAATCCGCGCATGGTGTACGCGGTGATCGAGAGCAAGGACGGCTTCGTGTTCCGTTCCGACGACGCCGGTGAGAACTGGCAGGCGGTCAGCCGCAACGCCAATACGATCGGCCGCGGCTTCTACTACGCCGATCTGCGCGTGGATCCGAAAAACGAGCACCACGTGTACACGCTGGGCATGTCGTTCATGCACAGCATCGATGGTGGGCGCACCTTCGTGAACGTGCCGGGCAATTTCCACGGCGACCATCAGGCGCTGTGGATCGACCCGCAGAATCCGAAGCGATTGCTCATGGGTGACGACGGCGGGCTCGAAGTGAGCTACGATGGTGCCGGCGCGTGGGAGTGGTTCGACAATCTCCCCGTTGGACAGTTCTATCAGCTGTCGTACGACATGCGCGAACCGTTCTACCACGTCACCGGTGGTTTGCAGGACAACGGGGTGTGGACCGGTCCCACGCGCACACGCAAGAGCAGCATCTACTCGTGGGAGTGGCGCTTCATCCAGTTCGGCGACGGCTACTACGGCATCAGCCATCCGGATGATCCGGACTGGTTCCTTTCCGACTATCAGGCCGGAGGTATCCAAGCCACGCATCTTGGCCGCTACGAAGTGCGTGAAGCCTCGCCGCAGCCCAAGCGGATGGACGGGTACTCGGCCGACTCCAACGCGGTGCGCTTCAACTGGAACGCACCCATCGTGCCCTCGCCGCACGACGGTCGTATCGTGTACTTCGGCGGCAGTACGCTCTTCCGCAGCGCCGATTGGGGGCGCACGTGGACCGCGTTGGGCGGTGATCTCAGCAAGAACGACAAGTCGCGTCAGGGCGATGCCGGCGGGCCGATTCTCAAGGAGAACACGGTCGCCGAGTACTACGGCACCATCTACTCCGTGAGCGAGAGCCCGGTGAAGAAGGGGGTCATCTGGGCCGGCACCGACGACGGCAACCTTCAGGTCTCGCAGGACGATGGCAAGACGTGGACGAACGTGGCGCCCAATGTGCCGGGCGTGGGCCCCGATGCCGTGGTGAGCGGCATTGAAGCCTCACGTACGGCGGCGGGTACCGCCTACGTCACGTTCGAACGGCACATGAGCGACGACTTCAAGCCGTACGCCTTCAAGACCACCGACTTCGGCAAAACGTGGACGAACATCACCGGGAATCTGCCGGCGAATGCGTATGCCCAGGTGATTCGCGAAGATCCGAAGAACCCCAACCTGCTGTACTACGGGTCGGAGTACGGACTCTTCGCCAGCTGGACCGGTGGCACGCAGTGGACCAAGCTCTCGCTCAAGAATCTGCCGAACGTGGCGGTGCACGAGGTGCTCGTGCATCCGCGCGACAACGATCTCATCGTGGCCACGCACGGTCGGGCGCTGTGGGTGTTCGACGATGCGTCACCCATTCAGCAGATGAACAGTGACGTCGCGGGCAAGCCCGTGCACCTGTTCCCTATGCGGGCGGCCATGCGCTACAACACGGGTGAGCAGTCATTCAACTACGGCCACAAGCAGTACCGCGGACAGAACGCCCAGTACGGCGCCCTCATCACCTATTGGCTGGCCAAGGGGACCGATGCGAAGGTGCCCGCCGATTCGGCGGTGCGTATCGAAATTCTCAAGGACGGCGCCGTGATTCGTCGCTTGCGTAAGGTGAGCGCCAGTGCCGGATTCAACCGCGTGGCGTGGGATCTGCGCATGGCGCCCTCGCTCACGTTGAGCGACACCCCGGCGGACAGCCTCGATGATGACGGCGCGCGCGGGCGCGTGCCGGGCGCGCAGGTGCTGCCGGGCACGTACACGGTGCGCATCACCGCGTTCGGGCAGACGCAGGAGCAGCCGCTCGTCGTGAAGCTCGATCCCACCGCGAAGTTCGCCGATGGTGAGGTGAAGGCCCAGTTCGAGCAGGCCACGCGCATGGTGGCCACGGTGAACACGCTCATCGAAACGGAGCGTGGACTCGCCGCCTTTGCCGCGCAGGCCGAGGAGCGCGCCAAGACCGCCAATACGCTGCGTGCAGCCGCCGCGAAGGAGCTGGTGATCGCCACACGCGAAGAACTGCGCAAGCTCGACTCCATCCGCCTGCAGCTCACGCGCCCCACCACCGATGTGGCGCCGTATTACTCCGAGGGACCGCGACCGCTGCAGCGCGCCTCGGCGCTGCTCTCCAACGTGGATAACGGGCTCACGCCAGTGATCCCCGGCCAGATGGAGTACTCCGGTGAAGTGCGCCGCGACGCCGACGTGGTGATCACAATGGTGGACACGCAGATCCAGTCTACGGCGAAGCGGCTCAATCCGATGCTGGAGAAGCTGGAGATGCCGAAGCTGGTGGTGCCGACGAAGAAGCCGGTGGCGATGTAGTGACCCTGGCTTCTTCGTGGCACCACGGAAGCTGATGTCACGAGAGCTGGTGCAACGGGAGCTACACTCACGGGAAATGCAACAACGGGAACTGCCCCAGTGGAGGAAGTTCCCGTTGTTCTATTTCCCGTGTCTGAAGCTCTCGTCCTACCAGCTTCCGTACGAAGCGCTCCCGTCGTTCAGCCGCTGTATACCTCAAACACGCCCGCCGCTCCCATTCCCCCACCAATGCACATGGTGACCATGCCGTAGCCGCCGCCGCGGCGGCGGAGGGCGTGCACGAGTTGGGTGGTGAGCTTGGCGCCAGTGGCGCCGAGGGGATGCCCGAGCGCGATGGCGCCGCCGTTCACGTTGATGATGTCGGTGGGCATGTCGAGTTCCTTGATGACCGCCAGCGCCTGCGCCGCGAAGGCTTCGTTGAACTCGATGAGCTTGAGGTCACTCAGCGAGAGGCCCGCCCGCTTGAGCGCCTTGGGCACCGCCTTGATGGGGCCGACGCCCATGATGCTCGGATCCACGCCGCCCACGGCGAAGCTCACGAAACGCGCGAGCGGCGTGAGTCCCAGTTCCTTCGCCGTGTCGGCGCGCATGACCAGCACCGCCGCGGCGCCGTCGGAATACGGCGAGGCGTTGCCCGCCGTTACTGTGCCCGTGGGGAGGAACGCCGGGCGCAGCTTGCCGAGCCCTTCGAGCGTCGTCTCCGCACGCGGGCATTCGTCGGTGTCGAACACCACATCGGTCACCGACTTCTCGGCGCCCTTCCACGTGAACTTCTGCGTGTGGATTGGCACGATCTCCTCGCGGAACGCACCACCCGCTACCGCAGCCGCGGCCTTCTGCTGACTGTCGTAGGCGAACTGGTCCTGCTGCTCTCGGGTGATGCCCCACTGCCGGGCCACGTTCTCGGCGGTGAACCCCATGCCGATGTAGCTCTCGGTGATCGCGGGCGACAGGCGCGCGTTGTAGCCGCTCATGGGCACCTGCGACATCATCTCGATGCCACCGGCCATCACGGCATCACCCTGGCCCGCGATGATCGCCTGCGCCGCGTAGGCCACCGACTGCAGCCCCGACGAACAGAACCGGTTGATGGTGGCCGCCGACGTTTCCACCGGCAGACCACCGCGCAACCACGCAAGTCGCGCGTGATTGAGTCCCTGCGAGGCTTCAGGCATTGCGCACCCCCACTGCACGTCTTCGATCACGGCCGGATCCACACCGGCCCGCTCGATAGCGGCCTTCATCACCGCTGACGACAGATCCACCGGATGCACGCCCGCCAGCGACCCATCGGCCTTGCCGCGGGCCACCGCCGAACGTGCGGCACTGACGATTACGACCTCGGTCATCTCCATCTCCTGTCGCGCGCTCAGTTGCGCAGCGGCTTGCCGGTCTTGAGGGTGTACGCGATGCGTTCCTGGGTCTCCTTGGTGCCCAGGAGCGAGAGGAACTGCTCGCGTTCGAGGTCGAGAACATCCTGCTCCGTCACATCGCGCGGCGTGCCGTCACCACCGCACAGCACGTAAGCCACCGCGCGTCCCACGCGCACGTCGTGCGCACTGGCCTGACCGGCTTCCTTCGCGGCCCACAGCGCGTACTCGAGATTGCCGATCCCTTCGCGGCCCAGCGCCCGCACCGTACGCTCGGCAGGAGGCAGGTAGCCCGGCGCCAAATCGAGTACACGCTGCTTGGCGTCGCTGAGATGCTGATCCCGATTCATCGAAATGCGATCGCGATCACGCAACAGCCCCATGGCGCGGGCTTCGTGTGCCGACGTACTGGTGCTGGCGAACGCGATGAGCTTGAACGCACGCTTGACGGCCGCAAAGAGATCCACCTCTTCGTACTGCTGCAGTTCGCTGGTGAAGCGCATGAGCAGTTCCTTCGTCCCACCACCACCGGGGAGCAAGCCAACGCCGACTTCCACCAAGCCGATGTACGTCTCGGCGTGCGCCTGAACGGCGTCGGCGTGCAGCGTGAATTCGCAGCCGCCACCCAGGGTCATGCCGGCCGGAGCCACCACCACGGGGAAGGGCGCGCGACGAATGGACATCACGCTGTTCTGGAAACCACTGATCGACTGTGCGATGTCATCCCACGCACCGGCTGCGACCGCGAACGACACCCCCGAGAGATCGGCTCCGGCCGTGAACACGCGCGCGTCTTCGTTGCCGATCACCATGCCGTTGAAGCCGAGCTTCTCGACCTTGCGCAACGACTTCTCGAGCCCTTCGAGCACCCCCTGTCCGAGGGTATTCATCTTGGAGCGGAATTCGAAGCACGCCACACCGTCGCCCAAGTCGATGAGGCGCGACAAGCCGTTGTCTTCGAGCACGCGGCCGCTTTGCGCCAATCCTGCGAGCGAGATGCGTCCCGGAATACCGGGGATGGATTCGTACGTGCCGTCGAAGGTGAGATACTCGCCGTTCTTGTAGAACGAACCCTGCGCGAGTTCCAGCAGCGCCGGAATGTCGCGCCCTTCGGCCGTGAACTCCTGCTTGAGCCAATCGAGGCCGAGCGCGTCCATCACCTGAAAGGGTCCCGCTTCCCAGCCGTAGCCCCACTCCATCGCGCGATCGATGGCCACGAGGTCGTGCGCAAGCTGCGACGCCAGCGTGAGCGTATAGTGCGCCACGTCCACCACATGATCGCGAATGAACGCGCCCTGCGCGCCCGGCAGGTTCTTGATGGCGGGCAGTCGCTGCGGAATGGGGAGGCGAATGGCCGCGCCGATGTCGCCGTCCTCGAGCCGCTGCTGCGGAACGTAGCTCTTCGTCTTCCAGTCGAAAGTGAGCGTGCCCTGCTTGGTCTTCTGGTAGAAGCCACCGCCGGTCTTGTCGCCCAGCTTGCCCTTGGCCACCAGCTCTTCGTGCACCCACGCCGGCAAAGCGAAGTCCTCGCCCGTGGTCGCCCCGATGCCCTTGGTGACATGCGCCAGCACGTCGAGACCGGACAAGTCACCGGTGCGGAA
>NZ_JBIJAW010000431.1:0-2551 GCF_044345575.1 Gemmatimonas sp.
GTCCGCTCGGGGTAGGCACTGGAAAATTGGTGCCCTGCAATGATCGGCGGGAGTGTGCCTCGGCCGGGAGGTCCGCTAAGAAGCGGGGCTACTGCGAGGCCGGGCGGACGACCTGCAACAGCATCCGTATGGGTGCCCCGCGCACGAGTTGCCCGCGATAGCGGGCCGTCGCCTCCACGATGACCGTGTCGGTGACGCGCGCCGACCCCTGCGGTACTGGGAAGCTGGCTGGCCGGACGCGTACCCGACGGGAAGCCGTTCCCTCGGACGACGTCGTGTCGAGCATCGACGCCCGGAGTTGCTCATCTACCAAAAAGACGCCCTTGGTCGTGTCGTTGGTCGGGTTGGTCGGCTTTACCAACCGGAAACTCACCAGCCAGCCGTCCACCCCCACCGGAGTCGTTTCCTGCAGATTGCGCAGCTGCACGCTGACCCCCCCTGTCGTATTGCCCTCGGCTCGCGTCCGCCCGGTATCGGGGAGCAGGGAGACGATCAATGCAGACGGGGCCGACCCTGAGACCGCCGTATCGGGGCGCACCGTAGACGACAGGGTGCGCAATACCTGCAGCGACGAACCAATGCGGGCCGCGAGACGCCCGGCAATGACCTTCGCGCGGGCTACGACGATGCCCGTGATGGTATCGACGCGGAAGGCCGAATCGCGGGTGTAGTCAGCGTACAGGTAGCTGGGCCGGGCATCGGCAATGATGTCGCCCGCCGAGTTGCGTACGATGGCCTTGATCGGGGCCACCGCCCCGAGCGAATCGCGTAGCGTGTCACCCACCACGACGGTTGGAAACGCAAAGGGCGGCAGTTCGATGGCTGCCGGCACTTCAGGGCCGGTACCCACATCGGCGCAGGCGGCTACGGCGACCGCTGCGGCGATCCCACCGCACAGCAGAATTCGGTTCACAGCCAACTCAGACGAAACGTTCGGCGAGACGCGTGGCGATGTTCACGTACGCCTGACTGGCCGGGTCGGCCGGCGTCCGCAGCACCACGGGCTGTCCTGCCGCGAAAGCATCTGCGGTGGCGGGTGTCCGGGGCACCGGCACATCGAACACGAGGTGTTGGGGCAGATGCTCACGGACGTAGCGGACGACGCGATCCGTGGCCGGGTTCCCCTCCTCGTACATCGTGAGCAGAATGCCTTCCAGCGTGAGTTCCTCGTTCTCGGCCACCACATCCTGAATGGCGCGCAGAATCTGCGGGGTGGTCTGCAGCGCCAGTGGTTCGCACTGCAGCGGCACCACGACGTGCTGGCTGGCCGCGAGGACACGTCGCGTGATGGCACCAAGCCCGGGCGGGGTGTCCACCACCACCACGTGGCAGCGCTCGCGAGCCATGGCCAACAGCTCGGCCAGCACGGTGGTCTCGCCCACGCGCTTCTGGAATTCGGTGTGGTCGGCCATGTCGCTGACGCTGCCGGCAAGAATCACCCGCAACCACGGGAGCGCGGTGGGCAGGATCACCTCGCGCAGTGCGTGCTCGCCACGCAGGTAGTCATCGAATCCCACCGTGGGGTGCCCGCGGCGCAACCCCACCCCGTAGCGTACCGCTCCTTGCGGATCGGCATCCACGAGCAGCGTCTTGAGGCCGCGGCGCGCGAAGGCCACGGCCAGATTGACCGCCGTGGTAGTCTTCCCGACGCCGCCCTTCTGGCTGACGATTGATAGTACGCGCCCCACGTCAGCCCTCGCTCACGCCGTCAGTGGCGCCATCGACGTTCCCGTCCGCCACCGACTCGCCACCGTCGGTGCTGTGCGCCATTCCGCTCAGTTCGGCGAGGGTACGCTCGGCGTGGGCGCGAAACTTGGCGGATGCCGGATCGTCGGGACGCGTCGAGCGCAGGAAGCCCTCGAGGTGCATGCCCGCATGCGCGGTGTCCCCGCGCTTGAGGAGCAGAAAGGCCAACCCGTAGTGCGCCCCAGCCAGATCCGGGTTGAGCTGAAGGGCCCGTCGGTACGTCCGAATGGCCTCTTCGGGCTGCCCCGTCTTGGAGAAGGCGATGGCGATGTTCTGCAACACGCCGGGATCGTCGGGGCGCTCGCGCAGGGCGAGACGATACGACGTCAGCGCGTTGGCGTAATCGCCGCGCGACTCGAGGTCGATCGCTTCAGCCAGAAAGTCCGGCTGTTTCGAATCACGTCCGGACGAGCCGCCCACGAGGCGGCGCCACCAAGTCATGCGCGCGCGGTGAATCGTGAGGGAAAGGAAATGGCGCCGGAGCGAAGCGATCCCGTCGCCCAACGAGGTGCGGAGTCGTGGTTGCACTCGACTCCGTTCGCAAACCTATCGGTGAGAACCGTTGGCTACAAGCCGCTGCCGCTCCCTGCTGGCATGTCAGGGCCATGCTGATTGGCGCGCGCATCCGGTTGGGGGTACACTGATCGTGACCTCAGTGGAGCCGTGGAATGCCCGTACCGCAGCCGTATGCCCCTGACCCCTCGAAGGGCGTGCTCATTGTCGATTGGCCGTTGTTCGGCGAGCTCTCACGCGCCCTCGCTGTCCGGGTCGCGCGCGACTGGATGCCGGACCTCATCGTGGGGAT
>NZ_JBIJAW010000432.1:0-2546 GCF_044345575.1 Gemmatimonas sp.
CGGCGCATGCGGTGCTGCAGGCCGAGGGGACCGGTGCGGGCGCCGCGCGCCTGATCTCGGGGAATCATCCCATTCACGAGGTGCTCGAGCACACGCTCGCCCACTTGAAGGGGTGCGATTACACGCTCCTGTTCCCTTCCGGGTACATGGTGAACGTGGGCGCGATTCCGGCGCTGGCGGAGCGTGGTGACGTGATCTTCTCCGACGCGCTGAATCACGCCTCGCTCGTTGACGGTTGTCGCATGTCGCGCGCGGTCACGCACGTCTTTCCGCACAACGATCTCGAGGCGCTGGAACAGCTGCTGATCACGGAGCGGCCGAGATACCGTCGTGCGCTGATCGTGGTGGAGGGGGTATTCTCGATGGACGGCGATCTCTGTCCGCTCGACCGCCTCGTGCCTCTCGCGCGCAAGTATCAGGCGTGGACGTACGTGGACGATGCACACGGGACCGGTGTGCTGGGCGATACCGGTGCGGGGAGCCTCGAACACTTCGGCGTGAACGGGCTCGTGGACGTGGTGGTGGGCACCCTTGGCAAGGCGCTGGGCACCGCCGGCGCGTACGTGGGTGGGTCGCAGGAACTCGTGGAGTTTCTCGTGAGCCGCGCCCGTTCGTTCATCTTCACCACTGGATCACCGCCGGCGCTGGCCGCGGCCACGCTCGAGGCGCTGCGCATCGCGCAGGTGGAAACGTGGCGGCGCGATGCCGTGCGTGACCGCGCGCGTCGCCTGCGCCAGCGTCTCATGGCCGGTGGCCTCGACATCACCGGTCCCGACGACGGGCATATCATTCCCGTGATGATCGGAGACGCCGTGCGCATGACAGCCATCGTGACGGATTTGCGCCGCCGTGGCTTTCTCGTGGGCGGTGTACGTTCGCCCACCGTGCCGGCGGGTACGTCCCGTCTTCGCCTGTCGATGTCGGCCGTGCACCCCGTCGAACTCGTCGATGCGCTGGGCGCCACGCTGCTGGATGCGCTGCGCCGCAGTCGGGGATAACGGATCAGTCGGTGGCGGCGCGCTTGAGTGCATCCACGAACACCGAGGTGGGCTGCGCGCCACTCACGGCATAGCGGCCGTCGAGTACGAGAAACGGCACCCCTTGAATGCCCAGCCGCGCGGCTTCGCGCTGGCTCTGCTGCACGTCCACGTCGTATGTGCGCTTCGCAATGAGGTCGCGCACCTCGCCCTCGGCGAGTCCATGCGCGGCGCCGATGCGCACCAGCACCTCCGGGCTGCTCACGTCGTCGCCCGCGGTGAACTGCGCCGCGAAGAGGGATTCGACGAGGGGCCACACATCGAGCCCCTTCTGCTGCGCATGCACCACCAGCGCGTGCGCGTGCACCGTATTGGGATGCCGCGTAATGCGATCAAAGGCAAAGTCGAGGCCATCGGCGGCGCCCGCCTGCGCGACGCGCTCGAACATCGGTTCCGCGCGAGCGCGGCCGCCGAACTTCTGTTCGATGACCTCTTCCCAGTCGCGCCCTTCGGGCGGAATGGTGGGATCGAGCTGAAACGGGCGCCACGTCACGTCGAAGGTGACGTCGGGCATGTCCGCCCTCACGATGTCGAGGGCGGCGGCCAGCCGGCGGTCGCCGATCCAGCACCACGGACAGACCACGTCCGCATAGAGTTCGAGGGCAACGGTTCTCGTGGATCGCATACGGGGCATTGTACGTTAAGTGGCCGTGGCGATCCACTGGGGTCGGCCACCGCCGTCCCGCGTCCTGCGACCAGCACCTGCTTCCCGCTACTCTCCGTCCCGTGTCCATCGCCGACATCCGCAAGGATTACCAGCGCCACGCGCTTACTGAAGCCGACGTGGCCGACGATCCGATCGCGCAGTTCACCACGTGGTTCGACGAGGCGCTGAAGGCCGAGGTGATCGAACCGAACGCCATGTGCCTCGCTACTGCCACCCCCGACGCGTATCCGTCGGCGCGCATGGTGCTGCTCAAGGGCGTGGACGCGCGCGGCTTCGTGTTCTACACCGACTATCGCAGCCGCAAGGGTGTGGAACTCGCCGACAATCCGTGCGCCTCGCTCTGCTTCTTCTGGCCGGAGCTCGAGCGGCAGGTACGCGTCAACGGGGCCGTGCAGCGTGTGAGCCGCACCGAGTCGGATGCGTACTTTCAGTCACGTCCGCTGCCGAGCCGCATCGGGGCGTGGACGTCGTCGCAAAGCAGCGTACTGCCGTCGCGTGAGACGCTGGAGCAGGAGCTTGCTGCCAACGAAACCCGCTTCGCCGACGGCATCGTGCCGCTTCCCGAGCATTGGGGCGGCTTCCGGGTGGTGCCGGAGGAGATCGAGTTCTGGCAGGGGCGGCGGAGCCGGTTGCACGATCGCATTCAGTTCCGGAAGGAAGCGGGCCGCTGGGTAAAGCGACGACTGTCGCCGTAACCACATCCGGCGGGAACCCCCGCCCTCGGCTGCGAGTTCCGCGTGCATGTCTCAGACTTCGCACGCGGTTCTCGTTTTGGGTGCCACCGGTGGTATCGGTGCAGCATTGGCCCGTAAGCTCGTAGCCAATGGCACGCGGGTGTTTCT
>NZ_JBIJAW010000433.1:0-2545 GCF_044345575.1 Gemmatimonas sp.
GATCAACATGGCCGCGAGTAACCTGTCCATCCGGTACGGGTGCAAGGGGCCGAGCATCAGCACGAACAGCGCCTGCGCGACGAGCGCCCACGCGCTGGGTGAGGCCATGCGCCTCATCGAGCGTGGGGATGCCGACGTCGTGCTGGCCGGTGGCGCCGAGGCCCCGATTGGTTTCATGTGTGTGGCGGGGTTCAACGCCATCCGGGCGCTCTCCACGCGCAACGACGACCCCGTTGGTGCCAGCCGCCCCTTTGCGGCCGACCGCGACGGCTTCGTGCTGTCGGAAGGGGCGGCGATTCTGGTGCTCGAGTCGGAGGAACATGCGCTCGCGCGCGGTGCCCGTGTGCACGCGGTCCTGGCCGGGTACGGCGCCGGCGCCGATGCCTTCCATCTCACCGCCCCCACCGACAACCACGAGGGGGCGCAGCGTACCATGCGCGCCGCCCTCGCCGATGCGGGGCTCGCGCCGTCGGACATCGGCTACATCAACGCGCACGCCACCTCCACGCCGCTCGGCGACATCGCTGAGGCGCGCGCCATCGAAGCGGTGTTCGGCGACAGGGCGCAGCAGGTGCCGGTGTCGAGCACCAAGTCGATGTTCGGGCATCTCACCGGTGCTGCCGGTGCGGCGGAGGCGATCGTGAGCATCCGCGCGATGCAGGATGGCGTGGCGCCGCCCACGATCAACCTCGAGGCGCAGGATCCCGGCATTACTCTCGATTGTGTGCCGAACGTGGCGCGTCGCGTGCCGGGGGTACGCGCGGTGATGAGCAATGCCTTTGGCTTCGGCGGCACGAACGCCACGCTGGTCTTCACCGCGTAACGCGTGCGGCCGTCGATGATGCCTACTTGCCCCCACGGGTCATCCATGCGAGGATGGGCAAGCTCAGTGGATAACCAGACAATCAGTTACGGGGAATGGCGGCGGTGAGCGATACGGCGATGGGCAGTGCGGTGATGAACGACGCGGCGGCGAACGAGAAGATTGCGGTGATCGGGCTTGGCTATGTCGGCCTGCCGCTGGCCGCGGAGTTCGGGCGCGTGCGCGACGTCGTGGGGTTCGACATCAATGCCGCGCGCATCGCGGAACTCCGGAGCGGGCACGACCGCACCCTCGAGGTGAGCGCGGAGCAGCTCACGGCCGCAAGTAAGCTGGAGTTCAGCAGTGATCCGGAGGCGCTGAAGGCGTGCCGGATTTTCATCGTGACGGTACCGACGCCCATCGATACGGCCCGACGTCCCGACCTGACCCCGCTCATCAAGGCCAGCGAGACGGTGGGGCGCGTGATGCCGAAGGGGAGCATCGTGATCTACGAATCCACGGTGTACCCCGGTTGCACCGAGGAGGTGTGTGTGCCGGTGCTGGAGCGGCACTCGGGACTCACGTTCAACCAGGATTTCTTCTGCGGCTACAGCCCGGAGCGGATCAATCCGGGCGACAAGGTGCACACGCTCACCACGATCACCAAGATCACGAGCGGCAGCACGCCGGCGGTGGCGGACGAGGTGGACGCACTGTACCGGAGCATCGTGACCGCCGGGACGTGGAAGGCGAGCAGCATCAAGGTGGCTGAGGCTGCCAAGGTGATCGAGAACAGCCAGCGCGACCTGAACATCGCGTTCGTGAACGAGCTGTCGGTGGTGTTCTCCCGGCTCGGCATCGACACCACCGAGGTGCTCGAGGCGGCGGGGACCAAGTGGAACTTCCTGCCCTTCCGCCCGGGCATGGTGGGCGGGCACTGCATTGGTGTGGACCCGTACTACCTGACCCACAAGGCCGAGGAAGTGGGGTACAACCCGCAGGTCATTCTCGCCGGCCGGCGCATCAACGACAACATGGCGCGCTACGCGGCGCGCAGTGTCATCCGGTTGATGCTCAAGAGCGGCTGTCATGTGGCGCAGAGCCGGGTGGGGGTGCTCGGTGTCACGTTCAAGGAGAACTGCCCGGACGTGCGCAACAGCAAGGTTGCCGATCTGGTGAAGGAGCTGGAGCAGTGGGGCGCCACGGTGGTGGTGGCCGACCCGTGGGCGGACGCCGCCGAGGTGCAGCACGAGTACGGCATCACGCTGGGCGAGATCAGCGAGGCCAAGCCGGTGGACGCGCTGGTCGTGGCGGTGGGGCATGACGAGTACCGATCCCTCGATCTGGCGGCGCTGCGGCGCCTGTGCCGTGGGGAGCAGCCGGTGCTGGCCGACCTGAAGGCGATGTACGATCGCCATGCGGCCGCCGCACAGGGCTTCACGGTTTTCCGGCTCTGAGTCTGCACGAACCGAGGCGTTCGTGATGGCGCTCGTGATCCGCGACGTGCGCACCGGCGCCGACCTGCGCCGTTTCATCGACCTGCCCTGGCGCATCTACACCAGCGCGGAGCATCCGCAGTGGGTGCCGCCGCTCAAGCTGGTGGTGCGCGATGCGCTGGATGTGAAGGCGAACCCCTTCTACCAGCACGCCGACCGGGCGCTGTTTCTGGCGGAGCGCGACGGCGTACTGGTGGGTCGCATCGCGGCCATCGAAAACCGGGCGCACAACGCGACGCACGGCGAC
>NZ_JBIJAW010000134.1:0-8683 GCF_044345575.1 Gemmatimonas sp.
GCGCTACTCACCGTGCGCGACTCGCTGGAACTGCGGCGGTAGGGGCGTGGGTGACTGCGTGTTACTGCGTCATGTGATGAACGGCGTCATGAGATGAACGGCGTCATGATGACTGCACACCGAGTAACCGCGGTCAACACCGTTGGTACCCGCCGTTACTCGGATCGCGGTAACCAGAACGTTGTGAGACATGACCCATGACGCTGTCTCCCGTTGTTCCCTCCGCTGTCCCCCCGCCGTTAAGGTCAAGGTGTGCTGCATCGCTTCCGTCGAGGAAGCCGCCCTCGCCGTGTCCCTTGGTGCGTCGGCGATCGGCCTCGTGTCGCACATGCCGAGTGGCCCCGGGGTGATCAGCGAGGCGCGCATCGCGGCGATTGCGCCCACGGTACCGGCGGGCGTCGAGACCTTTCTGCTCACCAGCCTCCACGACGCCGCGGCGATTGCGGCGCAGCACGCACGCTGCGGGACCACGACGGTGCAGCTCGTGGATCATCTCCCGGTGAGTACGCTCACTAATGTGCGCATGCTGCTGCCAACCGTGCGATTGGTGCAGGTCGTGCACGTCGCCGACGAGCAGTCGGTCGACTACGCGGCGCAGGTCGCGCCACACGTCGACGCGATCCTGCTCGACTCCGGCAACGTATCGCTCGCCGTGAAGGAGCTCGGCGGCACGGGCCGCACGCACGACTGGCAGCTCAGTCGCCGCATCCGCGACGCGGTGGACGTGCCGGTGTGGCTCGCTGGCGGCCTGCGCGCCCACAACGTGCGCGACGCAATCGCAACGGTGCGCCCTTACGGCCTCGACTTGTGCACCGGCGTACGCACATCGGGCGCGCTGGACGCGGAGAAACTGGCGTCGTTCATGGCGGCGTGCATGGGCGCCTGCACGGGCGCCTGATACACGCGGAAGTCCGCGCCGGCCCGAACACCATCGCGCCCAATCAGCGCCTGTTCACTTGACCGGACACAGCTCCTTGAGCGCGAGCGCCGGTACGGAGCCCGGAACCGGAGGAGCGTAGCCGGGAATCTTCACGATCTTCTCGCTGGCCACCTTCGTGAACTTCGCGTCGCCGTAGTAGCGGTTCTCCTTCACGGCCACGGTGCCGGTGGCACACCGCACCGCCACCACGGTCCGCGACCCGAACCACTCGCCGCCGGGCGCTTTGGCGGGCTTGGCGAACGTGGTGCGCAACGTGGCGATCACCTCGCCGCCGACGCGCTTGACGCTCTTGGTTTCGAGGGCCACCGGATTGCCGCCGGCCAGACTCCCCACGGGCTTGAGTGACTGAGCGGAGGCAGAGCCCGCCGCAACCACGGAGAGCAAGGTCGAGGCGCTGACGAGCGCGCGCAGGATGAGAGTCGGCATGACGGACACGTTGGATGGCCAGCAACGGAGCGATTCGCTACGATGATGCACGGACCGAACTTCGGCAATTCCCTCTCGTTTCCTTTCGACCCCTACTCGTGATGTCGATCATCTCCCGCGTGCGGTGCTCCCTCACCATGGCGTGCTGCACGACCCTGTTTTTCGCCGCACCGGTGCTCGGCGCGCAGGCCCCTGCTGCGGCCGAAGCGGACAGCCGTGCGGTGATGGCCGTCGTCACGCGCCTCTTCGATGGCATGCGCTCAGCCGATTCGAGTGTCGTGCGTTCGGTATTCGATCCGCGGGTGCGGATGATCACCGTATCCACGCGCAACGGCGCCCGCGCGACTACCGTGGAGATCGGGGCTGACAACTTCGCCAAGTCGGTGGGCACGCCACATTCCGACGTTTGGGATGAGCGGATCGCCAATCCTCGGGTGCAGATCGACGGCGATCTGGCATCGGTGTGGGTGGACTACGGCTTTTTCGCCGGTCCGCGCTTTTCGCACTGCGGTGTGGACCACTTCCTGCTGGTGCGCAACGACGCCGGGGCTTGGCGTATTCTCGAACTCGCCGATACCCGCCGCACGACGGGCTGCGCGCAGTGGACCACCAAGTAGACACCGCGCGCCGCCGCTGATTCTCTGTCAACGCGGCTGCACGCGCGGTGAAAACGCCGGGTCCTGCAATGAGCGTGAAAACCTACGCTATCGTCAACGGTTGCACGTTGGCATCGTGGGGTCGGGCCCGGCGATCGCCGGCTTGTTCGGCCGGTTGGCAATGGCCGTCATCACGTCGTGCACGAAGCGTCCAAGGCGGGCGGCGTGATCGTAGTCGATGTACCGCGGCTCGTCGGTCTGCTGGTGGTAATCCACCGCGTACCCAAGCGACATGTACACGGTGGGAATGTCCTTACGGACGTAGTTCACCTGATCGCTGCGGCAGAACCGGTTGAGCGGGTTGGCCGGCACGTCCCAGCTCTTGTCGATGGCCATGGGCTCGGGGCTGTTGGCATTCACCGAGTCGATGATGTCACCGAACTCGCGCGACAGCCGGCGCGCGCCGAGCATCTGCACGGAGTTGGGGCCACCGTACTTCACCTGCCAGTTTCGCCCCTTCCCCACCATGTCCATGTTGTGCGCCGCCACGATGCTCGTGAGCGGAATGGTGGGGTTGTCGGTGAAGAAGCGCGAGCCGAGCAGGCCGCCTTCCTCGCCCTGATGCGAAACAAAGATGATCGAGCGGCCCGTCTTCTCCTTCGCGAACTTCTCGGCGACCTCGAGCATCACCACAGTACCCGAGCCGTCGTCGTCGGCCCCGTTCATGATGCTGTCGCGACGCACCGGGCGGATGCTGCGGGCCCGCGCGATGAGCGAATCGATCTTGCGCTGCTGCTCGGCCGTGGGCGTGCAGACGGGGTCATTCGATCCCTGACGGCGCACGACCATGTTGTAGGCGCGCACGGAGTCGTGATCCACCACTACGCTGTTCACGCCCACGTGATCGTTGTGCGCGCCCACCAGCACGTATTCCCCGGCGAGCTTGGGGTCACTGCCCGGCAACACGGCAATCACGTTGCGGGCTGGCGTGGGGGACATGCGCCACTGATGCTTGAAGCTCGCCGAGATGGGCGCGCTGGTATCGCCGACGCGCAGGTCACCCATCTTCTTGCCGAACAACTGCTCCGCGGCCGCACGCGAGATGGTGGCCGCGCCGGGCGCGTTGGCGTTGAGCGGCTGCGCCGGACGCATGCCCATGGGCTGCGCGAACGCGGCGTCGACCGCCTGCGGCGCCATGTCGTCGAGGCCGATCACCAGCACGGCTACCGCACCGGCACCGGTGGCCCGCGGATCACGCATCGTGGTGGGCACCGCCCGTCGCGCCGGCGGCGCCGTGGGGTTGGCGCGCTGCCGTGCTTCTTCGGCGATGGCGGCGTTGGCCCCGAACTTGTCGGGCACGTCGGCGCAGCTCACGAAGCTCACCGGCGCCCCTGTGCTCGACGCCACACGCTGCTGTGACGGCGCCGCGCTGAACACGATCACCTTGCCGCGATAGGCATTCGCGTCGATCATCGCCGTGGAGTCACCCCACTGGCCGGCATACACCGCGGGCACCCCGTTGATCTCTACGGTTCCGCCAAAGCCATTAGCTACCGTCGGCACGGTGGGAATCCAGTCCTTCTTCGGGGCGAGCGCCTTGCCGTTCACGCTGAGCGTGCTGGCGGTCGGATCGAAGCCGATGGGGCCGAATGGCAGCACCTGGAAATAGCCGCCGTTCTCGCCGGCCGGCTTGAGGCCGAGGCGCTGGAACTCCTTCGCGATGTACTCGGTGCCCTTGTAGTTGCCCACCTCGCCGACACGACGCCCCAGCATGGAGTCGTCGGCGAACTGGTAGAGCCGCGTGCGCAGGTCGTTGGCCGAGATGGCGTTCTCTGTGGGCCTGGGGGCCCAGGTGGCCGGACCCTCGTCGGACCACACGGTGCGCCCGCTGCGCACGTCGGCCGTCTTCGTGGCGGGGCGATTCTGGGCTTCGAGGGTACTGCTGAGGGCCAAAGCGAGCAGCAGGCTGGGCGTGCGTAGACGTGTGGAATTCACGTATCGGCTCAGGGAGCAGGGGGGGCGGGAAGCAGGCGGCGGGGCCGGAGGGTCGGCCGCAGCGTACTCCCAACTTACGCAGCATATTCGGCGCATGCTGACCCGCCCGATCTTCCGACTCGTTGCCACGGCCGTGCTGTGCGCAACCGCCTCGGCGCCGCTTACGGCCCAGGCTCCCTATCGTGCCACCGATCTCGGCGGCCTCAAGTTCCGGTCCATCGGCCCCGCTTCGATGAGCGGCCGGGTGGTGGACATGGACGTGGTCGAATCCAATCCGTACACGATGTACGTGGCCGGCGCGACCGGCGGTTTGTGGCGTACCACCGACAACGGCATCAACTGGACGTCGATTTTCGACGCACCCGTGCACTCCATCGGCGACGTGGCCGTGTTCCAGCCCAACCCGCGCATCATCTGGGTGGGTACGGGCGAACGCGCCAACCGTCAGAGCGTAGGGTGGGGCGATGGTGTGTACAAGAGCACCGACGGCGGCAAGACGTGGTCGAACATGGGACTGCGCACGAGCATGCACATCGGGCGCATTCAGCTGCACCCCACGCATCCCGATATCGCGTGGGTCGCGGCGCAGGGCAGCGTGTGGGGCCCGGGTGGTGAGCGCGGCCTCTTCAAGACGACCGACGGTGGGCGTACGTGGACGCAGGTGCTGAAGGGCGACGAGGACACCGGCGCCACGGATGTGGCGATCGACTGGAACGATCCGAACGTGCTGTACGCTGCCACGTATCAGCGCCGCCGCAGCGCCTACGGCTTCGACGGTGGTGGTCCCGGCAGCGCCCTCTGGAAGAGCACCGATGGTGGCGATACGTGGCGCAAGATCACCGGCAACGGGTTGCCGAGCGGCGAGTACGGGCGCATCGGCATTGCGGTGTATCGCAAGGATCCGCGCGTGCTTGTGGTGAGCATCGAGCAGGGCGCGCGCTACAATGCCAGCACGGCGTATATCCAGCGCAAGGCGGGGCTATATCGCAGCGACGACGCCGGCGCGACGTGGACCTTCCTGAGCGACTGGAATCCGCGTCCGATGTACGCGAGCCAGCCCACCATCGATCCGAACGACGACAAGCGCATTTATATGCTGAACGCGTATTCGTTCAGTGACGATGGCGGCAAGACGTTCACGGCGCCGCGTACCACCACGCACGGTGACGATCGGTTCGTGTGGGTGAATCCGAAGGACAGTCGTCACGTGATCAAGCTCGACGACGGCGGCATCGGCATCAGCTACGATCGTGGACGCTCGTTCCTGTTCGTCGCGTCGCTGCCGCTTTCGCAGTTCTATCGCGTGGCGGTGGACAATGCCGTGCCCTTCAACGTGTACGGCGGCCTGCAGGACAACGGCTGCTGGATGGGGCCGAGCGCGAGCTGGACCACCAATGGGGTGCTTAGCGAGCACTGGTCGCGGCTCTGCGGCGGCGATGGCTTCTGGGTGGTGCCCAATCCGAAGAACCCGCGCACGGTGTACTCGGCGTCGCAGTTCCTCGGCCTCCAGAAGAACGACACCCGTACGTGGCAGGTGCAGGATCTGCGTCCGGGTGACAGCACCGGGCGCATCGGCGGGCGTCGCAACTGGGAGACGTGGGGCAAGCCCGGCGCCACGCAGGTCCTCGGCAACGCCATGCACCCGGCCAACTGGGATTCGCCCATCGTGGTCTCGCCGCACGACACCAACACGCTGTACGTGGGCATGCAGCATCTGTTCACGTCGAAGGATGGTGGCCTCACGTGGAAGAGCCTTGGCGACATGACCACGGGGGTCGATCGCAGCACGCTGCCGCTCATGGGGCGCAAGCCGAGTGAGAACACGCTGTCGCTCGACGACGGTGTGCCGTACTTCCCGGGGGTGACGGCGCTGGCCGAGTCGCCGCTGGTGAAGGGGTTGCTGTACGCGGGCACCGATGATGGGCGCTTCCGCATTTCGCGGAATGGTGGTGCCACGTGGACGGATGCGCAGACGAAGTTCCCCGGCCTGCCGAAGGATTCGTGGTTCGCCGGCGTGGAGCCGAGTCATCATGCGGCGGGCACGGTGTACGTGACGGCGGACAACCACCGCAGCAACGACATGGCCAACTACGTGTACCGCAGCACCGATTACGGGGCTACGTGGACGCGGATTGACGGCGATCTGCCGGCCAACCGGGTGGCGCGCACGATTCGCGAAGATCTGCGCAACGCGAAGTTGCTGTACCTCGCCACGGAGTTCGGCGTGTTCTTCTCGCCGAACGGTGGCGGAAACTGGCTGTCGCTGCGGGCCAACATGCCGCTCATGCCCTATAACGACCTCGTGATCCATCCGCGTGACAACGCGCTGGTGCTCGGGTCGCACGCGCGTGGCGTGTGGGTGCTCGATCAGTTGAACGCGCTGCAGGAAATGACGCCAGAAGTCGTGCAGACGCCGGCGCAGCTGTTCAGCATGCAGCCCGCGTATCAGATCCGTACGACCAACCTGCGTCCGCATGCTGGTGACCTGGTGTTCCGCGGGCAGAACCCCGCCAACGGTGCGCTGGTCGACTACTGGGTGCGCGACGAGGGCGCGAAGGTGACGCTCACGGTGCACGACAACGCTGGCCGTCTCGTCCAGACACTCACGCCCTCAGCGACTCGCGGCATCAACCGTGTGGTGTGGAACCTCCGCTACGCCGATCTGCCGGTGCGCAGCGGTGGTGGCGAAGACGACGACGAAGGGCCGCGTCCCACCACGCCGGGCCCGCTGGTGCTGCCGGGCACCTACACCGTGCGCCTCATGCACGACGGCCGAACCGTCGAGAAGAAGGTGGTGGTGAAGGAGGATCCGCGCGTGACGATCACGCCGGTGCAGCGTGCCGCGTGGACCGCGTTCCATCGCGACGTGGCGGCGACGGTGGCGAGCTTCGCCGAGGTGACGACGCGCGTGCGCGGGCTAAGTGGCACCGATGCGGCCACGCGCGACCTCAAGCGTCAGGCGAGTGAGCTGCAGTCGCGACTGTCGACGCTGTACGGGGCCGTTGGTGGTTGGACGGGGGCGCCGACGGCGGATCAGCGGTCGCAGTTGCGCTACTACAAGCGGATGGTAGCGGAGATCGATCAAACGTCGGTAGGCAAGTGATACGCAGCTCCGCCGAAAGCTGAGAGCTGAAAGCTGAGAGCTCCCCCGCAGATCACGTGAGCTACGGGGGAGCTTTCAGCTTTCGGCTTTCAGTCTTCAGTCATTCGCGCGAATGCGCATGCCGAGATCCGGTTTGCTGTGCTAGCACGATGACGTACCCCACTGCATGTTCGCGCACATGACCTTCCTGTTCGTGAATCTCATGTGGGCCATCGTGCTCTTCGGCGTGCTGCTGTGGACCACCGCATGCGTGGTGCTCAACGCGGCGCTGCGGAAAGGCATGGGGATCATGGGGCTCGCGCTCAGCTACGGGGTGTTCGCCTGGATGCTGATCGATCTGCCGCTGCGCGAAGCGCTCGTTACGTGGAGCGTCTTCGCGGCATTCGGCGGCGCCCTCACGGTGTTCTACGAACTGTGGGCGCGCCGCAAGTACGCGGGGAGCGGTCGCGCGTCGCGGCCGCTCGTGCGCATCAGCGGGGTGTTCCTGTGGCCCGCGATGGTACCGGACGCGGTGGGGCTCATGCTCAACGACCTCGGTATCATTCCGGCGGACGAGCGGAGTGAGACACACGAGGAGGACTGGCGGAAGATTACGGGGGAGATGGAGGCGCCTGTGGTTGAGGGGCAGGGTGCGTCGCGGGCGACTTAACAGCAGACGGCAGACGGCAGTTGTCGAGACGCCGCGGAACACCACTAAATTGCGCCCCATGCTTCACCTGTGGTCCTCCTCCCGCTACGCCATCGAACTCCCCGATGGCCATCGCTTTCCGATGGCCAAATACGCGCTGCTCCGCGAAGGAGTACTGCGTGAGCAGCTCGTCCCGACGGAGCGTCTGCACGATCCACAGCGGGTCGATGTGAACGATCTGCTGCGCGTGCACACGCCCGAGTACGTCGCGCATATCGTGAATGGTACGCTGCCGTACGCCGAGCAGCGGCGTATCGGGTTGCCGTGGAGCGAAGCCTTCGTGGAGCGCGCCTTTCGCGTGGTGCAGGGCACGCTCGAGGCCAGCGAGTCGGCACTGCAGCACGGCGTGGCGATGAACCTCGCCGGCGGTACACACCACGCGTTTCCCGATCGGGGGGAAGGATTCTGCACCTTCAACGACGTGGCCGTGGCGGTGCGTCGTCTGCAGGCGCAGGGGAAGGTACGCCGCGTGGCCATCATCGACCTCGACGTGCACCAGGGGAACGGCACGCACGGCTGCTTCGCCGGCGACCCCGACGTGTACACGTTCAGTATGCACGGCGCCAAGAACTTCCCCTTTCACAAGGTGCCGGGTACCCGTGACGTTGAGCTCGAGGATGGCACCACGGACGACGTGTACCTCGAGCTGTTGCACCGACACCTGCCCGAGGTGTTGCGCGAGTCGCGTCCGGACCTGGTGGTGTACCTTAGCGGTGCCGACCCGCACGAGGGCGACCGGTTGGGGCGGCTCAAGCTCACCTTCGAGGGACTCATGGCCCGTGATCGCTACGTGATCGGTAGCTGTCGTGAGGTGGGGATTCCCGTCTGCGCCACCATGAGCGGCGGCTACGGGCGGGAGGTTCAGGACACGGTGGCGGTGCACCTCAATACAGTGCGGGTGTTGCGAGCCTTTGCCCGGGGATAGCCGGAGAGGC
>NZ_JBIJAW010000434.1:0-2541 GCF_044345575.1 Gemmatimonas sp.
CGGCGTGGATTGGCGCAGCTGCCACCGCAGGCGGGCATGGAGTGGCTCATCAAGCGCATCGCGGCCACGTCGAACAACGATTCGCTGCTCGACGGGCTCTGATCGCCGTCGGGAGCGCCTCACGCGCTGTCGACTGAATCCGTCACAGACAAGAACGGCTCCGGGACCTGCTCCCGGGGCCGTTCTTGCGTAGCCGCCGGGCCGCGTGACGATCGTGCCACCACTGTGACGACGGAGCGACGCGCTTTCCTAAAGAAGTATCGAGGATCCCCCGATACCACACCTGTGTGCGCAGGAAGGCGACGACGTCGCTGCGCGATGCATGCCGTCTCTCGTCACTTGTCCATGTTCCGTACCCTGTCTTTGCGGGCCAAGATTTTGGCCTTGCCCGCTGTTGCTGCCATTGGTTTCCTCGCCACGCTCGGCACTACCATCGTGCTGGGTCGCCGCGCACAGCATGAATTGACAGTCAGTCGCACCGGCTCCTCCCCCACGCTGGACATCAGTCGCCGACAGGCGGTGCTACTCGACCGTTACCAGCGCGTGCTGCGCGACGCCGTGGCGGCTGGGGACACGGCCGGCGTCCGGGCCGCCGACACGCTGGCCCGGCAGCTGTCCGCGGTGAACGATTCGCTCGCAAGCAGCGCCACCGCCGATTCCGCTGCCGTCGCGAACATCGCAGGTGCGTTTGCCGAGGCCGACCGCCTTCAGCGTACGACGCAGCTCGTAACCACGGGCGTGCTCGTCTTGTCGCTCGCCGCGCTGGTGGGGCTGGCTTGGGGCACCTTGGGCAGCATCATCAGCGCGATGCGCGCGCTGTCGAGCACGGGCCGTGATCTTGCGCAGGGCAAGATCGACGTGCGCGTGGATCTCCGGTCGAAGGACGAGATCGGCGAGCTCGCCGAAGCCTTCCGCGGGATCATCGACTACGTTGGCGGCGTGGCTCACGCGGCCGACCGTCTGGCTCAGGGTGACCTCAGCACCACGGTGTCCGTGCGCAGCCCGCACGACGCTCTCGCGCGCAGTATCAACGGTGCCACCGGGACGCTGCGGGGGGTAACCGGAGAAATCGCGTCCGTGATCGAGGCCGCACGTCACGGCAACCTCGCCAAGCGGGCGAACGCGGGTGAATACCAGGGAGCCTACGCCGAGCTGATCACCGGCACCAACGGCATGCTCGACGCGGTGATCGAGCCGATCACCGAAGCCAAGGACGTCCTCGCCCGCGTGGCGGCGAAAGACCTCAGCGCGCGTGTGCAGGGCAACTACGTGGGGGAACACGCCGCCATCAAGGAGTCGCTCAATGCGGCACTTGAGAATATTGCGGAAGTCTTCGCGTCGCTCAGCACGGCGATCAGTCAGGTGAACTCGGCCGCGCGCGAAATCGGCGATGGCAGCCAGGAATTGGCGAGCGGTGCGGCCGACCAGGCAGGCGCCATCGACCAGGTGTCGAACCGCATCGGTGTCGTAGACGAGCGTACGAAGGCGAATGCGGCCGACGCGGCGGAAGCCCGTGCCGCGATGGAGAAAGCGACTCAGACCACCGAGCAGGGCGTGGAGCGCATGACGGCCCTCGCCGACGCGGTGGCCGAAATCAAGCGCTCAGCCGATGCCACGGCGAAAATCGTGAAGACGATCGACGAGATCGCTTTCCAGACGAATCTGCTCGCGCTCAACGCGGCCGTCGAAGCGGCCCGTGCCGGCGATGCGGGCAAGGGGTTCGCCGTGGTGGCCGACGAGGTACGTTCGCTTGCGATCCGGGCGTCGGAAGCCTCACGCAACACGGCAACACTCATCGAGGAATCGGTGGCGAAGGCGGAGACCGGCGTGCAGCTCAACGAAGACGTGAAGCGTCGTCTCGAGGAGATCCGGACGGGTGTGCAGCGCGCCGCGGCGATCATGACCAACATCGCCGAGGGCGCACAGGAGCAGGAGAAGGAGCTCGCGGAGGTGACGTCGGCCATGTCGCAGATCAGCGGCCTCACGCAGCGGACGGCAGCGAACGCCGAAGAATCGGCGAGCGCCGCCGCGGAACTCTCGGCGCAAGCGGCCGAAATGCAGGAGCTCGCCGCGCAGTTCGACGTGGGGCATGGTGCCCGCCGTGCGCCGGCGACCGCGCCCGTCACATCGGCATCGCGCCGTCAGAGCCGTGCAGCCATTCCGGTCGCGCGGGTCGCACCAGCCACGCCGGCGTCGGTGACCAAGGTGCGCCCTAGCATACCGAAGCCGAAGCCCGCACGACCGGTCAAGGTCGCGGCTGCCACTTCGCAGGACATCTTTGCGGAGAATGCCGCCGCACTGATTCCGTTCGACGACGATTCGTCCGACGACCTGCTGGCGTCGTTCTAGTGATCTACCTGCTGCGGTTGCCGTACTCCTCGTACAGTACGGCAGCCGCGCGAATTCCGAGTCGATAGTTCTCGTCGCTGATCCACTCGTCGGGGGCGTGCGCGTTCTCGCCGGGCAGACCGAATCCCATGAGCAGTACGGGGGCGCCGAGAATGCGTTCGAAGTCGCCAACGACCGGGATACTGCCGCCTT
>NZ_JBIJAW010000135.1:0-8676 GCF_044345575.1 Gemmatimonas sp.
CTTGATGGCGTGCGCGCCGGCTTCGAGCAGCACGCGCTGCGGCATGAGCCCGATGAGCTCACTCCAGGTGGGTTCCACCCCGTGCTTCGCCGCCTCGGCGCGTACGGCATCGTACACCACGTGCAGCGGCGTCTGCTCCGTGTCCACGAGGTTCATGCTCACCTGCGCCTGTCCGTCCACTTCCATGGCGAGCGCCTTCACGTGCGGGAGTCCACCACTGGAGAAACGCACCGCCTTCGCCACGGCCTTGGCGACGGGCATGCTGACCTTGTCGCCGAGGTAGATGTTGTAGGCCACGAGAAAGGGGCGCGCGCCCACGGCGGTGGCGCCGGCGGTGGGGTGCAGTGCGGCGTCGCCGAAGTCGGGACGGCGCAGTGGATTCGTGCGGACTTCGTCGCGCAATCCTTCGAACTGCCCGCGGCGCACATCGGCAAGGTTGGTGCGCGCCGGGGTCGTGGCCGCGCGTTCGTACAGGTAGACGGGG
Organism: Gemmatimonas sp.; assembly: GCF_044345575.1. Lineage (GTDB taxonomy): Bacteria > Gemmatimonadota > Gemmatimonadetes > Gemmatimonadales > Gemmatimonadaceae > Gemmatimonas. Next base: position 485 of record NZ_JBIJAW010000135.1, read on the forward strand.
ATGCCGAGTTCGCGGTACGCGCGTTCGCCGAGTGTACGAGCGAGGGCGACGCAGTCGTCCATCGTGGCGCCGTCGAGCGGGATGAACGGTACCACGTCGGTGGCGCCAATACGCGGGTGCTCGCCCGATTGCTGCGTGAGATCGATGCGGTCGCGCGCTACGCGCATGGCGGCGAGCGCCGCGGGTACGGCGCTCTCGAGCGAGGCGACGAAGGTGATGACGCTGCGATTGTGCGAGGCGTCGCTCGTGACGTCGAGTACGTGCACGCCGTCGTGCGCCGCAATGGCGTCACGGATGGCGGCGACGATGGTGAGGTCGCGGCCTTCTGAGAAGTTGGGGACGCACTCGACGAGCGGCATGCTTTCCTCAGAGAGGGTGAGGTGTGAGAGGGGACGCGCTCACACGGAGATCGCCGAGGTGGGTGAGATCACGGAGAAAAGCATACCGCCTTGCCGTTCTTTGTGCCCTCACCCTGCTCGGTGAGCTCCGTGCACGCGCGTTTCACCCACCAGCCTTCAGGCATTGTTGAGGGTGTCGAGGAACCAGTCGTGCAGCACGCCATTCGAAGCGACGATGGTACCGCCGATGAGGCGGGCGTCGTTGCCCTCGAGATCGGTCACGCGGCCACCCGCTTCACGCACGAGTAGCACACCGGCGGCGAGATCCCAGGGGTTGAGCCAGAGCTCCCAGAAGGCCTCGAAGCGGCCGCGGGCCACGTCGGACAGATCGAGCGCCGCGCTTCCCGCGCGTCGCATGCCAGCCGTTTGCGGCATGATGCGCTTCATCATGGCGAGATAGCGGTCGGCGTACGACACGTCGCGGAACGGGAAACCGGTACCGATGAGGGCGCGGGCCGGGTCGGTGTTGGTGGACACGTGGATGCGCTCGCCATCCACGAAGGCGCCGTCGCCCGCGCTGGCGGTGCACACGCCACCGCGCGCGACGTCATGCACCACGCCAGCCACAGGCACGCCATCGAGCGCAATGCAGATGGAGACGCCGTAATTGGGGAAGCCGTGGAGGAAGTTGGTGGTACCGTCGAGCGGGTCGACGATGGCCACGAGCCCTTCCTCCGGGTTGGCGTCGTTGCTGAGCTCTTCGCCCACGATCCGGATGTCGGGGACGCGATCGAGCAACACGTCACGAATACGCTGCTCGGCGCCCAAGTCCACGTGACTCACGAAGTCGGTGGCGCTCTTGGCTTCCCAGGTGATGTTGCGGTGGGAGCGGGCTTCGTGGGTGATGAACTCGGCGGCCACCTGTGCGGCGGCGGTGGCGGCGTCGAGCCAGTGGCGTCGGGAGGAGGGCGTGGGGGGCGTCATGCTTGGAAATTGACCTTGGGGATCGCGAAACTGCAGACGGCAGACGGCAGGAACTACAGCTCGCAGTCGGGGAGGAATGTGGAAGAACAACACGGGTGCCAGCGCTGCGCGCGGCACCCGATGTCCCTACCGCAAAGGAAATCGGGGGCGCCGCGAAGCGGCCGCCCCCGTGTTGTTGTACCGCATTCCTCCCGTTCTGCGTGCTGTAGTTCCTGCGGTCTGCCGTCTGCTGGTGGTGGTTCACCCCCACGGCAGCCCCCGCTACGTTTCTCCCCATGGCACGTATCTTCAGCGGCATCCAGCCCTCCGGCGAACTCCACATCGGCAACTACCTTGGTGCCGTCAAGAATTGGGTGAAGCTCCAGGCGGAGCACCCCGGCGCCATCTACTGCGTAGTGGACTACCACGCCATCACCGGGGCGTACGATCCGGCGGTGTTGCGTGCCCGCCGCTGGGGGATGGCCAAGAGCTTGCTCGCGTCGGGGATCGACCCCACGCAGGCCGTGCTCTTCATGCAGAGCGACGTGCCCGAGCACACCGAGTTGTCGTGGATCTTCACCACGATCACGCCGCTGGGCGACCTCGAGCGGCAGACGCAGTTCAAGGACAAGTCGCAGAAGATGGAGAGCATTCCGGCCGGCATCCTCATGTACCCGGTGCTGCAGGCGGCGGACATCCTGCTGTATCGGGCCGACAGCGTGCCGGTGGGCGAAGATCAGATCCAGCACCTCGAACTCGCCCGCGACACGTCGCGCAAGTTCAATGCGAAGTTCGAGGTGGAGTACTTCCCCGAGCCGAAGCCGCTGCTCACGCCCACGCGCCGCATCATGGGGCTCGATGGCAACGCGAAGATGTCGAAGAGCCTCGGCAACACCATCGGTCTGCTCGAAAGCGACGAGGACATCTGGCAGAAGCTGCGTCCGGCCATGACCGACCCGCAGCGGGTACGCAAGAGCGATCCGGGGCGCCCCGAGGTGTGCAACATGTTCCAGCTGCACAAGGCGTTCAACAGCGAGGCCACGGTGGCGCATGTGGCCGAGCAGTGCAGTACGGCCGGCTGGGGATGCATGGACTGCAAGAAGGTGCTGCACGAGGGGATGGTGCAGGAGCTCACGCCCATTCGCCGCCGCAGCGCCGAGCTTGATGCGGAACCGGCGCGGGTCCTCGATGCGATTGCCGACGGCGGGCGTGCGGCCCGGGCCATCGCGCAGCAGACCATGACGGAAGTGCGCGAGGTCATGGGGCTGAGCGGCATCACCGCTCCCTGACGGCGTCAGCGCGCTTTCGATTTAAGCGATCAAGGGGTCAGCGTCGTTGATTTCGGATCAACGGCTCTGACCCCTTGAATTGGAGCAGTTTTGTGATGTTCGGGCCCTGTCACGTTGCCGGAACCCCGGTCGGGTCGTCTCGCCACCGAGAGCACGCGGGCCGGCGTGCGAGGGTTTTCCCCAAGCGGGCATAGTGACCGTGGCGATTGAACGCATCATCAAGGCAGCCGTCGAACGCGGCGCGTCCGACGTGCACATCAAGGCAGGCGATGTGGTGCGCGCCCGCATCGACGGTCGGCTCACGGTGCTCACGAAACAGGCGTTGACGGCGGAGCAGACGCGCGCGATTGCGTTGCACCTGATGGGTAATGATGCCGACCGGGCGATGATCGATACGCTGCGTGATTTCGACTGCTCGTGGGCCGCGCCGGGCGTGGGACGATTCCGCGTGAATATTCTGCGGCAGCGCACGTCGCACTCCATCGTGATGCGGGTGATTCCCGAGCAGGTCCCCACGGTGCAGTCGCTGCGGCTGCCTTCGGTGCTTTCGCGTATCGCCCACACCGAGCGCGGCATGATTCTCGTGACCGGTGTGACGGGATCAGGGAAGTCGAGCACGATGGCCGCGCTGGTGAACGAGATCAACGCGAACTACGAGAAGCACATTCTCACGCTCGAGAATCCGATCGAGTTCATCCACAACGACATCAAGAGCTCGGTCACCCAGCGGGAAATCGGCATCGACACCGATAACTTCCGTATGGGCCTTCGTGCGGCGTTGCGTCAGGATCCCGACGTGATTCTGATCGGCGAGATGCGCGATGCGGAAACGATCGACACGGCGATGAAGGCGGCGGAGACGGGGCACCTGCTCATCTCCACGCTGCACACGCCGGACGCAGTGACCACGGTGATGCGCATCGTCGCCATGTTTCCGCCGGAGGAGCAGCTGGTGGTGCGCATGCGCCTGGCCGAGTCGCTGCACGCGGTGGTGTCGCAGCGCCTCTTACCGCGCAAGAGTGGGCAGGGACGCGTGGTGGCCGCCGAAGTGATGATCAACACGAGCACCATTCGCGATCTCATTGCCGAGGGGCGCATTCCGGAGATCCGCGACTACATGGCCGACGGGTCGCAGTACGGAATGCAGACCTTCGACCAGCATCTCACGGAGCTGGTGCACAGCGGCGAGATCGACTTTGAGACGGCGAAGGGCGCCGCGACCAATCCGGCCGACTTCGAGTTGGGCTTCCGCATGGGCCGCGCGCGCAAAACACCGATGGCGGGGCTGACGATCAAGCCGACCACGACGCCCATGCGGGCTGCGCCGCCGCAGGCGGCCGTTGGCGCCCGCAGTGTCGGCACCAGCCCGCTCGGCGCCAACCCGCTCGGCACCGGACACGAGCTCCCGCCCATCGGTACGACTCCGAGTGGTCAGGAAACGGTGAAGAGTCCCAGCCCACTGTCGAGGGACGTGTTCGGGAGCGGGTTCGAGAGCCTGTTCGGGCAGTAATCGCGAGGTCGGGGACGTGGGAGGGTACCTGGGAGAACGCACGCGGCAGCCCTCGCGTGCCGGGCTCGACCATCGCAAGTTTGAGGGATGTCCTCACTAACCGTTGCCCAGCTGGGCGGGCTCATGGTGCCCGCCACCTCCTCCTTCACCGCGAGCGGTGAAATCGACAGCGCCGCGTTTCAGCGCAATCTCGATGCCCATCTGTCGTTCGGGATGGACGGCGTGCTCGTCGGTGGTTCGAGCGGTGAATCCGCGCTGCTGGAGAACGACGATCGTCGGCAGTTGCTCGCCCTGGCCCGCGAGCGTGTGCCGCAGGAAAAGTGGCTCATCGCGGGCATCGGCAGCGAGAGCACGCGCCTGACCATCCAGCGCGCGAATGACGCCCGGGATGCCGGTGCCAACGCGGTGTTGGTGATTTCTCCGCACTACTTCCTCAAGCGCATGTCGGAGTCTGCGCTGCTGGCGCACTTCCGTGCGGTGGCGGACGCGAGCCCCTTGCCGGTGCTGCTCTACAACATGCCGGCGTACTCGCACATCGTGTTGAGCCCCGCCTTCGTGCACGAGATGGCACAGCATGGCAATGTGATCGGCATGAAGGACAGTGCCGGCAACATCCCGGTGCTGCAGCAGTATCTCGAGGCGCAGAACGAGCAGTTCAAGGTGCTCACCGGGAGCGGCGGCACGGTGGTTCCCGCGCTGGCAGCTGGCGCGTCAGGGGCGATTCTTGCGATTGCGCTCTACGCCGGTCCGGCCGTGCGGAAGATGCTCGATCTCTTCCGGGCTGGTGATCGTGACGCGGCGGCCTCGCTACAGGGCACGCTTACCCCGCTTGCGATGGACATCGCCGGCGCGATGGGCCCCGCGGGGATCAAGGCTGCAATGGATCTCGTGGGGCTCAGCGGTGGGCCCACGCGCTCACCATTGCTGCCGGTGAGTGCCGAGGAATTGGAGACGATCCGCACCCGTCTCGCGGCTGCCGGTCTGCTCTGAGCCGGTCGGGCAGCGCGAATCGGTTGGTTGCTGGAGCGTGGATTCCCGGGTGAAACCGGAGAGCGACAGGCGCGTATGACAACGCATGATTGCCATGCTTGCCCTGTTCGTGGCGCTGCTGGTGGGACTCGTGCTCGTGCCGCTGGGACTCCCCGGGTTGTGGGTCATGCTGGCGGCCACGTTCGGCTATTGGCTGGCGGTTCCGGCGGGGGATGTCGGTGCGCTGACGGTGGTGGTGGTCGGCGTCATGGTGGTGGTCGCCGAGGTGGCGGAATTCGCGGTGGCCGGACGGTATGCCCGGAAATACGGCGGGTCCCGGCGGGCGTCTTGGGGCGCGATGGTCGGGGGCGTGGTGGGGGCGGTGGTCGGGGTACCGCTCCCTGTGATCGGGTCGCTGCTGGGCGCTTTTGCCGGGGCCTTTGCGGGGGCCCTGGTGGCGGAGCTCACGGTGCCGCTCGCCCGGCGCGGCGAGCTCATGCAGGTTGCCACGGGGGCCCTTGTCGGCCGGGTGGTGGCCGCAGCGCTCAAGGTCGGCTTCGGTGTGGCGATTCTCGCCTGGGTGACGGCGGCGTCGCTGCTCGGACGCGTGACCGGCACGGGGTGACCGGGTGAGGCGAACCGCGTGCGGCGAACCGCGTGCGGCGCGGTGGCGCCGCCGCCCCTGACGGCCTAGATTTCCACAACGCCCCGCGGACCGTCCGCGGGGCGTTTTTTGTGCGCGGCCGCTGGGCCGCCGGAGACCGATCGCATGTTCGATTCGAAGACGCGCACCGTGGTGGTTGTCGGGGCGCAGTGGGGTGATGAGGGGAAGGGCAAGTTGGTCGACGTGCTCGCCGAGCAGGCCGATTGGGTGGTGCGCTACCAGGGCGGCGCCAACGCCGGCCACACGGTGCATATCGGCGACAAGTCGTTCATCCTGCACCAGATCCCGAGCGGCATCCTGCATCCGGGCGTGCGTTGCGCGATCGGCAACGGCGTGGTGATGGACCCCGAGACGCTGTTCACCGAAGTCGACGAGCTGGTGGCCGACGGTGTGGATGTGGAGGGTCGCCTGTACGTGAGCGAGCGCGCCCATCTGGTGATGCCGTACCACAAGCTGGTGGACAAGGCGAGCGCCGCGAGCAAGGCGATCGGCACGACGGGGCGCGGTATCGGTCCGGCGTACGAAGACAAGGTGGCGCGCCGCGGGGTGCGCGTGCTCGACCTGCGCAACACGGAACGTCTGCGCGAACTGGTGACGGCCGGTGTGGAGCGCGCGAATGCGCAGCTCGAGCGGAGCGGCGCCGACGTGCGGGCGAGCGTGGAGCACACGATGCAGGTGCTCGAGTCGCTGGCGCCGCGTCTGCTCGGTCTCGCTGAGGACGTGGGGCTGTGCGTGCATCGCGCCATCAAGAGCGGCGCGGCGGTGCTGCTGGAGGGCGCGCAGGGATCGCTGCTCGACATCGATCACGGCACGTATCCGTTCGTCACGTCGAGCAACACGACGGTGGGCGGCGCGGCTACGGGAGTCGGCATTTCGCCGATGGCCCTGAACGCCGCGCTGGGGGTGGTGAAGGCATACACCACGCGTGTGGGCAACGGCCCGCTCCCCACGGAGCTCGAGGAGCCGCTGCACAGTCACGTGCGTCAGCTCGGTCACGAATTCGGCGCGACCACGGGGCGTCCGCGTCGTTGTGGCTGGTTCGATGGGGTGGTGGTGAAGTATGCCGCGCGCGTGAATGGTCTCACGGGCCTCGCCATCACCAAGCTCGACGTGCTCGATACGCTCGACGAGCTCGCGGTGTGCACCGGCTACAAGGTGGGCGAGGAGATTTTCACGGAATTCCCGGCCGATCTCGCGGTGCTGGAAAAGGCGGAGCCGATCTACGAGTGGTTCCCCGGCTGGAAGCAGAGCACGCAGGATGCGCGCACGCTGAGTGATCTGCCGGCGGCGGCGCGGGCGTATCTCGATCGTCTCGAGCAGCTGTGTGAAGCGCCCATTGCGTTCGTGAGCGTGGGCACGCGTCGCGATCAGATCATTTCGCTCAAGTCCTGAGCGAACTGATTCCAGTCGAGCACGTGCACGTGGAATCGACGACGGTCGACGTCGCGGTCGTCGGCGCCGGGCCGTGCGGGCTGGCCGCGGCGATTGCGGCGCAGCGCGCGGGGTTGTCGGCCGTGGTGTTCGATCGCGGGTGCCTCGTGAACGGCATTGCGAGTTATCCCACGTACATGTCGTTCTTCTCCACGGCTGAGCGTATCGCGATCGGCGGTGTGCCATTCATTGTGGCCACGGAGAAGCCCACCCGCCGAGATGCGCTCGCGTACTATCGTGGCGTGGCCGATCTGTACGGCCTCGACGTGCGGCAGTACGAAACGGTGGAAACGATGCGTCCCGTGCGGGTCGATCCCCGCGTGGGCCAGCCTTCGCCGGCGTATTCGGCGCGGTGGCTGCTACGCTCGGTGAAGCGCTCGGGTACGGTGTGCGAGACGGCGGCGCATGCCGTGGTGATCGCCACCGGCTACTTCGGGCGCCCCAATCGGCTTGGCGTGCCCGGGGAATCGCTCCCGCATGTGCGCCATGGCTACACCGAGGGGCACTCGGCGTGGCGAGAGCCGGTGGTGGTCGTGGGGGGCGCCAACAGCGCCGTGGACGCCGCGCTCGACATGTATCGCGCCGGCGCGCAGGTGACGCTGGTGCATTTCGGGCCCACGCTCGATGCGAACGTGAAGCCGTGGGTGCGCCCGGAAATCGAGGCGCGCCTGCGCGACGGTGCCATTGCGGCGCGTTTCGCCTCGCGGGTGGTCGCGATCGAACCCGAGGCGGTGGTGATCGAGGGGCCGGATGGTCGTGAGCGCCTCGCTGCGACACAGGTGTATACCATGACGGGATACCTGCCGGAAACCGGGCTGCTCGAGCAGATCGGCGTGCCGATCGACGCCGACAACGGGATCCCTGCGCACGACCCGCTCACCATGGCCACGCCGGTCCCGGGTGTCTACCTTGCGGGAGTGATCGCGAGCGGCAACCAGGCCAATCGGATCTTCATCGAAAACGGCCGCGATCATGGCGATGCCATCGCGGCCCATGTGCAACGCCACGTGCAACGCCAGGTGCAACGC
>NZ_JBIJAW010000136.1:0-8655 GCF_044345575.1 Gemmatimonas sp.
CCGATGGCGCTGCGCTTCATCGGGGGACACGCCCACCAGTGGTCCGAAGCTGTAGTCGTTCTGCCACCAGTTCACGAGCGTGATGTCGCTCTCGTGATGTCCCGGTGCGTAGAGCGTGCGATCGATGATGCGTCGGTATGACCAGTAGCCCGTGCGCGCCACCGGATCGAACCCGATGCGCTTGTTGGCGGGCTCCTCGAAGCTCAGCAAGGGCCACGCCGTGCCGTCGACGTCCACCATCGTACCACGCCAGCGCGCGTAGTCGGCGGGTCGGTCGATGGTGTGCGTTTCGCTAGGCTTGAAGTCCATGGCGAACACCGCCGTGAAGCTCTGCTGATTGTCCGGTTGCGCCTCGGCGGGTGCGTGCGGTTCACCAGTGGCCCGGGTCGACTCGGCGCCGGTGACATGCTCGGCGCCGCAGAGCGGCAGCAGTGCGCCAAGCTCCGTGGCGTCGACGAAGTACGGCGCGCGCAGCACGGTGTCATGCCCGGTCGCGTCGCGCACGCGGACGGCTCGCACGGTGTCGCGCTCCACGTCGGCCGCGAGCGCCTGCGTACCGCGAAGAATCGTGAGTGCGCCGGAGGCCACGTGTGGAGTCAGCATCGATTCCAGCACCGTCAACCATGCACGGGGCTCGGCGCACAGCCGCGACACCCAGCCGTTCCCGGGGTTGAGACGCGGATTCCCGCGGGCGCGCGCCGTGAGCGCCGGGTCGGCGCGATACAAGTCACGCACGCCTGCCCGCAGCGCCTGAAAGCTGGCCGTGCCGCCGATCGATTCGATCCAGCGGTTTTCGTCGGGTGGTACGGCCTGCGACGTGAGTTGTCCGCCGATCCACTCGGTCTCCTCGGTCATGATCACGCGGAGCCCACGGGCGCAGGCGGCGAGTGCGGCCGCACATCCACCAACGCCGCCGCCAATGATGACCAGGTCAGCCGCGCGTTCTTCGGCGCCCGTCCCCCTCACTGAGAGGACACCATCAGTGAACGGCACCCGTGGCAGGCGGGAGACGATCGAAAGCGATGCCGCCCCCGACAGAAACGCCCGACGCGAAATCATGCGGCGATCGCGGCCATACCGTTCATGAAGAGGCTACTTGGCGCTCTTCGCTTTCCACTGCTCGTACGCCTCGGGCAGGCAGGTCGCGCACGGGCGGTATCCCGCCGCGATGGCGGTGGCTTCATCGGCGAAGAACACGCGCTGCTGCTCGTAGCTGCGCCCGGTACCCAAGGCGCGCCGGGCCGCCTTGCAGTCGAGGCGGCCGTAAATGCGATTCTTGCGGTGCCCACCCAGCGTGCCGGGAGTGGTGCTGGACACGGTGCTGCCGTCGGCCGCAACGAGACGATACAAACGTGGCTGAGTCATATCCGGGAAATGTACCCGGTTTGTGTCGCCTCGCTGCGGGGTGGCCATGAATCGGGTGGCGCGCACGTCACTGCGGGCGATCGTCAGAAGGCGAGCATGCGGGTGACCTTGAGGGCCACCGACCGCTCGTTGCGTACATTCGTGAGCGTGTTCTGTCGTTCGGTGTACACCACGAACACGTCGCTGAGTGGCGCCCACCGCCAGGCGACACGCGCGTTGGTCACCATGCTGCGCGTCTGCGTGTTGTACTGCACGAAGGCGCTGCCGAAGAGCGTGGTGCTCCACGAATACTTCATGCGCAGCCCTGCGAGATCGGCGGAAAAGGCGCCGGTGGGGAGCGAGACGTCGTTGTGCTGGAAGGTGCCTTCGATGTTGAAGTCGTAGCGCGGGCGCCACGTCACACTGCCACCCACCACGTTGTTGGTGCCGTTGTAGAACTCCCCCGTCTCGGCGGTGAGGGTGCCGTACACGGGGAAGCGCTGGGTGCTGGTGTAGCTCGCCCTCGCGTTTCGCCAGCGATAGGACCCCACGGGAATGGTGCGTCCGGGAAACGGCGAGAAGGCGCGGTCGAGTCGGTCGGCCCAGTCGTTGACCTCCAGTTTGAGCTCACCGTCGGGCTGGAAGGCGATATCGAACCCGCCACGCACCTGGTGCGACTGCGGCGTGCCGTCGAGATCGTGGTACAGATCCACTTCGACGTACGGGTTGAGCTCCTGAATGCCCCGCAGCTTGGGACGGGCATGAATACCCGCCGTGCCGTACGCCTGCTGGAAGCCCCGGCGGTTCACGAAGCCGATACCGGGGTTGAAGTCGTCACTCACGCGTTTGACCATTGCCGACGTATTCCAGAGCCGACCGCGATATGCCACCGACAGGCGGCCCGCGGTGCCGTCGGCGACGCCGGTGTCGGCTCGGCTACCGGCGAGATACGTGTTCACAATGAGGTTGCCAAGCAGGCGGATGTTGGCGTCTACGCCATACGAGCGATTGTAGGCGCCGCTGCCATCGGTGGCCTGACGGTTGGCGGCGAGAATACCGATATCGGAGTTACCGAACACGTTGCGACGCACGCGGGCCACGCCGAAGCTCTCGCCCGGAGCGCTGCCCACGCCCTTCTGCGTCTGCATGTTGAGTGCGCCTACTTCCCACTGCCCCACGCGCCCCGTCAGGCGCCCACCACCGGCAATGGGCAGCGGTAGCCCGTCGGGGGTGAGGCCGATCTGCCGTGAGTTGAAGAGCGTGAAATCGCGCAGATCGGCACCCATGCGATAGTTACGCTCCTGCACGTCGCCGAAGGTGAATACGCCGGAGTTCTCGATGAAGAACTCGCGCCGCTCAGGGAACAGAATGCCGAAGCGCGTGAGGTTCACCACCTGCTGGTCCACTTCGACCTGCGAGAAGTCGGTGTTGTACGTGAGGTCGAGGGTGAGTGACGGCGTGACGCCGTACTTGATGTCGCCGCCGATGTCGCCGCGGTTACCGAGCGATGAGGCGGGCACCTGCGCCCCGCGCGAATTGCCGCCGAGCGCGTAGGGCTTCACCTGCAGGTTGCGCCCCTGCTTGAGCCCCGTGAGCCCCTCGATGGTGCCGGCCTTCGACATGCGGTGCAGCCGGTACTGCCGTTCGAGGGGCGCCCAGTAGCTGGTTTCGTTCACGCGGCGCACGCGACGGATGAAGTTGATCCCCCAGCTCTGCGGGTCGCGCGATGCGTCGAAGCGCAGCGTGCGCAGCGGGATGACCAGTTCGACGGTCCAGCTCGAATCCTGCCGCGCCGTCTTCACGCGTGAGATGCCGTCCCACGCCTCCACGATCGTGCGCGAATCGTTGAAGGTCTGTTCGTCGCGCACGGCCCCCATGGGGTTCACGAGAAACAGGAACGAGTTGCGTCGATCGAAGAACGTGTCGAGTACGAGCCCGAAGATGTCGCTGTTGGAGCTCACGAAATCGCGCTCGAGTCCCACGGTGATGGCGCGCGACGGTTCGGGGTCGTGGTTGATGCTGCCGACGTACAGGTTGGTGGCGTCGTACAGCACGCGCACTTCGGTGCGGAACCTCGAGGGATAGCCCGTCTTCGGCAGCTGCTGCACGAAGTCGGTGAGGACCGTGGCGCTCTGCCACGCCGCCTCGTCGAGACGGCCATCGACCACGATGGGCGTGCTGATGCGCGTGGCCTTGAAGGATGGGCGGGCCACGGTCTCGGGATTCACGACCGTGGGCGTGCGCTCGGGGCCGTCCTGCTGGGCGTGGACAACGCGAGAAAATGCGCTGGCCGCGAACAATGCCGCGCAGGTCAGCCGCGAGAGGAGTGGTTTCACCGGAGCGACTGCTCTACGTCCGCCGCGATGTAGGCCATGATCGCCATTACCGCTACGCACTTCTGCACGTCGGCCTTGTCGAGCTTGTCCGGCGTGTCCGCGTCGGTGTGATGGAACCAGAAGTACTTCGAGCCGTCCACTTCGAGCCCCATCCCCGGCACGCCAGTGGCCATGATGGGGCCGATATCGGCGCCACCGCCGCTCGCCCCAATGCGATTGGCGCCAACGGGCGCGAGCAAGGTGCCGATAGCTTCAATCACCTTGCGCGCTTCGGGTGACCCCGTGAAACCGAAGCCCGTGGGCGCGAACACGCCACCGTCGCTCTCGATCGCGAGCTGATGCACCTCGTTGCGGTGCATGTCACGGTACGCGTTACCGCCGCGCATGCCGTTCTCCTCGTTCGTCCACCCCACCGCACGAATGGTGCGGCGCGGCGTGAGGCCCAGCTTCTTGAGGAGACGGATGGCTTCCCACGCCACCACTACGCCGCCCGCATCGTCCATCGCGCCCTGGCCCACATCCCACGAATCGATGTGGCCACCCATTACCACGATCTCGCCTGGCTTCTCACGCCCACGCAGTTCGCCCATCACGTTGTGGCTCTGTGCGTCGGGGAGCATCGTCGCGCTCATCTTGAGCGTCACACGCACCGGCTGCCCGCGCGCGATCATGCGCCGCATCATCATCGCGTCTTCGGCGGTGACGCTTGCATGCGGGATCTTCGTGACGGTGCTGTCGTAGCTCATGCTGCCGGTGTGCGGCGTGCGCATGCTGTACGGGCCGGCCGCGCGCGCCAGACTCGCCACGGCGCCCACCTTCGCCGCCTCGATGGCGCCCATCCGACGGAACGCCCCGTTGTAGCCGTAGTCGCGCCACTCGGCGTCGTACAACACGATCTTCCCCTTTGCCTCGGCCGCGCGCGCCTTGAGCTCGTCGAAGCTCGCCACCACCATCACGTCGGCCGTGATCCCGGCCGGTGGCGTGGCAATGCTGCCGCCAAGGCCGAGCATGGGGAGCAGTTGCCGGCGCGGTGACACGAGCTCCAGCGATTCGGCGCCACGCACCCAGTGCGGCACCATCACCGGATCCTTGCGCACGTTGTCGAGGCCATCGCGCTTCATGGTGGCGACGGTCCAGTCGATCGCCTGTTCGAGCGCGACACTGCCGCTCAGGCGATGACCGAAGGTGTCGGTGAGCTCGGCGATGCGATTCCACGCCCCCGCGCTGTCCGCTTGGGCGGCGGCGATGATGCGGTTGGCCACCTCGCGGTACTTGGCGGGGATGGCATCGGCGGGCTGGGCGCCCAGTGGGGCGGCGAGCAGCAGCAGGGCAAGGGCGCTGAGTTGCTTCATCGAAGAGCACTCCGGGAAAGGGACGAACGGGCTACCTTCACAACGGAGGCGCGGCCTCCTTCGTTGGCTGCTGCCTGTCAGACCCGTTCATCCGATCCGTTCAAGCATGCGATTCTCCCGAGCCGTCAACCTGTCCCTGCTCGTCGCTGTGGTCGGCGTGGCGTGTGGTGGTGATCGCACGGCGTCGACCACACAGGCCGACCGCTCTGCATCAGCGGCCGGCGCCACGGCCGACAGCGGGGTGCGCATTCCGCCGCCGTCGCTCACCCCCGAGCGCAGCCCCGATAGCTATCGCGTGCGCTTCGTGACATCGAAGGGACCGTTCGTGGTGCAGGTGAAGCGATCACTGGCGCCGCGCGGCGCCGACCGCTTCTACGAACTGGTGCGCATCGGGTACTTCACCGATGTCCGCTTCTTCCGGATGAAGCCCAACTTCATCGTGCAGTTCGGCATTCATGGTGATCCGGCGGTGAACACGCTCTGGGACACCGCCGAAATCCCCGACGATCCCATTCGGTCGAGCAACGCCGACGGCACCATCGCCTTCGCCGCAAGCGGTCCCAACACGCGCTCGACCCAGCTGTTCATCAACACCGCCAACAACGCGCGCAAGCTCGACGGCCAGAAGCTCTTCTCCCCCTTCGGCACCGTGGTGGAGGGGATGGATGTGGTGCGCGCCCTCAACACCGAGTACGGCGAAGAGCCCAACCCCTCCAAGGCCGTGCGCCAGGGGAACCGCTACCTCACGCGCTGGTTCCCCGCGCTCGACTACATCACGTCGGCCACCATCGAGTAGCCGTTACTTGCGGCCGACTGCGTCGCGCCCCGACAGAATGAGACTGTCCGTCTGCGCCGTGGCACCCATGAGTAGCAGCCCCTTGTAGCCGCGCGTGATGCGGTCGCGCAGCGTCGCCGCGTTGGCGGTCATCATGCTCGGCATGCCGGCCTTGTCCGCCACGTCGCGCACCCGCTGACACGCCGCTTCCGCCTCGGCCGCCTTCTCACGGCCACCCATGCTCTGCGTGAGGCTGCCGATCCCGCACGACAGCAGACTGTACCCCGGCACGGCGGCGATTTCGTTCATCTCGGTCACAGCTCCGCCGTCTTCGATCATGAGCATGGCGACGATCGTGCCCTTGGGGTTGGCGCGCGTCCACACATTCGCCCCCGCGTCCTTGAAGAAGCCCGCCGCGATGCGGGCCTCGGCCGCGCTGCGCACGTGCGGGATCACCACCCCGTCGGCGCCCATACCGAGAATGGCCTTCACACGGGCGCGCGTACTGTCCTCGCCCGCCGCTTCGATGGTCGGAATGCGCACGAGCAGCGTGGGGCGTCCGCTCGCCGGGAGGTGCGAAAGCCCTGTGACCATCGCCTTCACCGCCGCGGCGTCGTAGGCGCCCTCGAGATTGAGGAACAGGTAGTCGAGCAGCGGATTGCTGCCGAGCGTGTGAGCGCCGCCCTCGGTGTACAACGGCGGTAGGCGCTTGCCGTTGGCATCGGTGGCGTTCATGGGGCGTTCGCTCGGCACGAAGATGCCGAACGCTGAGCCGCCCTGCTTCCACGTCGCGAGCGCGTTGCTGCGTGCCGGTTGCGGCGTGGTAGGCGCGGGCCGATCGGCGCGCAGGCCGAGCGAAGCCACCAGAGCGGCCGCCGCAGCGACCAAGGTGTGTAGCGTCATCATGGTCAGGCGTCCTTTTCGACAGGGGTATCGGGCTGGCTGCCCCATTCGGTCCAGCTTCCGTCGTACAGCGCGGTGTTACGCGCGCCAACCACATCGAGTCCCAGCAGGACGGCGCACGCCGTGATGCCCGTACCGCAGCTCGCCGTGATGGGCGCATCGATATCGACGCCGGCGGCATCGAACGTGGTGCGGAGTTCCTCGGGCGACTTCATCATGCCGTTGGCATCCACAAGTCGCGCGTAATGCACATTCGTGGCGCCCGGCATGTGCCCGCCGCGCACACCGGCACGCGGTTCGGCCTCGGCCCCGGTGAAACGTCCCGCCGACCGGGCATCCACCACCTGTTCGGTCCCACCGCTCACGGTGGCGCGCATGGCCTCGAGATCACGCCACCGCGAGGCGTCGAAGCGCGGCGTGAAGGTCGCGGGAGCGTGCGTGTGCACCGCCGTGGTGACTGCGTGCCCCGCGCGCTGCCACGCCGGGAGCCCGCCGTCGAGCACCGCCACCTGCGCATGCCCCATGGTGCGCAGCATCCACCACAAGCGCGGGGCGCTGAAATTCTGCCCCGACGCGTCGTACACCACCACGGCATGTCCGTCGCCGATGCCGAGTGCACCAAGGCGGGCGGCGAGGACGTGGGGGGTGGGAAGCGTATGCGGAAATGGCGCGTGCTCGTCGGCCAGCCGTTCGAGATCGCCGAAGATCGCTCCAGGAATGTGCGCCGCGTCGAACTCGGCGCGCCCGTTGCGCCCCATCGTGGGGAGATACCAGCTCGCGTCGATGACGCGGAGCTCGTCGTGGCCAAGATGCTCGGCCAGCCAATCGACGCTGACGAGCGGGGTGGGAAGAGGCAGGGGCATATGACGGGGAAGATGAGAAGAGTGAGTTACCGCCGATTCGGGTATCCCACAACTCCGGGTGACGGGTCGCCGGCCCTCTCGACCTGTCGCCGCCCGCGCGATCGGTTCAGTTTTCGCGCCGTATGTCAGACTTCGCCCCCGCCTCTCCGCGCCGCCGCGTGTTCATGATCGGCGCCACCGGTACCATTGGTCGCGCCACCGCGCGCGCGCTGATCCGTCACGGACACGAGGTGGTGTGCTTCGTGCGCCCCCGCAACGGGCAGACCCCCGCCATTGCCGGCGCCACGGTGCGCACCGGCGACGTTTCCAGCGCGCAGAGTGTCGTACGCGACGGTTTCCGTGGTGAGCGGTTCGATGCCGTGGTGAGCTGTCTGGCGTCGCGGAGTGGTGGGCCAACAGATGCGTGGGCGATCGATCATCAGGCGCACCTGCACGTATTGAATGCCGCGAAGGAGTCCGGAGTCACGCACTTCGTGCTGCTGTCCGCCATCTGCGTGCAGAAGCCGCTGCTGGTGTTCCAGCACGCGAAGCTGGCCTTCGAGAAGGCTCTCATGGCGTCGGGGCTCACGTGGTCCATCGTGCGCCCCACGGCCTTCTTCAAGAGCCTGTCCGGTCAGGTGAAGCGTGTGCAGCAGGGCAAGCCGTTCCTGCTGTTCGGCGACGGCACCCTTACCGCGTGCAAGCCCATCAGCGACGACGATGTGGCCGAGTATCTCGCCAGCTGCCTTACCGACAGCCGTCGCGCCAATCAGGTGCTTCCCGTTGGAGGTCCCGGGCCGGCGATCACCCTGCGTGAGCAGGGCGAGCTTCTGTTCCGCCTCGCCGGCAAGCCGCCCCGCTTCAAGAGTGTGCCGGTGACGTTCTTCGACGTGATCGTCACCATTCTGAACGCGCTCGGCACGATCATTCCCCCGCTCCGCGACAAGGCGGAGTTCGCGCGAATCGGTCGCTACTACGCCACCGAGTCGATGCTGTTGTGGGACCCGGTGGCGCAACGCTACGACGCCGATGCCACCCCGTCGTTCGGTTCGGACACGCTCGAAGCGCACTACGCCCGCATGCTGCGCGGCGAAGTGGCCGAC
>NZ_JBIJAW010000010.1:0-27820 GCF_044345575.1 Gemmatimonas sp.
ATCGCCTATACCAAGGACGGCTCGCGCCTCATGGCGGCGCGCGGGTCGCGCTTCAGCCGCCTGCGCCAGTTCGAGGATTTCGGCAACATCGCCAACGGCGAACTCGAGTACGTGACACTGCCCGCGGCCGGCGGCGACGTGACGGCTGTGGCGTGGAGCGGCGCCGCCACGTCGCAGCAGGGACGCAACGTGCCGCATGTGGGCCCCGATAGCACGCGCCTGTACGTGTGGGCGGGCACCGAAGGACTGGTGAGTATGCGATTCGATGGCAGCGACCGGAAAGTGGTGGTACGCGTGTCCGCACCGCCACCGCCCACGGGACCGCTGCCGCCGGGCGCCACGCCGCCCCCGCCGCCCACGCCCGACGAAGTGCTGCTCTCCCCCGACGGATCGCGCGCGCTCGTGCTGGCCAACAACAACGTGTACATGGTCACCGTGCCACCAGTCGTGGGGCAGGCCCCGGCGGTGAGTGTGAACGGCGCCGGCGTACCCACCACGCGCCTCACCCGCATCGGCGGCGATTTCATCGGCTGGTCGCCCGACGGAGCGGTGGCGCATTACTCCATTGGCCGCAGCTACTTCCGCTGGCACGTGCGCACCGCCGAAGGGGCCGTGCGGGATTCGGTGCAGCGCGCCGACTCCCTCGCCAACGCCACGCCGGTGCCCAATGCACCGCGTGACACCACCCGTCGTGCCGCCTTCGCCTACGCGCCGCAGCGTTTCGACGTGACCATCACCGCAGCCAAGGACAAGCCGCGCGGCACCATCGTGTTGCGCGGCGCCCGCCTCGTCACGATGAAGGACAGCACCATCATCGAGAACGGCGACCTGGTGGTGACCGACAACCGCATCGCCGCCGTGGGGCCGCGTGGCAGCGTGGCCATCCCCGAGAACGCCAAGGTGATGGACGTGAGCGGGACCACGATCATCCCCGGCTACGTGGACATCCACGCGCACAACTGGTTCGGCTGGGGCGTGCACCGCGATCAGGTCACGCAGCTGCTCGCCAACCTCGCGTACGGCGTGACCACGCAGCGCGATCCGCAAACGTCCGCTACCGACATTCTCACGTACCACGACCTGATGGAGACGGGCGCCCTCATCGGCCCGCGACTCTACTCCACGGGCCCCGGCATCTTCTCGGCCGACAACATCAAGAGCCTCGACGAAGCCCGCGACATTCTGCGCCGCTACGCCGATCACTACAACACGCAGACGATCAAGCAGTACCTCGTGGGCGATCGCAAGGTGCGGCAGTGGGTCATCATGGCGGCGCGTGAGCTCGGCCTCACCGCCACCACCGAGGGCGGGTCCAACCTCACGATGAACATGACGCTCATGCAGGACGGCTATCCCGGCCTCGAGCATGCGCTGCCGGTGTTCCCGCTCGCCGACGACGTGATCAAGCTGCAGGCGGCGAGCGGCATCACCTACACCCCCACCCTCGTGGTGGGATACGGTGGCCCCATCGGGCTCGATTACTGGCTTACACGTTACAACCTCGACACCGACACCAAGCTGCGCCGCTTCACGCCGCACGACGAACTCGATTCGTGGAAGCGTGGCAACTACTTCCGCGAGGAGCAGTACATCTTCAAGGGACTCGCCGCACAGCTCACCAAGATGGTGCGGGCCGGCGGCCGCGTGGGTCTTGGCTCACACGGCGAGGTGCAGGGGCTTGGCGTGCACTGGGAGTTGTGGATGATGCAGTCGGGCGGTCTCACGCCCTATGAAACACTGCGCGCCGCCACGCTGCACGGCGCCGACGCCATCGGCATGGGGCGTGATCTGGGCTCACTGGAGGTGGGCAAGCTCGCCGACCTGCAGATCCTCGACCGCAACCCGCTCACGGACATCCAGAACTCCAACTCCATCCGTCACGTGATGAAGAACGGCCGCCTGTACGACGGCAACACGCTTGACGAAGTGTGGCCGCGCGAAAAGAAGCTGCCGCCGCAGTGGTGGTGGAAGGAACTGCCGCCGCAATGACCACGCCGTAGCGGCTACGTGTGGCGCGGCAGCACTCCACGGAGGTGCTGCTGCGCCAGCGCCGCGTAGTGCGCGGTGTTGTCGAGAATGCCGGCGCGCGCCGCGTCCCCATGGTTCCGCACCACCTTGGCGGGCACCCCCACCACGAGCGAACCGGGCGGGATCACGGTGTTCTCGGTGACCACCGCCCCGGCGCCGATGATGCTGCCGCTCCCCACACGCACGCCGTTGAGCAGGATGGCGCCCATTCCCACGAGCACGCAGTCCTCGAGGATGCTGCCGTGCACGATGGCGCGGTGGCCGATCACGCAGTCCTCACCCACGATGGTGGGCTTACCGGGATCGGCGTGAATGACGGCACCGTCCTGCACATTGCTGCGCGCGCCGATGGTGATACGCTCGACATCGCCGCGGATGACGGCGGTGGGCCACACGCTGGTGTCCTCGGCCAGATGGACATCACCGATGACGACGGCGGTTTCGTGGATGTAGGGGGCGTGGGGCATAGGAACGGCGGGAGTAACGGCGAGAGTAACAGCGGTTGACCTGCAGACGGCAGACGGCAGGCACTACAGACGGCAGACGGGAGGAGTATGGTAGAACATTGCGGGCCCGGCCGCTGCGCGGCGGGCCCGGTTTCTTCACTTGCGCGCGTCAACGATTGCGCGGCTTTTTGCGTGGATCCATGACCGGGATGTTGCCGAGAAAACGGGTCGTCCACACCGCCAGGACCCCGCAGTCGTTGAGTTCGGTGAACTCGGCGGGGCGCTGCATGGGGCGCGAATACACCTCGAGTGCAGCCACATCACTCGGCGGGACGATCTCGTCGAGCGAGAGTCCGGAAGTGATGAAGCGGAACCCGTCGAGGTACACGATGGGAATGCATTCCTGTCCGCCGTTACCGCGCATGTACACGGTATTGCCGTAGCCGAAGCGCATACCGAGTCGCACGCCGGGGATGCTCCACAACGCGCTCGTGAGATTGGTACTCGTGCGCTCCCGCACCGTGCGTCCGTCCAAAATGGTACCAAGCCCTCGGCGCCAACGCCGCTCGATGGCCTCGACATCCGGCGGCAACTTGCGGCCGGCCACGACACGCACGGTATCCAGCGTCACGCGCGACTTCTCCAACGTGAACGCGGCCGCTACGGGTTCACCGGGCACCAACTCTACGCGCTGGCGGATAGGATCGTAGCCCACGGCGCGTACCTCCACCGTCTGCGTACCAGCCGCCGCATCGCTGATGCGAAACACGCCGCTGCTATCGGTACGCACCGCGGTGCCGCTCCCGAGCACGCGCGCCACCGCGCTGGTGAAGGGCGCGCCATCGGCCGTGGTGACACGACCGCGCACCGCCCCGGTGCCGCGTCGCCATGCGGCATCGGCGCTGTCGGTTTTCACGAAATCCGCGCTGCGATCCAGCACGAAGTCGGCTACCACGTACTCGGTACTCGGTATCGCGAGCTCGATTACCCCTGTGCTGTCGCTTGCCGCGTAGGCGAGCGCCGTGACCGTAGTTCCCTGCGGGACGCCGCACAACACGAACTGCCCGGTGCTGTCGGTACGGGCCACCCGCGCTACCAACTCACGCTCCATCTCGTTCTTCGCGAACACCCATTCAGGCCAACTGGCGCGCACGCTGGCGCCGGCCAGGGCACGACGTGACGCCGCATCGCGTACGTCGCCCACGACCACCGCCGTGCTGTCATCCGCAGTCACGCCACAGAGCGTCCGCGCCAGTGACGCCCCACTGGGCACCGCGAGCGTGACATCGATATCGCCCGCCTCCACCACATCCACGCGCGCCAGTGGTGGCTCGAGGCGTAGTGAGTCCAGTCGCGGGTGCAGGAACGACAAGAGCCACGTCCCGGCTCTTAATGCGGGCACACTGAACGCGCCCGTGGAGTCCGTACGGGCGTCCAATCCCTCGCCGGCGTTGTCGCTGCGGAACACGCGAATCGCCGCGTTGGCGAGCGGCGCTCTCGACACGCTGTCGTAGACCACGCCGCGCAAACGGGCAGCAGGTTGTGCCTCCGCCGGCTGCCCAAAGGCCAGCCACAGCGCACAGACACCAGCCATGCGTTTCATCATCGGCGGCTCCGTCGAGGGTCGATCACTGGAACGTTTCCGACGCCCAGACGGGTCCAGACGAGGAGAACGCCGCACGAGTTGAACGGATTCATGAACTCGGCAGGGACATTCGCGGAACGCGCGTAGACCTCCACCGCGACGACCTCCAGCGGCGAGACGAGCTCGTCGATGGAGATGTCCCCCATGTCCAGTGGGAAGCCGTCAAGAAACACGGGGGCCGCGCACTCGCCCCCACCGACGCCGCGCATCCACACGGAGTTGCCGGCACCGCTGCGTGTCCCGAGCCGAACGCCGGGAATACCCCATAGCGCGCTGGTGATACGCGTGCTTGTGCGTTCACGGATCGTGGTGGCATCCATGAAGACGCCGAACCCTCGTCGCCACCGTTGCTCGAGCCGCACGACCTCTGGCGGCAGCTTGCGCCCGGCAATCACGCGAATCGTATCGAGCAGCACACTCGACTTGGTAATCGTGAAGGCGAGATCGAGCGCGTCGCCTGGGCGCAGGACCACGCTTCGCCGCTGTGGTTCGAACCCGACGGCGCGTATCTCCACGGTCTGCGTACCAGCCACGGCATCGATCACACGAAAGACACCCGCACTATCGCTCCGAACGGAGGACCCACTGCCGAGGACACGCGCCACGGCGTTGGGGAACGGCTTGCCGTCGGGCGTCGTAACGACGCCGCGCACGGCCCCACGCCCGCGCTTGCCCGTTGCCCCGCTCGCGCCAGCGACTGGTGAAACGAGACCACCGACCGTTCGATCGATGACGAAATCGGCCACGACGTAATCAGCGGTGGGCACCGTCAGCTCGATGACGCCCGTGGTATCGGCGCCGACATACGCGAGCGCGGTAACCGTGGTACCCTGAGGCACCCGACACAGGACGAACTGCCCCGTGCTGTCAGTGCGCGATACGCGCGCGACGTCCTCCCGGGCCATCGCCTTCTTGGCGAACACCCATTCGGGCCATGTCACACGCACAGTGGCGCCAACCAACGGCCAACGCGCCGCGGCATCGCGCACGTCGCCCACGACGACGGCCGTGCTGTCGTCGAGTGTTGCCCCACACAATGCGCGCGCCAGCGACGCCCCGCTGGGCACCGCGAGCGTGACATCGATGTCGCCCGCCTCCACCACATCCACACGCGCCAGTGGTGGCTCGAGCCGCAGTGAATCGAGACGCGGATGCAGGAACGACAAGAGCCAGGTCCCGGCGCGTAACCCGGACACACTGAATGCGCCCGTGGAGTCGGTGCGGGCGTCGACACCGTCGCCGGCGTTGTCGCTCCGGAACACGCGAATCGCCGCGTTGGCGAGCGGCGCTTTGGACACGCTATCGAACACCATACCGCGCAATCGAGCGGTTGGCTGTCCATTCGCACGCCCCGATCCGGCCAACAGTCCGGCGAGGACCAACCCCAAGGTCAGTGCGTTGCGTGTCATTCCCGCTCCCCAAAAACGAGTGTGGGGCGTGCGTATACTGGCTTCAATCTGCGGATTGGTGACCCTCGGAAGAACAGCCGCGACATCAGAAATACCCGCCGAGCGTCACGTAGAATGCCCCACCCCGGCTCACTCCCGTCGGCGCGGCATACGGTGCGGCGGCTCCCACCCGTACGCGATACGGCGCGTCGTACTGCACCGCCACATCAACCACCAACTCGGCGCCCGCGCTCGCGATGATCCCGTCACGAGCGCCGCGCGGCAAACACACCGCCGTGTTGGCACGAAGCGATGCGGGACACCAGGCGCGCGCAGCGTCGCTGAACAGCGCCACGCTCAACCGGTCGGCGTACAACGTGAACGGACTCGGCAGCCGGCGGAACATCAGCAGCGGCGCCCGATACTCCACCGTGCCACCGAGCGCGCGCGAACCGCGCTGCACACCCGGCGCCACGCCACGCACGGGGAACGCGCGGGCAGGATCGCCGACACGCAGCCCCGGGAGCAGCTCAGACAGCACGCCGCTCGTGCCGCCCACGCTGAACTCCGTCTGCGTCCGAGTGTCGGTCTCACCACTGACCACCCGTGCCGCCAACACGTGACGCGCGTAGCCGGGGAGCGGAAGCGGCAGATACCCACGCGCACTCACCACCGAGCGCCACGAGCCCGTGTTGGCGCCGCCGCTGCGCCAGCGATACTGCAGGTTGTGCGACAACGTGATCCCCTCTTCCACGCTCACGCCGCGCAGCGCGAGCCGCGCCGTGCTCACACTGTTGGTCACGTACACACTGGGATAGCGGGTACCACGACGCAGCAGCGAGTTGGCCGCTCCCAGGATGGAATCCGCCGGCGCCGTGAAGTCACGCATCTCGTATTGCGTGCCCACGGTGTTCACGTAGTTCCAACGCACGCGCGGCACCACCGTGGTGAGCGACGCCGTGAGGAAGCGCCGGCGGCGGGCGACGTTTCCCAGCGTCTTCCCCGAGTCGCTTGCCACACGGAAAGTACCGTCCCATTCCTGCGAGGCGTCGAGCCCTGCCACGGGCACGCCGAGGCCAGCGTAGCGGTAACTCGCCGAGGCGTCGATCTCACGACGGGACACCGCCGACAGCACGCTCACGTCCCACGCGTGACGCTCGAGGATGTCCACCCCGCTCGTGCTCGCCCCGAGCGTGGCATCGCCCAGCCGTCCCTCGCCCACCAATGGCAGCCAGTATCGCGGCAGCAGCTGACGCAACGGCGCATACCCGCGCGCGTCGCTGGCCACCACGCGGGCCGAGTCGGCATAGTCGAGTTCAGCGGTCCGCGCCGCATACCAGCCGGTACGCGCCATGCCCCCCGTGGTGTCGAGTGGCGCGACCACCACATGGAACCCGTCACCACGCTGCATGAGCGCCGTGACCTGCCGACCATCGGGTGACACGCTCGGCTCGTACACGGCATACGCCGTGGCCCCCACTGCCGTGGCGCCGCTCCCCGACCGCCACGTCGTGGTGTCCACCACGCCCCGCGCGCCTCGCACACCGGTTTCGATCTGCATGCGCCCGCTGCGATCACTGGCCCACACGAGCCGTGCGCCATCCGGCGTGAACGACGGGCTGGCAAACACCCCGCGCTCGCCGGCCACCACGCGCCGCATGGTGCCATCCTCGCCAAGCACCACCACGCGGTGCACACCGTCGGGGAGCAGTTGTACCGCCACGAGCTCATCGCCGCGTGGCGACCACCGGGGTTCCGCCCATTTCACGCCCTGCTGCAGCGGGTGCAGCGGCGTGATGTCCCGACCATCGGGCGATACGCGTACCAGCCGGCTCGCATTCGGGGCGAACTGCACGGCGATAATACGGCCATCGCGGCGCACATCGGGCTGCGTGAGGCGAGCCCCATGAGTGAGCCGGCGTTCGCGCGCGCCTTCGCGCACATAGAGATCACTGCGCAGCACATACGGATCGCGGCGCTCGAGCTGCGCGAACACCACACGCGAGAGCGACGAATCCACCGGCGCGTTCACGTCGAGCGCATTGCGCCAGGCGATACGTGTGGCCTCACCACCGCGCACCGACGCCACATACAACCCGGTGACCTCGCGCCCCGTACTCGCGCTCCACACCAGCGAGTCGTTCCCCACCCAGCGCGGCGACTCGGCGTACCACCCGTGCGTACTCACCGTACGCCAGCTCTCTGCGCCTCCGCCTATCTCCGCGGCACTCCGCGTGCGCAGTGAATCGAAATAGCCGCGCCACAGATCGCTGAAGCGCGCCCCGAACGCCACACGCGCATTCCGGTTGAGCCGAAACGGGATGAGATGCCGCGCCGTGGTCTCCACGAACCGGCGCATCCCCAGCGCCGTGTCGGCCGAGGCGTCGGCACGGTCGCTCGCCCGCTCCATGAGCGTGGTGCCGTAGCCGTACGCCGTCTGACCACGCGGCCAACGCGACGTGGACAGACTCCATCGCCCGAAAGGCACCAGCGCGCTGTCCAGAGCCGCCGCGCGCAGCATGGCGGGAAACTCGGTGCTCACCACGCGTCCGCTTTGCGTGAGCGCACTCTCGTAGTGCACCGCCAGCCCTTCCTTCACCCAGCTCGGCGTGAAGGCGTTGGGAAAGAAAAGCGGGTTACGCCCGAACACCGCCCGCCCCAGCCGCCACAGCCCGCGCGCCGGATCGAGATGGAACACGTGCGCCAGCTCGTGCGTGATGACCATGCGCAGCCAGTCATCGTGAAAGCGGAGCTCCCGCGAATTGAGCGGCGGCACCGCGTACACCACCACCCGGTTGCTCGGAAAGGTGGTGGCGTAGCCGTTGCTCACATCGGTGTTGTCGGTGAGCAGCACGTCGATCACCCCACGCGGCGCCACGAGCTCCGCATTCAGCTGCGCGTACGCGCGCTCGGCGTGCACCGCAGCCAGACGCGCGAGGGAGTCGAGCGCGACGGGGAAATGCAGACGGATGTGCGACGTGGAGATGGTGCGGTAGGCGCCACGCGGGTCGGTCTGCGCCTCCGCCGACACCGCAGAAAACAGCGCCAGCACGACCCACACCAGCACACGCTTCGCCAGCGCCCCCCACGCCAGCGCCCCCCTCACCTCCCCGCTTCCCTCTTCAACCATGCGAAGTACTTCTCCAGCCCCACCACCATCCCTTCCGCAAACTTGAGCTGGAACGCCTCGTCGCGCATCGCCGCTTCCTGCTCGGGGATGATCACGAACAGCCCCTCGGCCAGTGCGCTCGGATACCAGCTCGGACGCGCGATGGCGAGGTTCTGGTAGTGCACCCCAAGGTCCCGCAGGCCGAAGCGCGCCTGCAACGCCTGCTGCACTTCGCGCGCCAGCGGTTCGCTCGTGTTGTGATAGAACAACGTGCTCGTACCGTTGGTGGTGAACGGATTCACGCCATCGGGGAGCGCGTTGAGATGGATGCTCATGAAGGCGTGCGCATTCTCCCGGCGCGACTGTACCGCGCGTTCGGTGAGGCCCACCGGCGCGAGACTCGTGCGCGTCATCACCACGTTCGCGCCGCGCGCCCGCAGCAACTCCGCGAGCTTGAGCCCCACGGGAAACACGGCATCCCCTTCGTAGAGCCCGGTGGGTCCGGTGGAGCCGGCGGGCGGATGCCCGGGGTCCACCGCGATCGTGAGTCCCTTGAGCGGTTGCGCCGCGTCGATGCGGGGCACGCGACGCACCCGCAGCACGAACGCGCGGCGTGCCTCGTCCCAGAGTGACAGCCACCCATACGCCGGTTGCGAGAGATGCAGCGTGACGCGCACCCGATCACTCGTCACCTGCTCCCACACCATGCGGCGCACCAGTGAATCGCCTCCGGCCGCACCACCCTGCAGCGGCGAGATCTCGGGGTTAGCCTGCACGCCGTACAGCGTGAGCACCAGGGTGCGCCCCTCCGCCTCCACATGGTGCGCGGGACGATCGCCCATGCCGATCACCACGTCTGCGTACTCCTCGAGCGGCGCGACGCGAATGCCCCCGGTCACACGCCGCGGCAGCGGTGTTCCGTCGGGGAGGAGCGTGATCTCGTCGCTGTCCACCCACACGTCGAGCGCCTCGTCGAGGCGGACGCGCGTGAACCCATTCTGCCGCCCCGTTACCTCCAGCACCGCCTGCGGGAGCAGTTGCCACTTGTACGTCCCGTTCACGATGGTGCGCGCGCTGATCGCCCGATCGGTATCGCTCCCCACGCGGTTCGCGCTGCGGAGCGCGCCGACCACACGACTGGTCGCACTCAATGCCCGCACGTACGGCACCGCAAGCAGCAGCGAATCGGAACCGCGCGCCACCAGCAGGCGTGCCGGTCTCGCGCTGTCGGCCAGCACCTGCGCCGCCACGTCGGTGGCAAACACCACCGAGGCGTCGGTCACCGAATCGGGCACGGCCTGCGTGCCCGGCCCTCCGTCAGTCACGGCCGCGGGCACCGGCGCCACCAACGGGCGACGCACCCCGTCGGCACCCGTCAGCGTCACGCGCGCGTTCCGTGGCGCCCGTACGCTGACCCGCAGCAGCTCCTGCGGCCTGGCCCACCACCCACGCGCCGGAACCACCGAGCTGCTGTCGACCCGCAACACACCGGCGGCCGGCAATGCCCGGCGCACCGGATACCGAATGGCGACCGAGCGCCGCACCGTGTCGGCCCCGCGGGTCACCAGCAGGTCGTAGCGCGGGCTTGTCGCCGGCGGCAGCGGCAGCCACGCCAGGAACGCGCCGTTGGGCGCCACCGGCACCGGCATGCCATTCACCGACAGCGTCGCATCCCCCGACCCCACGCTCCCGAGCAGAAAATTCGAGTCACGGGCCGACACCAGCTGGTTGACGGCGGGGTACCGCACCGTGATCGCCAACGGGGAACCGCGCACCTCCGGCACGGCCGGCAGCCCGGGCGTGAATCCCGGGCCCGGCGACGGGGCAGCAGGAGCAGGAACAGGCACCGGCGCGGGCGGCGGACTGGTACGGCACGCGCCGAGGAGAACGAGCAGACTGAACGGGAGCCACGGCGAGGCGGCTCGGGGCAAATAACAGGGGGAGCTCCGCATAACTCCGAATTTGACCCCGTACCGAAGCCCCGGCCATCTTGAAGAGGCGGTCAGTATTCCGCTCTTTCGGATTCCGGCTGGCTGGTGCAACCTCCGGCGATCCCGTCCGTAGGGATTTCAGACCCCCGCCCTACGGCCGCACAGGCCCGACACACAGACGCTGTGACCGTTCCCGCTTTCAATTCCCATTCAGCGCAGCCACCGAGCGATGACCACCGAGTGGTGGCTCGGGTGTTTGCGCTGACGGATGTGGGCCGGTCGCGCGAACACAACGAGGACACCTTCCTCGTGGCCGACCTCGAGTCCGGGGCGACCGTCGAATTCGATCAGGGGCACCAGGAGATCGGCGCCGATGCGCACGGGCTCCTGTTTCTGGTGGCCGACGGCATGGGCGGCGCCGCGTCGGGGGAGTTGGCCAGCAGCATGGCGGGCGAGCTCGTGCTGGAGGGGCTCCGCAAGCGTTGGACGCCCAACGCGAAACTGTCGGCTGAGTCGTTCGCCGAATCGCTGCGCGACGTCACCGTGGCCGCCAACGCGCGTATCCATCAGCACGCGCGCGACTACCCGGAGCATCGGGGGATGGGCACCACGGCCACGATTGCCGGACTGCTGGGTGACCGGCTGTATCTGGTGCAGGTAGGCGACAGCCGGGCGTACCTCGTGCGGGACGGCAAGGCGCAACAGCTCACGAAGGACCAGTCGTTGATGCAGCGGCTGGTCGAAGCGGGCGAGCTTACTCCTGAAGAGGCGGAGGTCAGCGACCGTCGCAACATCATCCTGCAGGCGCTGGGGCCGGAAGCACACGTCACGGTTGACCTCACCCACCAGCAGCTGCGCAAGGGTGACACGCTCATCCTGTGCAGCGACGGCCTCTCGGGCATGGTGAAGGCGGAGGAGATCGCATCGCTCACGGCGACCGAGCCCGATGTGCGGATGATGTGCCGAAAGCTCGTCGACCGTGCCAATGCGCGCGGCGGACCGGACAACATCACCGTGGTGGCCGTGCGTTTCGACGGCGAGGGGCTCACCCCCTGCAACACCGCCGATACGGTGGGATACACGGCGTTTCCGTTGGCGGGTACGCTCTTCGAGCAGATGAAGGAGATGACGGTCATCCCGCGCGCGCCGCGCACGCCAATCAAGAGCGACCCCACGGCACAGAACGGTATTCGCCGATCGACCCCGGCCGATGGCGTGCCAGTGACCGAGCCCGATCACCTGTTCGTCGAAAAGCGCATGACCGAAACGGGGGACGATCCAGCGGCCGATCGGGCCAGCGATGAGGCCGCCGACGCTGAAGAGCGGCGCCGCGCCGTTCAGCCGGTGTTCCTGCCGCTCGCCGCGGTGGCGATTGCCGCCGCTGTGTGGACGGCGTTCCGGTTCCTGCGCGGCTAGCCGCACCGTTCGCGGCCAGCCCCCTCCTCTACCGCTTGGCGCGCAGCAGCCCGCGCCCGGCTGCCTGCTGCATGACGCGGTCACCGCTCCACGCGATCACGGTGGGCACGTCCATCGCGAGCTGTTGTACCCACCGCGGGTCGCCCAGGCCGATCAGCACCACGTCGCGATGCATCGCCACGGCCTGCTCGGCCAGCGCCTGCACCGCCGCGATGGTGTCCTCGCGAAGCGTGTGCCGTCCCTTGTTGGGGAGATAGTCGGCAAAGAGCGCAATCACGAACGGCCCGGCACTCGCGGGGGTGGGCGCGTTCACGATGCGCGCGTCGTTGCCACCAAGCCGCATCGCGTCGACGATACCGGTACGATCGGGGCGACGTCCTTCCACATCGTCATCATCGTCGACGATCGCGACTTCAGTGACGCCGGCCATCGGCGGCACCGGTCCGTGCTCGATGCGCAGGACCTTGTCGGCGAGCAACGCGCCCCACGCGGTATCGGCACCGCTCGGGCGACGCCAATCGTTCGGCGGTGACACCCACTGTGCCCACTTGAGGCGACGACGCACACTCTGCTTCACGCGCTCGGGGTCGAGTGTCCCGTCGTCGAGCGCCTTCTCGAGGGCATCGAGCGTGGTATCGAGATCGCCCGGCGACAGCAGCACATCGCAGCCGGCGCGAAGCGCCTGCACGCACGCCTCGGCCACCTCGCGCCCCTCGCACACGCCCGCGAGCGTCATGAGATCGCCGACAAGCAGATTGTCGAACTTGAGCTGCTGACGCAGCAGCCACTGCAGGATCTCACGGGAGAGCGTGGCGGGGACCCGGCTGCTGTCGAGTGCGGGATAGGCCACATGCGCCGTCATCACACTCGCCACGCCGCCGCTGATGGCGGCGCGGAACGGATGCAGATCGAGCTCCTTGAGCTGGTCAGCCGGTGTATCGACGCTCGTCGCCTCGCGGTGGAAATCCCGGTTGGCGCGACCGATGCCCGGGAAGTGCTTGGCGCAGGCCATCACCCCTTCGGCCTGCGTGGCTTCGACCCACGCCTGCACCAGTTGCGCCACCTTGCGGGCATCGTTGCCGAGCGTACGCGTACCGAGCAGGGGATTCTCGGCGAGCAGATCGAGATCGCACACCGGCGCCAAGTTCCAGTTCACGCCCATCGTGCGCGCCTCGCGCGCGGTGAGACGCGCCGCGCGTCGCAGCGCCTCGATATCCCCCAGTGCCGTGATCGCCGCCAGCGGCGGCAATCCAGTGGCGCCGGCGAACTGCTGTCCGGCTCCCCGCTCGAGTTCCGCGGCCAGCAGCAGCGGATGCTTCGACTTGAGCTGCAGCTCCTTGGCCAGCGCGCGCACCCCGTCCTGCTCACCGCCACTCAGCAGAAATCCACCAACGCCCAACGACAGCGCGTGATCGATGAGGGCGCGCGTTTCGGAAAACCCGCGATCCGGGGTCCAGCGGATGACCGGCAGCAACAACTGCGCGAGGTCGCGACGCGACTGTTCGCTCATGACAACACACTCTTCGCAACGGGAGTCAGTGCGCCGAGGACTCGCGGCGCACGCGCACCGGTGGCGCTGGGCACATTGCCCGGCCGCCCGGTGAGATGGAGATAGCCGAGCAACGCGAAGGCCACCGCTTCCTTGGCCTCGGCGTCGAAGAACAACGCATCGAAATGCTGCACCGCCGGCATGGTCTTGCCGGTACGTTCGGCGTGCCACGCGAAGGCCCCGTCGAGGCAGTGCAGCAGGAACGGATTGCGCGAACCACCACCCGACACCACACAGTCGGCCGGTATCACCGGCAACCACATGGCATACTGCCCGGCGATGGTCGCGGCGGTATACGCCGCCGCCGTGGCCACGATGTCGGCATCGGCGCCACCAGCGGCGCGACCGCGGGCGATGAAGTCGTCGATGAACGCGGGGGTGAACAGTTCACGTCCCGTGCTCTTGGGTGGCGCTTCGTGCAGATAGGGCAGATCGAGCCGGTCACGCAGGACGGATTCGAGGATGCGTCCGCTTGCGCCGATCGCGCCGTCCCGATCGAACGGTTGGCCGAACAACCGCTGCGTGACACCATCGAGGACCACCACGCCGGGGCCGGTATCGAACGCGCGCGTGGGTTCAGATTGCTGCAGCATGCGAGGCGGCACGAGTGTGACGTTGCCGATGCCCCCGATGTTCTGCAGCGCGCGCCACTCGGTCTCGTGGGAGAAGAGCAGCAGGTCGGCCATGGGCACCAGCGGCGCGCCCTGCCCGCCCACAGCCATGTCGCGCGTGCGGAAATCGTTGATCACGGCGCACCCCGTGAGCTCGGCGATACGCGCGGCGTCGCCGATCTGCCACGTGCTATGTCCCGGCTCGTGCCACAGCGTCTGGCCATGCGACGCAATGGCGTGCACCTCGAGCGGCGACACGCCGGCGTCGCGCATGGCATCACGCGCGGCCTCACCGAGCCATGTGCCCAGGTCGGTGTGCAAGCGGCAGTACTCCTGTGCGCTGGCGCCGTGCATCGCGGCGGCGAGACGCGCGCGCGCCGCATCGCCGTAGGCGCGCTGCGCGAAGTGGCGCAGGTCGGCGTACACCCGACCATCCCGTTCGCCGAACGCCACCACGGCCACGCTGATCCCGTCGAGCGACGTGCCCGACATGAGGCCGACCAACAGCCGTTCACGGTCGGCGCTGGGCGCCATCGTCATCACGCGTCGGGAGCGGTCACGGGCGGCGGCGCGTGCGGCACCACCTTGCGAATCACGCCGCCAGCCTCGGCCAGGCGCGCGTCGGCGGTGGCCGCATCCACCTGAAGCGCGTACATCACCAGTGCGCGCTTCACGCGCCCGTCAGCCTGCTCGAGCAACGTGCGCGCGGCCTCGCGTGCGAGTCCCGTGACTTCGCACACGATGCGCTCGGCGCGATCCTGCAGCTTCACGTTGGTGGCGCGCAGATCCACCATGAGATTGCCGTAGCTCTTCCCCACGCGAATCATCGCACCGGTGGTGAGCATGTTGCACACCAGCTTGGTGGCGGTCCCTGCCTTGAGCCGCGTGCTGCCCGTAAGCACCTCGGGCCCGACGATGGGAAGCATGAGGATGTCGGCGTGCGCCTTCATCGCCTCGGGGGGCTCGCTGCAGGCGATGAGCGCCGTGGTGGCCCCACGCGCCTTCGCCTGCTCGAGAGCGCCTCGCACAAACGGCGTCGTGCCGCTCGCCGCGATCCCCACCACCACGTCACCCGCGGTCACATCGTGCTGCACCATCTCCGCCGCGCCGGCGGACGGGTCGTCTTCGGCGCCTTCGATGGGGTTGCGCAGCGCGTGGTCTCCACCGGCGATGATCCCCACCACCATGCGCGGGTCGGTACCGAACGTGGGGGGACACTCGCTCGCGTCGAGCACACCGAGTCGTCCTGACGTGCCGGCTCCTACGTAGAGCAACCGCATGCCGGCCCGGAACGCGGCTTCGATGGCCGCGATGGTGCGCGCGATGGGTTCGCGCTGCGAGGCCACGGCGTCGGCCACGGCCCGGTCTTCCGCGTTGATGAGATCGACGATCTCGAGCGGCGACGCGAGATCAACATTGACGGTGCGCGGATTGCGACGTTCGGTGACCCGCGGGTCGAGCGTCGGAGCGGACACAGGCGGTGACTGAGGGGGCGGCACGGACACAGGGGCGCGAGCCTCGCTGGAGCGCGGTGCGCAATACGTCCGCACGGTCGGGAATTCCCGCGGATCCGTGCCTGTTCGGGGGACGCCTAGGTAACTTAACGGAAGGTCAACCTCGGAGCCCTGTTGAGCCCGGTATTTCCTCGTAGCACCCGGTCGGCTTGGCGACCGCTTGTGGCCGTCCCGCTGATGCTGTGCGCCATGGCTACGCTCGCACACGCCCAGATTCGCGGACGACCGACCGTTGGCGGCCAGGCACCGCGTGGCCCCAGTCAGGGGTGGTGGGTGTCGGGTGGCGCAGCCGGGGTGGTCATGGGGACCATCACCGACGGCGCCTCGAGTGCACGATGGGAGTTCGGCACGACCCCGCAGTGGCAGGCACGCGGTACCATCGAGAAAGCGCTCGACATTGCGACCACGTTGGGCGTATCCGCCGGCTACGGCGTGATGAACGTGAATGTCTCCCGGCTCGCCGTGCCCGGTCAGGTGACGCCAGATCCCCGGGCCGTCTGTATCAACCGCTGCGACGCGCAGCTGGAGACCTGGCAGCTCATGGGCCAGTTCCGCAGCGGCGGTAGCCCCGGCTTTCACACCTACTTCGAGGCCCAGGGGGGCGTGAACGGCTTCCGCAATTTGCGTACGCGGGACTCGACGGCCGCCCCGATCGGCCCGAGCACCACACAGATGGACTTCGCCGGCTCGCTTGGTTTCGGTTTCGGCTATACCCTTTCGCCGGGTCTCGTACTCGGCCTCGTGCAGGACTTCGGCATGGGCTGGCATTCGCAGGAGAAGCTGCCGAGCGATGCCAGCCGAACCTATCGCACGCGCGCGACACGGGCGACGTTGCGGTTCAAATTCTGAGGCAGCGGCACACCGCGCCCGTTCCCTCTTCCCACCCGTCAAGCACAGGTCTTCCCATGCGCGCTCCCTCCTCGCGCTTTCTGTTTGCCACCCTCGCTGCGTCGGCCGCGCTGAGCGCGTGCGCCGGCACCTCCACGCCCAGCACGGGCGCGTCATCGACCACGACGGCGAAACCGCTGGGTGATCCGGCCATTCCTGAACGTGTCGCTGCGCAATTTCCTGCGGGCTGGCGTCTCCCCAGCGGTCAGCGCGCCACGTTTGCCCCGAGCGTGATGGCGGTGAGCAACAGCAGGGAAGCGAGTGCCGCCGCCGCCGAGATCATGAAGCAGGGCGGCAACGCCGTGGACGCGGCTGTTGCCCTCGGCTTTGCGCTCGCCGTGTCGTGGCCCGAGGCGGGAAACATCGGCGGTGGTGGCTATACCGTGGTGCGCATGGCCGACGGACGCACGGCGGCCATCGACTATCGCGAAGTGGCCCCGCTCGCGGCGACGCGCGACATGTACCTCGACGCCAATGGCCAGCTCACAGCGAAGAGCATCTACGGACATCTCGCGTCGGGCGTGCCAGGGGCCGTGGCCGGGCTCGCGGCAATGCTCGAGCGCTACGGCACGATGCCACTCGCCAAGGTGATGCAGCCAGCCATCGCGCTCGCGCGTGACGGATTCGTGGTGGACACCGCGCTCGCCACCAGCATCGACCGCGCGTCGAAGACCCTCGTGCGCTACCAGCGCAACTCACCGTTCACTCCCAACGGCGCGCCGCTCGCCGCGGGAGCGCGTCTCGTGCAGCCGGATCTTGCCCGTACGCTGCAGGCCATCGCCGATCGTGGCCCCAAGGCGTTCTACGAAGGCTGGATCGCCGATTCTCTCGTGGCCGAAATGCAGCGCGGTGCGGAGGGCGTAACCGGGATCATCACCAAGGCCGATCTCGCGAAGTACACGCCCGCGTGGCGCACCCCCATTCGCACCACGTTCCACGGCTACGGGCTGCTATCCATGCCGCCGAGCTCGAGCGGCGGTGTCACCACGGCCGAGGCGCTCAACATTCTCGAGCAGTATCCCTCGCTCCCGGAGTACGGGAGCACCCGCTGGTTCCATCTCGTCGGCAGTGCGTACCAGCGCGCGTTCATCGACCGCAACGCGAAGCTGGCCGATCCCGACTTCGTCCCCGTGCCGCTGGCGCAGCTCACGAGCAAGACGTACGCGGCGAAGCTCAAGGCCACGATTGCCGACACGCGCAGCACGCCCACGCGCGAGCTCGAACCGCTCATGCAGCAGGCGGCGCGTGAGCCCGAGCACACGACGCATTACTCTGTCGTCGACGCGAAGGGCAACGCCGTGGCCACCACCACCACGCTCAACAACTCGTGGGGCTCAGGGGTGTGGGTGCGCGGCGCCGGCTTCATGCTCAACGACGAGATGGACGACTTCGCCGCACAACCCGGCAAGCCCAACATGTTCGGGCTCGTGCAGGGCGAGGCCAACGCCATCCAGCCCGGCAAGCGCATGCTGAGCGCGATGTCGCCCACCATCGTGCTCGACCCGAAGGATCAGGTGCTCATGGTGGCTGGCGCCGCCGGCGGCCCCACCATCATCACCGGCACCAGCCAGGTGATCCTCAACGTCATCCAGCATCGCATGTCACTCGGCGATGCCATGCGCGCGCCGCGCATTCATCATCAGGCCCTGCCCGATTCCCTCACCTTCGAGGCCGGGGGCATCAAGCCCGCGGTGCTCGACTCCCTGCGCGGTTTCGGTCACGCGATGCGCGAACTGCGCAGCCTCGTGAACGTGAACGCGATCATGCGCGTGAAGGGAGGATGGGAAGGGCAGCCGGAACCCCGACGCTCCGGCGGCGCGATCGGCTATTGAGCGATTTGAGAGGTGAGATTCGAGCGGGGAGCATGAGAGTCGAGGGGCGAGACTGAGAAGTGAGCCCGGATAGAAGCGAGAGGTCAGTACTCTCGAGTTGAGAGGTCAGCGCGCGGTGCCCTGACTTCTCACTTCGAGACGACTGACCTCTCGCTTCTATCCGGGCTCAACTCTTCGTCTCGCCCCACTCGTCTCTCGACGCTGTAGTCTCAGATCTCAGTTACGGTACCGGCGCCGGCCGCACGGTGATTGGCGCGTCCAGCGTCACCGCGATCGTCGCGCCTCCCGCGATGCAGGTGTCGTAGTTCGCCGTCGCGGCTGCGGCCGCCGTCCCTGCGGCCGCGCCCGCAGCCGCGCCAATCACGGTGCCCTTGGTGTTCTTGCCGATCACCTGGCCCGCGATGGCACCGAGAATCGCGCCGCCCGCCACTTTCTTGGCATCGGACGCCTTGTTGGCGCTCCGCACGCGTTCCGCACTGGATACCTGCACCGTGCTCTGCACCGGGTAGGTCTTTCCACCGAACTGGACCGAGACGAGCCGCACGACCAGTGTCGTATTGTCGTTGCTGTTCTGCGCCGTCTTCGCTTCGGCGACCTCGAACGTACCCGTGGCACCGGCCGGGATGCTGATGCCGTTGGTGGCACTCACCGGGCTCGTGAGCTCACCCGTAAAGGTGTCGCCCACCGCCACGGTGTTGCTGCACACCTTCGTGCCGTTCGCAAACTCGAGGCGCGCGCCCGCTGCCACCGTCCCTGAAACCGGCGTTGCCGGTGCGGGCGCCGGCGCCGGCGTGGCCGCCGCGGGCTTGGGGGAAGGTGCCGGCCTGGGCTTCGGGCTTGGCCTGGGGGCCGGAGCGGGCGCCGGTGCAGCGTCCGGAGCAGGTGCGGGCTCAGGCGCCGCCGGTACATCCTGAAGCTGCGGCTGCACACTGTCCTGCTGCGCCAACGCCAG
Source organism: Gemmatimonas sp. (assembly GCF_044345575.1). Lineage (GTDB taxonomy): Bacteria > Gemmatimonadota > Gemmatimonadetes > Gemmatimonadales > Gemmatimonadaceae > Gemmatimonas. Next base: position 19,310 of record NZ_JBIJAW010000010.1, read on the forward strand.
GTCGCGGCCGAGCGTCGAATCGCTCGCCAATGCGCCGGTGTCGTCCTTGGCTCCTCCGCAGGCCGCCAGCACCATGAGTGCCGCAGCCGACAACGTCGTAGTCAGGGGGACACGATTCGGACGGATATATTGACGCATGGGCAAACTCCCGGGGGAAAAGGGCAAACTGGGCGCGTGGCGAACGCTGCGCCGCCTTCTCCCATACTACCACCCGTATCGCCTCAAGGTTGCGCTCGGGCTCGCCTCGGTCGTCACATCGGCAGCGCTCGCCACGTCGATCCCCACGTACCTGCAACGCGGCCTCGACCGTATGCGCGACGGTGCCCCCGCGCGCGAGGTGTGGCAACTGGGCGTGGTGATGGTGCTCACCTCCGCCGTCGCGGGTGTGCTCCGCTTCACCATGCGCAACACGCTCAACGGCGTGAGCCGGCACATCGAAACCGATCTGCGGCGCGACATCTTCACGCGCCTCACGACGCTCGACGCCGCGTGGTACGCGCGCTGGCGCACCGGCGATATCATGGCGCGCCTCACCAACGACCTCAGTGCGGTACGCATGGCCGCCGGGCCGGCGGTCATGTACTTCACCAACACGGTGTTCGGTGGGCTGTTCGCCCTGGTGATGATGCTGCGGATTTCACCGCTCCTCACTGGCGCTGCCCTGCTGCCCATGATTGGCCTGCCTTTCCTCATGCTGCGGCTCGGTCGCCTGGTACACGCCAGATTCGAACGGGCCCAAGAGCAGTTCAGCCGGCTGAGCACGCGCGCGCAGGAAAACGTCTCCGGCGTGCGCGTGGTGCGCGCCTACCGACAGGAAGGGGCCGAGGTGACGCGCTGGCACGCGCTCGGCGAAGAATACCTGCACGCGAACATGGCATTGGCCAAGTTGAACGGGCTCATGAGTCCGGGCTTCGCGCTCCTCGCTGGGCTCGGCACTGCCGTCACGATCGCCGTTGGCGGCGGCATGCTCATTGAGGGCGGCATCACCGTAGGCAACTATCTCGCCTTCACGCTCTACCTCGGCATGCTCACGTGGCCACTCATCGCGCTCGGGTGGACGACCAATCTCTTCCAACGCGGCGCGGCCTCACTCACGCGCGTGCTGGAGGTCCTTGAAGCGCAACCCACCGCTGTGCACGACACCGGTGTGGCCACCATATCACCGGGTGGACGCGGCCGTCGTCTCGAGTTCCGCCACGTGTCGTTCCGCTACCCCGCCGCGCGCGGCAGCGAACACACCGACGACGCACGTTGGGTGCTGCGCGATTTGTCGTTCGATGTGCCCGCCGGCGGCACGCTGGCCGTTGTCGGCGCCACGGGGTCGGGCAAGAGTGCGCTCATGGATCTCGTCCCGCGCCTGTTCGACCCGCAGGAGGGAGAAATCCTGCTCGACGGTGTGAACATCCGCGACCTGCCGCTCGAAACCCTGCGGGCATGCATCGGCTTCGTGCCGCAGGAAAGCCTGCTGTTCAGTGAGACCGTGGGTGACAACATCACCTACGGCCTCACCTCGCCCGCGATCAGCGCGACGGAGGCGTACCGTCGTCGCGATGAGGCTTCGCGCATCGCCCAGCTGCACGACACGATCGCGGCCCTCCCCGATGGCTTCGAGACGAAGCTCGGTGAACGGGGCATCAATCTGTCTGGCGGCCAGAAGCAGCGGACCGCGCTCGCTCGGGCACTCGCCCGCACCCCCGATGTCGTGCTGCTCGATGACTCGCTGAGCGCCGTGGACACGCACACCGAAGCCGCCATTCTCCATGGCCTGCGCGAAGCGCTCATCGGTCGCACGGCCGTGATCGCGTCGCACCGCGTGAGTACGGTGCGCGAAGCCGACCACATCATCGTGCTTGCCGACGGCCGTGTCGTGGAACAGGGCACCCACGACCAGCTGGTGACGCAGAACGGGCGGTACGCGGAACTGCTGCGGCGGCAACAACTGCTCGACGCCATCGAGGCGGCGTGACTCGTGTGGACACGCGCTCTCGCTGAGAGTCGAGCGGTGAGACCCGAGTGGTCAGCATGACAATCGAGCTATCAGCATGAGAAGCGAGCCCGGATAGAAGCGAGATCTCAGCGTTCTCGAGGTGAGAAGCGAGGGTGTCGTCCCCGCTTCTCGCTTCTGGAGAACTGGCGTCTCGCTTCTATCCAGGCTCGTTTCTCATGCTCGCCGTTCGACGCTCACGCGCGAGTCTCGGGTCTCAGATCTCAGAGCCGCTCAACGAGAAACTCCGGCGTCAGCGGTTGCAGTACCGCCGCCAGCCGCTCGAACCACCCCGTGAACATCAAGACGCCCACGATCACGAGCAGGATGCCCGCGATACGGTTCACGCGGCCGATGTTGTGCTTGAACTTCTGGAAGAAGCCCAGGAAGCGTTCGATGGCGAGCGCACTGAGCAGGAACGGTACGGCAAGGCCGAGCGAATAGGCCGTCAGCAGTACGATCCCCTTCGACAGCTCCGTTTCGTTGGCCGCCAACAGCAGGATCGCCCCGAGCGTGGGCCCGAGACACGGCGTCCAGCCGGCGCCGAAGGCGATGCCTACGAACACGGTGCCGAGGTAGCCGAGGGGCTTGTCGCTGAGGTGCATGCGTCGTTCCTGCTGCAACGCGCCCACCTTGATGATGTCGAGCATCCAGAGCCCCATCAGCACCATCATCACGCCGCCGATGCGGGCAATCCACGCGCGATACTCCCGTAGTAGCTGCCCGAAGGCGCTGGCCCCCGCGCCGAGTGCCACGAAGATGAACGTGAAGCCCAGCACGAACAGAAACGCGTGGATGAGCGCTGTGCGGCGGGCCCGCGTCACATCGTCGAGCCCCATACCCGTGATGAACGTGAGGTAGCTGGGCACGAGCGGTAGCACGCAGGGGCTCAGGAAGCTGAGCAGCCCAGCGGTAAACGCCACGAGAACGGTGAGCGATTCAGGAGCCACTGTATGACCCGGAGGGGCGGCCGCGGCGGCAGTCGCCGCAGAGACCGTAGATGACCAGACGATGACGCTGGCGGGAGAAGTCATGCGCATCGGCCAGCAACTGCGTCATGCGCTCGAGCCGCTCGTCGCGGAACTCGGTGACCCGCCCGCACGCCGTGCACAGCAGATGTTCGTGATGCGGCACACCGCGGGCTGCTTCGTAGCGCTTGAACCCTTCACCGAAATCGCGCTCCACCACGAGGCCGCTGCGCACCAGCACCTCGAGGGTGCGATACACGGTCGCCGTGCCTGCACTGGCGCCGCGGTCCCGCAACTCCCGGGCGACGTCCTCGGCCGAGAGATGACGATCGGTCCCCAAGACGACGTCGGCGATCGCCAATCGTTGCGCCGTGGCGGGCAGGTTGTGATCGCGCAGGTAGGCGCGAAACGCTTCCTTGTCCGCCTGGATGGCCGCGTCGTCGGAGGTGTGACTCACGCGGGGTAAGGGATGCGCAACGCCCGCGCGATCTGCGCGCCGCTGTAGCGCACGATCTCCGACTCTTCGCCGGCGCGACGCTGCACGCCACGCACGACGGTCTCAACGGTGACAAGGGGCGCGTCGGCCTCGTCCTTGATGTTCGACTCCCACTTGCCGCGCTCGGGCCCCTTGATGACGTAGCGGTAGCGCGCCGTGTACACCGTGTGGCGGACCGGTCGCTCGGCCGTCACGGTCGGCACCTCACTCACCGCCTCAGCCTCATCGCTCTCATCGGCCGATGCCTCCACGAGGGGCTGCTCGACGACGGACACATCTTCGTCGTCGTCACCCGCGTCGGCCACGACCTCGAGTTCCTCGGTCGGGACCTCCGCCTCCGGCGCGTCCGCGTCTAGCGCTTCTACGGCTAGCGCTTCTACGGCTGGCGCTTCTACGGCTGGCGCTTCTACGTCCGCCGTTTCTACGCGCTCCACCGCCTCGCTCGCCTCTTCCACGAACGGCAACTCCGGCTCACCCGCGGGCTCCTCGACCACTGCGAGCGGTACCCGCGCCGCCAGCACGGCGATGCCGGTTTCCAGCGTGCCCTGCCGCAACGGCGAGAAGAGATGCAGCTCTTCGATGAGCTCAACCGGGACCGTCGCCACCACCGCACGCAGGAAGCGCTCAGTCACTTCGGAGACCGGCGCGTCAGCGCGATCGGGGATCACCCGGACAGGCGCCGCCTCGAGCGCGGGGGAGTCCTGTGGGGCGGGCGACTGGTCGTCGGGAACGGCGGGAACCGGTGCGGTCATTGGAGCCTGTGCGGGTGAGACACGACGCCCGGTGGAGAACGACTACACCGGAACCTGTGAAAGATCACCGGCGCCCGTGGGCCGGAACAAGGCGCAGCGGGGGTTGCGTTTACCCGCAGAGCCTGTATCTTAGTTCTTGATCATTGCCTGTCCAACCATCGTCCGGACAGAATCTGTTGGGAGGTCATGTCCGACCCCCGGCCTTCACCGCCGCACCAATTCAGGGGAATTCATGTTCACTGCCCGTCGTCTGGCCGCCGCGTTGGCGCTGCCCATGATCGTTGCCGCCCGCCCGCTCCCGGAAGCCAAGCCGCATGTCATCGACAAGGCGCACAGCGAGATCAACTTCGTGGCCGACTCGCGCATGCTCAGTGCCCACGGGTTCTTCGGCAAGTGGGATGCCGATGTGAAGCTCGACGCGACCAAGTACGAGAACTCGACGATCTCCCTCACCATCGACGCATCGAGCATCAACACCCGCGTCGACATGCGCGACAATCACCTGCGCGGCCCCGACTTCTTCGACGTGGCCAAGTTCCCCACGATCACCTTCAAGAGCACCGGCGTGAAGCAGACCGCCGCCAACAAGCTCGAGATCACCGGTGACCTCACGGTGAAGGGCGTAACCAAGAAGATCGTCGTGCCTGCCTCGGTCATGTTCTACGACAAGGGCGTCGGTCGATTCCGCGGGACGCTCACCGTCCTGCGCAAGGACTTCGGCGTGAGCTACGATCCCGCCGTGAACCCCATCGAGAACGAAGTGCAGGTGCAGTGGGACATCGCCCTCAAGGAACCCGCCCCCGCGAAGTAATCAGCGGTAGTCCCCGCAGCGCGCAGCGCCTGGGGGAAGAAAATCCCCCGGCGCAACGCGCCCGGGGGGAAGGAAATCGCCCCCGGCGCAACGCGCCCGGGGGCGTTTTCCATATCCCCTCACCTCTCACTTCGAGATCGCTCAACTCTCACTTCTATCCGGGCTCACCTCTCACGCTCACCCGTCAACTCTCCCGCTCACCTCTCGGATCTCACTGCTCACCGTCTCGCAGCCGCAACGATGCCGTTCGCCGCTTCGACCAGCTTCGCGCTCTCCTGCACCAGCGAGATCCGGAACTTCCCCCGTCCCGCGTCCCCGAACGCCATGCCCGGCGTCACCACCACGCCCGCGCGTTCGATGAGCGCATCCACCCACCCCCAGTCATCGAAGCCCTGCGGCACGTCCAACCACAGGTACATCGTGGCGCGCGGCGCTTCCACCGCCCACCCGCCCGCGTTGAACGCCGCCGCCATCGCATCACGACGCGCCCGGTACTCCGCCACGATGGGAGGCACAATCTCCGCGTGATGCGTGAACGCCGCCGCACCCGCCACCTGCGAGAGCGTACTCACGCCGTACCCGATGTTCGACCGGTACATATCGAGCTGCGCAATGGCTTCCGACTTACCCACCACGAAGGCCGCGCGCACGCCGGCCATGTTGAAGCTCTTGCTGCACGTGTGCGTCTCCACCGCCACCCGCTCGGCGCCCGGCACCTGCAGCACGCTCGGCACCGCGAACCCGTCGAATGACAGCTCGCTGTACGCCAGGTCGCTGAGCAGCAGAATGCCATGCCGCTCCGCGAACGCCACATAGCGCGCCAGTTCGTCCACCGTGACGGACGTCGTCGTGGGATTGCCCGGATAGTTCACGATCATCACCGTCGCGCGCGCGACCGCCGCGGCGTCGAGGGCATCGAGATCGAGACGGCCGTCGGGGAGAAACGGCATGAACACCGGCTCGGCGCCGGCGAGCATCGTAGCGCGGGCGTATACCGGGTAGTAGACCTCGGGGACGAGCACCACGTCGCCGGGATTCGTGTGCGACAGAATCAGTTCAGCGATCCCTTCCTTCGAGCCCGCGAGCGCGTGCATCTGCGCGACGGGATCGATGGTGACGCCGAAGCGTGCGTGCAGATACGCCGCCACCGCGTCGCGGTACGCTGGGTGCGCCCGGAAGTACGGATAGCCGCTGAGCGCACGATCAGCGGCCGCCCGCTGCATCGCCTCCACGACAACCGGCGGAATCGGGCCATCGGGGCTACCGATGCCGACATCGATGAGCTGCTGTCCGCGAGCACGCGCCGCCACGCGGCGATCGTCGAGCTCGTAGAAGACGTACGGCGGAATCGCCGAGAGTGAGGTGCGCGACATGGCTGAAAACTACATCGGGCGGGCCGTGCGCACGGCCCCCGTGGCCTTACCGCGGCCGCCTGTCGATCACCCGTCGCGCCTTGCCGGTGGACCGTTCGATGCCGTCCGGCCCCAACACCTCCACGCGACAGCTCACCCCGATCATCGCCTTGATGTGATGCTGCAGGTCGCGTCCCAGGCGCTCGGTGTCGGCAGTGCCATAGGCAGGGAGCAGTTCGCAGCGCACCAGCACCGCATCGAGCACCCCCTCACGCGACACTTCGATCTGATAATGCCCCGACAGCATCGGCTGCTGCAGCACCAGTTCTTCCACCTGTGTGGGGAACATGTTGACCCCGCGAATGATCAGCATGTCGTCACTGCGACCCACGATCTTCCCCATGCGGCGCATGCTGCGTGCGGTGGGGGGAAGCAGCCGGGTGAGATCACGCGTGCGATAGCGGATGACCGGCAGCGCTTCCTTGCTGAGTGAGGTGAATACCAACTCGCCCTCACTGCCATCCGGGAGCACAGCGCCGGTCTCCGGGTCGATGATCTCGGGAAAGAAATGATCCTCCCAGATGACCGGGCCGTCCTGCGTTTCCACGCATTCGCACGCCACGCCGGGGCCCATGACTTCGGAGAGTCCGTAGATGTCCACCGCCTTGAGGCCCGCCGCACGCTCGATGTCGGCACGCATCGCCTCCGTCCATGGTTCGGCGCCGAAGATCCCCACCTGCACCGACATCGCCGCCGGGTCCTTCCCCTGCCGACGGAACTCCTCGATGATCACCTGCATGTAGCTGGGCGTGACCATGATGATGTCGGGACGGAGATCCTCAATGAGCTGCACCTGCTTCTCCGTTTGCCCGCCGCTCATGGGTACCACCGTGCAGCCGAGCCGCTCCGCACCGTAGTGAGCGCCGAGTCCGCCCGTAAAGAGGCCATAACCGTACGACACGTGCACCATGTCGCCACGTCGCCCACCAGCCGCACGAATGCTGCGCGCGACGAGATCAGCCCACGTATCGATGTCGCGCTGCGTATACGCCACCACTGTGGGTTTACCCGTGGTCCCCGACGATGCGTGCACGCGCGCCACCTGCTCCCGCGGCACCGCGCACAGTCCCAAGGGATAGTGCCGGCGCAGGTCATCCTTGGTCGTGAACGGAAACTGCGCGAGATCGGCCAGGGAGCGGCAGTCGCTCGGGTGCACACCCTTCGCGTCAAATGCCTCGCGATAGTGCGGCACATGGTCGTAAGCATGCTGCAATGACCACCGCAGCCGCTCGAGCTGCAGCGCCTGCAATTCATCACGACTGGCGCGCTCGATCGGCTCGAGGTCGACGGGCGTTGGCGTGAAGACAGGCATCTGTAAATCCGGGGGTCGGGGTAAAGGCGCGATGGGTGGGAACAGCTACAGCAAACTCACCGGATCCCGGTCCACCACCAGCCGCAGCTCCGAATCTCCGGGCACCGGACACCGCTCGGCGATGTAGCGCGACACGCGCGTCATGAGCTTGGGCTGTGAGCTCTTGAGCAGAAAGTGCCAGCGCCAGCGATCCTTGATGCGGTCGATGGGACACGGCGCGGGACCCACGAGCACCAGGTCGCGCAGCCCCCGATTGCGCATCAGTTGCGTGACCCATTCGGCCGCCGCTGTGGCCGCCGCTGCAGTAGCCTCCTGATGCACGCCGCTCACGATCACATTGGCGATGTGCACGAACGGGGGATACGCCGGACTGCGTCGGGCACCAAGCTCCTCGCGCACGAAGCCGAGGTAGTCATGCGTGAGCGCATGGCGCACCGCATGCGCATTGGGCATGCGCGTCTGTACGATGACTTCCCCGCCCTTCGCGCCGCGCCCGGCCCGCCCGGCCACCTGACTGAGCAGCTGAAACGTACGCTCCGAGGCACGGAAATCCGGCAGGTTGAGCCCCGTGTCGGCATCCACCACCCCCACCAGCGTCACGTTGGGAAAATCGAGGCCCTTGGCGATCATCTGCGTGCCCAGCAGGATATCCACTTCGTGCCGCGCCACGCGATCGAGGATTTGTGTGTGCGCCCACTTCCCGCTGGTGGTGTCCACGTCCATGCGCGCGATGCGCGCTTCTGGGAAGCGCTCAGCGATGAGCTTCTCCACCTGCT
>NZ_JBIJAW010000435.1:0-2515 GCF_044345575.1 Gemmatimonas sp.
CATTGCCGCCGTTGGCGAGTACATCGCGACCTACCTGACTGGCGATGGCGCTGGCCGACACCACCATTCCGCGTGATGCCTCCACGGCCTGCGTGGTGCGGGGTGCGCCCTGCGCCCGTACCAACTTCGGCGCGATGAGCGTGAGGGCGGCGACGAGCACACCGAGGTGGCGGGCCGGGGAGCGTTGAGCGTGACGCATGGGGGCGGGGCAGGAGGCACAGAGAAAACGGATCATTGGAGATGATACGCCCCGACACGAACGACTGCTGCCGTAGGGACGGGGCCGGCGCTCTGCCCATACGGCGCGGGCGGCGACGACGCCCCGGTCTGAGAAGAAAGAGCAGAAATGTGATGCCTCGACGGGTGACTCCATGCCGCCGGTGCTCCTTGCGGGTTGAATCCGGGGTCGGCACTCAGTTAGCTTGAAAGGCTCCCCCACGCGGGGGACCGGGTGCACACCGGAAACGCCGGTGCCTGCGAGGAGCCCGGGGGCGACCAGATCCGGTCGCCGGCATGCGTACACACTGCCTGAGAGACTCCCATGGCCGTCAAGATCCGTCTCCGCCGTGAAGGCCGGAAGAAGACCCCGATGTACCGTATCGTCGTTGCCGATTCGCAGAGCCCGCGCGACGGCCGTTTCATCGAGATCCTCGGGCAGTACCAGCCGCGTGGTGGCGAGAACGCCATCAACCTCGACGTCGAGCGCGTGAACTACTGGCTCAACGTCGGCGCCCAGCCCACGGACACCGTGCGTTCGCTCATCCGCCGCGCTGGCATCCTCAAGGCGCGTCACGAAGCGCGTCTCGCCGCCAAGCTGCAGGCGTCCGCCGTGGCCATGCCGTCGGCCGAGGCCTGAGCTGGCTGAGTACATCGTCGTCGGCCGAGTGCGTCGCGCGCATGGTGTGCGCGGCGCCTGGGCTGTCGAATCGCTGAGCGATGCGCCGGACGTGATGCTTGCGTCCGGCGCTGTGCTTTTCGCCGGTGACCGCGAGGGCCATCTGTCCCCCGGCGCCGACGCGCAGCCGCTGCATATCGAGGACGGCCGCCCCATGAATAAGGAGTGGCTGGTGCGGGTGCGTGAGCTGGCCGACCGCGACATCGCCGACAGCTGGCGTGGGCGCTACCTGTTGGCCGACGCCGCCACGTTGCCCGAGCCCGACGAAGACGAGGTTTACGTGGGCGACCTCATCGGTATGCGGGTCGAGGTGGAGGGGCAGGGCCCGGTTGGTACCGTGCGCGATGTGTACGACGCGCCGCAGGGGTACATTCTCGAAGTCGAGACGGCCACCGGCCGCCCGCTGGTGCCGTTCACCGACGATCTTGTGGTTGCTGTCGACGACGAGGCGCGCGTGATCGTGTTCGCGCCGCTCGACGGCCTCTTCGACTGACCTGCCCGAGCCGCCGAGCGCCGCGCATGTTGCGCATCAACATCGTTACGATCTTCCCGGAGTTCTTCGCCGGTCCGCTCTCGCTGAGTATTCCGGCGAAGGCGGCGGCCGCGGGTGGCGTGCAATACCACCTCGTGAATCTGCGGGACTTCGCACACGACCGGCATCGCACCGTCGATGACTATCCGTTCGGCGGTGGGCCAGGGATGGTGATGAAGCCGGGGCCGTTCTTCGAAGCGGTCGAGTCGGTGGGCGCGAGGTCTCCCATCGTGCTGCTCTCGCCACGCGGGCGCCGGTTCTCACACGCCGACGCGATGCGCTTTGCCGCGGGTACGGAGCTCACGCTGCTCTGCGGGCATTACAAGGACATCGATGAACGGGTGGCGACGCATCTCGCCACCGAAGAACTGTCGCTTGGTGACTTCGTGCTGAGCGGCGGTGAGCCGGCCGCGTTGGCCATCGTGGATGCCACGGTGCGCCTGCTGCCGGGCGCGATGAGCGATCTCGAGAGCGCCCGCACCGATTCGTTTTTCGACCGCGGCATCAGTGCCCCGAGCTACACGCGTCCGGCGGAGTATCGCGGCCATGCAGTGCCCGAGGTGCTCGTAGGGGGCGATCACGCCAAGGTGGCGGCGTGGCGCGATACAGAAAGTCTGCGGCGTACCCGCGAGGCTGAAGCGCGTGATCGTCACGACTGGCAGGAGCGCGAAGCGCGTATCGCCGACCGTGAATCGGTGATCGCCGAAGCCGAGCGCATCGCCGCCGAGAAGGCCGCGAAAAAGGCGAGACAGCAGGCGGCCAAGGCGCGTGCTCGCGCGCGCACCGCCGCGCAATTGGGAGATACCCCATGAGTGTCCGCGTCTTTGTGACCGGTGGCACGTTCGACAAGGAATACGACGAACTCACCGGTACGCTGCACTTCGAAAACACGCATCTGCCAGAGATGTTGCGTCGCGGGCGCTGCATGCTCGATGTGCAGACCGAAGTGCTGATGATGATCGACAGCCTCGAGATGAAGGAGGCGCATCGCGCGCGTATCGTGCAGGCCTGTCGCGACGCCTCCGAATCGCGTCTCGTGATTACGCACGGCACTGACACCATGGTCGACACCGCACGGGTGCTCTCGG
>NZ_JBIJAW010000436.1:0-2511 GCF_044345575.1 Gemmatimonas sp.
TGGGCAGCCGGTCCATCTGCTGAGCCCGCTCGTGCCGTCGACGTTTCTGCTCGTCGGGTTGTGCGGCGTGGATTTCGGCGAGCATCAGCGCTTCACGCTCAAGTGGGCGCTGCTGTCGGCGTTGGTGCTGCTTGGGGCCGGCCTGGCGTTGTCGGTCATTCCCTTCGTCGGAGCGCGCTGAGTATCCGTTTCAGCGCATTATCCTTCCGCATCCTCAACCAACGGAGTGCATCTCTCGTGTCCGCCTCGTCGCGTCTGCTGTGTGGTCTTGCTGCGGTTGTTCTTGTTCCTTCGGCGATGGCGGCCCAGTCGCCCTCACTCGACAAGGTCGAGCAGCGGCTCCGGCGTGAGCTCGCGGCCACGCGTGAGGCGCAGGTCGCGTACCTGGAGACGCTGGTGAACATCCCCAGCGGCTCGCTCAACGTGGAGGGCGTGCGTGCGGCGGGACGCATGATGATGGGCACGCTCGATTCCCTTGGCTTCAGCACGCGATGGGTCGATGTCCCCGCCGAGATGAAGCGCGCTGGCCATCTGGTGGCGACGCACACGGGGAAGGCTGGCAGTCCGCGCATGTTGCTCATCGGTCACCTCGATACCGTGTTCGAAGGGCCCAATCAGCGGTTCGAGCGCACCGATTCCATCGCGCGGGGTGCGGGCTCGAACGACATGAAGGGCGGCGACGTGATCATCCTGTACGCGCTCAAGGCCCTGGCTGCCACGGGTGCGCTGGCCGACCTCAACGTCACCGTGGTGATGACCGGCGACGAGGAGATGCCCGGCGATCCGCTCTCCAAGGCGCGGGAAGCGCTCCTCGATGCGGCCAAGCAGAGCGATATCGCGCTGGCCTTCGAAGGCGGCTCATACACGGAAGCCACGGTGGGACGACGCTCGGCCAGCGGATGGATTCTCAAGGTTACCGGTAAGCAGGGACACTCCTCAGGAGTGTTCCGCGGGACGTACGGTTCCATCTACGAAGCGGCGCGCATTCTGGATGAATTCCGTCGTGAACTGGCATCCGAAACCAACCTCACCTACAACCCGGGCACCATCGTGGGTGGGTCGGACGTGAAGTACGACACCACCACGCTGTCGGGCTCACTGGCCGGCAAGACCAACATCATTTCGCCCATCACCTGGGTGCAGGGTGATCTGCGCGCGATGGATCAGGCCCAGATCGCGCGAGCGCAGGCCAAGATGCAGGAGATCGTGGGGCGGAATCTTCCAGGCACGACGGCCGAGATCACGTTCGACGAGGGATACCCGCCAATGGCGGTGACGGCGGGCAACACCGCGCTGCTCGAGCTGTACAGCGGCGCCAGCGCATCGCTCGGCCACGGGGCGCTCAAAGCGAGCGACCCGGCCCGACGGGGGGCCGGCGACCTGAGCTTCGTGGCGCCGCTTATCGATGGGCTGGAGGGACTCGGGGCCATCGGGAATGGGTCGCATTCTCCCAACGAATCGGTGAACCTCAACGCGTTGCACATGCAGACGGAGCGCGCGGCGGTGATGCTGTACCGCCTTGGGAAGCGCAAGGCAACGGAGTTCCGTCGCCCCAACGCGATGTAGGCCGGTCGGTACTGCCACCGTGCTGCTGCGGCTGCTCTTTCCGTCGTGGGCGTTTTTCGACCGCGTCACCGAGGTGCCGCGGTTGCAGGCACGGGTGACGGCACACGACGGCACACTCGGCCCGTGGCATGATCTCCTGCAGGCGCCGCCGCGAACGTGGCGCTCAGTGTTGTATCACCCGGAAGGTACCACGCATCTGGCGCTGCACAGCGCGGTGGATCGGTTCGCCATGGAGTGTACGCTCGGTGAGCCGGACGCGACGTCCCGTGCCCTGGTGGTGGCCATCGTCGAACACCAGGTGCGTGCGCGGTTCGCGCAGGACGACCAGCCGGCGGGCCGTTGGGAGTGGCGCATCATCGCCGCGCCCGCGGTGCCTACCGACGGCGACGCGGTGCGCGTGATGTGCGGTGGCGGCCTTCCGTCGTGAGCCTCGCCACCGAGTTCGATACAGTGACGCGGCTCATGCAGGCGCTGACCGCCCTTGCGATGATCGTGGTGGCGCTCGAGTGGCAGGCGATGCAGGCGTCGGGGGTACTCCGCGATGTGTGGCGTGAGGAGACGCTTCGCGGGTGGTGGGGATGGCGCCGCCTGCTCATGCGCGATGGCATTACGAGAGCGATGCCGTGGGTGCAGACCTCGCTCGCTTCGCTGCTGTTGCTCGCAGCCATGCTCGACGACCGGCGCGACTCCATGGGCGCGATGGCCGCCGCGGGGCTGGCCGTATCGGTGTGGCACACCGCCGTGCGCGTACGCGGCACGATGAACGGTGGGAGTGATGGCATGCTCTTCATCGTGCTGCTCATGCTCGCGCTCGCGACGGCGCCCGTCTCCACGCGCGTCCAGCATGCCGCGGTAGTGTTCGTGGCGGCGCAGGTGCTGCTGTCGTACCTACGCGCGGGGCTCGTGAAGGCGCGCGAGCGGGATTGGTGGAATGGGACGGCGCTC
>NZ_JBIJAW010000437.1:0-2509 GCF_044345575.1 Gemmatimonas sp.
CACGAACGCCCCGTCGCTCGTGCGACGGGCCTCGCCGGGACGCATGGTCTCCGTGGCATCGAGCCCCGCTCCGTACCCGAAGAACACCACCGTCCCCGGACTCGGCAGGTAGCTCACCAGCCAGTCGGCGCGACCGAGCAACGACCGCCGCGCCCCCTGCAGCGACACCGTGCCGTTACCCGCCCGACGATAGAGCGGCTGCTCAGTGCGCGGATCGCGCAGCGCACTGCGATCACGCGACTCCACCTGGCCGATGAAGCGCAGAAAGAGCGCGCGCGAAAACTGATATTCAAGACGCAGCCGCGGTACGACCTGCGTGCTGAACTCACTCCCGTCACGTTCGCGCACGAAACGCTGGTACCGCAGCAATGCGCCGATGCGCACCTGTGAGGTGGGGCGCAGATCGACCTGTGCCTCCACCTCACGACGCCTCACGGTCGACGTCTCGAAGAACTCGGGCTCAGTGCCCGCGGTCGCTGTAAGCGTGGCGCCAGCCCGCCGCCACTGCGGCGTGTTCACCGCCAGTGCGGCGGTGGTGGTCATCTGCGCTGCGCTCGGGGTGAAACTCGTGATGTCACGACCGTTCGGAGCAAGTACGGCATACGATGCGTAACGACGTGCATCGAAGCCGATCTGCTGCCACTCCGGCGTCACACTCACACGCCATCCGCCGCGAATCGTCATGGAGTTGTCCAACGACACGCGCGTCTCCAGCGGCCGCTCGCGCCGATTGAATGCGTCGTAGCTCCAGAGGGTGCTGGCACTCACGAAATGCTGACGCTGATCCCACCAGCCACCGCGTCTACCGAACAGCGTATAGCGCTGATTGATCTGCGCCCGCACGAAGTCGGTACGATTCACGAACCCCGTCTGCGTTTGGAACTGCGGACTGATCCCCTGCACATTGTAGCGATAGCCGTACCCGCGCCCGGTACGGCCGTGCCCCACTTCCCACAGGGAGCCCGTCTGGGAGCTACTGTCGCGAGTGAGGCTGCCAGCGAAGCGCAGGTCGGCGCTGTAGACACGCCGAAACTGGAGCCGCACATCGGCGCCACCCACCCGGTTGAAGCGCGCCCCCTCGGTGCGATCGGTGAAGACGATGCCGGCGTTGCTCTGCTCACCGAGATCGCGACGCAGGCGCACGATGTTGAAGACCGGGCTCGTGCGCCCGTCGCGGCCGCTGCTGGGCGCATCGATGGCCGACAGCAACCCCACGTCGGTGCGCGGAATCTTGCCGGTGAGTTTGATGGCGCCGAGCGGCTGCACGATGGAACGCGTGTTCACCAGCCGGTTCGGCGCATCGAACTGCTCGCTCCCTTCCACGAAGAAAGGCCGCAGCTCGGGAAAGAACAGGGCAAAGCGCACGTCACCGGGAATCTGCCCCACGTCCGTCTCCACCTGACTGAAGTCCGGGTTGGCGGTGGCGTTCACGGTGAAGTTGGAGGTGATCCCCCAGCGCACGTCGCCGCCGAACTCACCACGCGTGCCGTAGCGCCATGCCCCGGGCGCACTCCCGCCCGTGGCACTCCCGCCCGTGGGCGTGCCAGTCGTGGAGGTGACCGACGTGGGGGTCAGGTCGAGGACAAGGCCACGCTTGAGCCCCGTGAGTCCGCGCAGGAAGCCACCCTGCGGGGTGAACGCCTGCAACGCGCGCGACGTGGGCGCCCACGTGTCCTGATAGCCCGTGCGCTGCGTCTGGCGGACCACCTGCACACCCCAATCCTGTGTCGACGCGAACTGAAAGCGAATGGACTTGAAGGGGATGCGCAGCTCCACCGCGAAGCCATCGTCGAGCAGTTTCCCCTTCGACTGCCAGATGTAGTCCTGCGACAGATCCACCGCCTGCAGCGCCGCGCGCGACACGCCGGGGCCGGCCGAGACATCGCTGCGCATGCCGTCGGCCTGCACGCCGAACGCATTCACGGCAAAGACGAACGAGCGCCGCCGATCGAGGAAGGTGTCAAGATGCAGTGCGATCCAGTCCTCACTGGTGATGCGATCGCGTTCGGCGAGCGTCGCACGCACGGTACCCGGCGGCGCCCACGCGCGAATTCCCACGTACAGCGCGTCCTCGGCGTACCAAAGCCGGACCTCCGTATTGTCCTGCGCCGGCCGGCCATCCACTGGGCTGTACGACGTGAAGTCCTTGAGGATGGTCGCCTGCCGCCAGACGGGCTCCGTCAGGTCACCATCGATCGTGACCGGTCCCTGCAGGCGCGGGGCCTGCGCGGACAGTTCACGGGCACGCCCCGAGAATGCCCGCGCTTCGGCGGGCACAGGGTCGGGGGCGACATTGGGGCTATTACCGGTCGGGCCGCTCACTTGCTGGAGGAGCGCCAGAAAAACTGGAAGCATCCATGAAACATAACCCACCCGGGATGGGCCAATCGGCTGGCCTTGTCCCCATGCTAGCTTTGGGAATGTCGCGTTCTGCCGATTCCACGCCGCCGGCCCCGCCCTCGCTTGGGGCTGCGCCCGCGACCTCCCCGTGCATCAAGGTGTGCCAACT
>NZ_JBIJAW010000438.1:0-2507 GCF_044345575.1 Gemmatimonas sp.
CGCACGATCCAGTCACCGGGCTTCACGCTCACATTGCCGAACGTGCCGGCGGCAGTGGCGACATGCAGCTCGAGCCCCTGCTTGCGCAGTTCGTTCACCGCGTCGGCGGCGTCGGCCTTACGCTTCTGACCAGCGGGAATCACCCACGCGTACGGACCGGCACCGGTGGTGCCCTTCTCCATCGCGCGCTTGTTCTTGATCCAGTAGTTCTCGAGATAGTTCGCCTTGTTGTCGGCGAAGTGCTTGAGCGAGATGAGCACCGCGGACTGCTGGATGTTCGTATTGTTGCGCGGGCCCCATTTGATGTACGACAGCGGCGGATTGGGGCGGAACCACTCGCGGCTGGTGGTATTGGCCGGCGGACGCACTTCGTAGTTGTCCGGGCCGTAACTCTGCACCTCGTAGAAGCGGCCGATGGCGTTCTTCGTGTGCGCCGCGAAGAACATGTAATTGGGCGTCCAGCCATCGTAGAAGCCGTACGTCCACACGCCGGGCACGCCACGCTTGGTCATCTCGCGTACGTCTTCCTGCGCGAATGTCCACCACTCGGTCACCGTGATGGGGTCAACGGCGTCGTTGTACGGGCCGGTCCCGGTGCTGCTGTAGAGATACGTGACCGACTCGTGCAGGTCGTGCATCACCTGCGGCTTCCACGCGAGGTAGAAGTCGTTCACGTTTTTCGTGAGACTCAGGAACTGCCCCATACCGTCGCGGTTGTTGTCGTGCGCGACGTACTTGCCCCAGTACATGAGCGGCAAACGTGCGGCACCCGCGGGGAGCTTCTTGTTGTAGTAGTACGTATCCACGTGCTTTTCACGCCCGTCCACTTCGATGACCGGCGTGATGAAGGTGATGATGTTGTTGCGGATGGCCTGGATGTAGGGCGTTTCCTGCACGATGAGCCGATAGGCCAGCTCCTGCAGCATCTCGGGTCCGCCGGTCTCCGGCGAGTGAATGCCGCTGGTGAGCCAGTACATCGGCTTCGTGCCGGCGATCAACCGCTTCGCCTCGGCCTCGGTCGTCTTGCGCGGGTCGGTCAGCGCGGCGATGTCGGCCTTGTACCGGTCGAGATTGGCGATGGTCGCACTGTCGGCGATGGCGAGCACCACCATGTCGCGCCCTTCTTCCGTCTTGCCGATGCTCCAGTACTTCGCGCGCGGGCTGGCCTTGGCCAGTGCTTCGAAGTAGCGGTGAATGTCCTTGGCATACGTGAGCTCGCCCGGCGTGCCCACGATGCGCCCATGGAACTTGAGCGGCGTGGGTACGGTGGCTGACGCCGGCAGGTGGTCTACCAGTTCCGTGGTAATGCGCGGGTCCTGCAGGTATTCCTTGATCTTGGCCGTGTATTCCTGATCGATCTGCTGCTGCGCCTGGGCGGCGGCGGGCAGGGCGAGCAAGGCGAGCGCGAGGGCGGATTTACGCCATTGTTGCATGGGAGCTCCGGGAGATGTGATGGGGGCTGCACATGGTACGCGGGGGAGGGATGGGGTGCTGACGCCGCTCCCCGCACTATCGGCTCCGCGTGTACGACTGACGGCGATTCCCGTTCAGGGTCGAGCGTGGTGGGCTGAGGGTTGTGGGTGGGTACAGCACCCACTCACAACCCTCAACATCACGGCCCTCTACTCTCAACGGGTGAGCTTTCAGTTGCCCGCATGACCGGTGGTGCCTCTCCCCAGTTGCCCGCCACGCTCCCATGCGTTGATTCCCCCCATGCGCCTCTCCCACCTCGCTCTTCTCGCCGGCCTCTGCTCCGCGCCATGCATGACACACGCGCAGTCGGCCGTGCTGGCCGGGCGCGTGGTCGAGGATTCGACGTCCCGACCGGTTGCAGGCGCTCAGATCGTCATCGGCACGGTTACCAAGACGGCGATCAGCGACAGCAGCGGCGCGTTCATCCTCTCCGACGTTCCCGTTGGGCTCTACACGGTACTGGTCCGTGCCGTGGGTTTCACGCCTTTCGAGCAGCGGCTCGTCTTTCGGTCGGGCGAACGTATCGATCTGGATATCGTCATCAAGCGACCGGTGCCCGCACTCACGCGAGTGGACGTGATGGCCCGCGCGGTTCCCGCTTTCCTCAAGGCATTCGACGCCCGTCGCCAGCTCGGTCAAGGTCGTTTCCTCGACACCACCGACATCGCCCCATTTTCCGACAGCCAACTGCCGTCGCTCCTTTCCGCGAGGCTGTCGGGCGTCCGCCAGATCCGATACGGCGGCCGCACCGCTCTCGCGTCGGGGCGAGGCGTCTCGAGCTTGGAGAAGTCGCCGGCAGGCGATCTCATGGACCGTCAGCTTGGCGCCCCCAGATCGTGCTACGTACAGGTCATCATCGACGACATCGTCATGTATCAGGGGCAACCCGACGAGCCGCTGTTCAACGCCGACCAGGTGAATCTCCGGGCTGTCGCCGCTATCGAGTACTACACACCATCCAATCGCCCCAGTGAGTTCAAGCGTGCCGGTGGCGGCGCGTGCGGAACCCTCGTGCTCTGGACCCGACGGTAAGG
>NZ_JBIJAW010000137.1:0-8582 GCF_044345575.1 Gemmatimonas sp.
CGGATTACGGGCGGTGCGGTCCCATCACGTTCTTCGTGAACAGGGCAATGAACGCCGCGATGATCGCGATCTGGCCGATCGGGCCAACCGCGAGCACCACCTCGAAGATCGAGGAGATCAGGAGGAGCGGCAGCTTGACAATCGGCAGCAGGAAATCGGCGTTGGCCGGATAGCTGAAGAACGGCATGGGAAAGGCTGGTTGAGGGTCCGGGGCGGAACTTAACCACGCCCGGTGGTGAACTGCAGCCCCGGGGGGCGGGTTCCTGCCGCCTGACGTCGGTGCCCGCCTCGGACCGAGTGGTACAAGGCCCGGCGCATCGTCACACCCACGGCGCCTTTCGCTACGAGTGCGAAAATCAGTAGTGCATACTCTTGTTCCACCGATTAGGATGCCATCACGGTTCTCCCCAGCCGTATCACCCACATTGCCAGCGATCACCCGAGGTAGGTGATTGCGATCCACCCACCGGAGCCCCGTTGCCAACCCAGGATGACATAGGACTATCCGCTCGAAGCGAGCGTGCGTTCGTTACCCCGGACGCCAACGACATTCTTTCCGAAGCCCGTGAGCTGCTGCACGATGTGCTGCCAGCGCCGGTTCGCACCGAACACGCCTGGGCTGGTTCGATCGTGCATCTGCACGTCGACGGCCATCAGGTGGTGCACGTGTTGCGGTTGCACGCCGGTACGGCGCGCGCAGACGGCGGTGATGCTGACGTGCGCGTGCACGTGCAGGAACGCTACTTGAGTGTGGCCGGCGTGGTGGGGCTGCTCGATGACGGCGCGGTGCGAACCGGGCTGATGCCGTTGCACACCGGTCGGTATGTGCACGTGACCATTGCCAGTGGGAGCGACGTGCTCGCTGTGCTGTGGCTGCCGAGCGTGCCCGTGTTTCGCGTGTCCGATCGACTGATGGCGTGACCGATCGGTTGCCACGCAGCACGCGTGTGTGAATGAATGACCACCCCCGCGACGTTCACGTCGCGGGGGTGTGTTCTTTGTGCAGGGTCGCTCGATGGTTCTCCCCGTGTAATGGACCGGGGAAACAGATCGGTGCGCTCGGCATCGTGGGCTGACGCGGTGGCTGTCGGGCGAATCCTCACGCACACGGGGGGTTTCGCCGCTGATCGGAACAGGCTGGTTCCGTCAGGTTACCGG
The DNA here is from genome assembly GCF_044345575.1 of Gemmatimonas sp. GTDB lineage: Bacteria > Gemmatimonadota > Gemmatimonadetes > Gemmatimonadales > Gemmatimonadaceae > Gemmatimonas. The sequence goes on from NZ_JBIJAW010000137.1 coordinate 1,159, forward strand.
ACACATGTCCGATGCTCCGTTCTTCCGGCTGGTGGTGGCCCTGCTCGGTGGCACCCTCTCCTCCCTCGCTCCGGTGTTCGCGCGGGCGCAGCCCGCTGCGTCTCGCGAGTACGATCCCGCGTCGCGCCTGCCCTTCCCGCTGGGGGAAGTGCTCGATTATCGCGTGAGCGTGTCGCTGGGCGGCAACATCGGCCGCGGCCAGATGCGCGTGGAAGGCCCCGTGACCGAGCGCGGCATTCCCACCTGGCGCCTGGTCTCCGAGATGCAGGCCAAGCGCGCGTTCGTGAAGGCCACCGATCGGACCACGTCGTGGGTGGATCCGGTGAAGTTCGCCACGCTGCGGTTCGAAAAGAGCGAGCGACATCCGCTCGCGCGTTCCGACGAACAGGTGGAAATGAACCTCGTTGCCGGTACCTGGCGCGATGACGACGGCCGCGAGCAGACGCTTGGGTCACCACTGCCGCTCGACGAACTCTCGTTCCTCTACTTCCTGCGCACCATCCCGCTTGATCAGGAAGGCTCGTATCAATACCACCGCCATTTCGATGAGCAGCGTAACCCGACTCTGGTGACCGTCGGTGCGGAGGAAACGGTGCAGACCGAGGCGGGCCGCTTTACCACTCGCGTGGTGATCATGCACGTGAAGGACCCTGCGCACTATCAGGGTGTGGGATTGATCCGGATCAACCTCGACACATCCCCCTGCCACATCCCGGTGCGGATCGTGAGCCGGATGCCGATCGTGGGCACGACCACGCTCTCGCTGGTGGCGCGCAGCGCCAACGCACGGTGCGAGGCGTGATGAGCCGTGCGCACGCACGTGGCCAGCAGTCGGACAATACCCTACAGATGCGAAATCTGACCCCCCACCAAAGTTCCGGACTAATCCGACCGCTCGCGGACGGTCCCGAAGCGAATCTCATCTCCAGAGGCGAGTCGATGGCGCGTCACCGCCGCCGCATATGCCGGAAGTGCTGGACCATTCAATTCTGACTGCTGGAGACCTCACGATGCGCTCGATGATTTCGCATCTCGCCATATCCGCCGCCGCGCTCGTGCTCATTGCTGCCACGCCTGCAGCCCCAGCCACCTTGTCGCTCCGCGAAGGCAGCAAGCTGTGGTTCGACGGGACGAGCACGCTGCGCAGCTGGACCTGCACCGCCGACCAGATCGACGCCGCACTCTCGAGCCCCGACGAGGCGGTAATCGCGAATACGCTCGATGGCAGGAAGGTTGCCGGCACGGTGCAGGTGGATTTCCCCGTGAGCAAGCTCGAGTGCAAGAACGGCACGATGAACGAGCACATGGGCAAGGCGCTCAAGACGAAGGAGTTCTCGAGCATCCGCTTCACGATGCAGAGCTACGAGGTCGCCAAGGGCGGTGCCGTCACCGGCACGCTCCAGGGGACCTTGCAACTCTCCGGCAAGACGCTGCCGATCGCCGTCCCGGTCACGTTCGGTACGGCGGCCGATGGCGGTCTGCGGGTCACGGGTAAGGTGCCGGTGAAGATGACCGACTGGGACGTGAAGCCCCCCACGCTGATGATGGGCACGATCAAGGTCGGCCCGGTGGTCACCGTGAACTTCGATTTGCAATTGCAGAAGGGTGGGACGGTCGCGCAGTAACGCGACGGCGCACCCCATCTCGCAAGACCCGTAGCAGACAGTGATTCCGACGCAGTCCAATGCAGCATGACCGATTGGTCACCTCCCCTCCGATCATCTCCGAGACGCGAATTCATGACTCGTACACGCCTCTTCCTTGCCGCCGGCCTTGTGGTCGCCCTCAATCCGCTGGGTGCGCAATCCGTCACCGACAGCGTGGGTACGTCCCAGCGGAAGCTCGACATTCAATACGTGCGTCCGCAGGACCAGCGCGGTATCAACATGTTCGAAACGCCGAAGATTGCCGGCGCGGCGTACGATGGCTTCAAGATCCAGTGGGGCGCGGCCTTCGCGCAGCAGTTTCAGGGGCTGACACACAAGAACACGGCGCAACCGCTCTCGCAGGCCGGCACGCCGGCCATTACCAATCGCAACCAGCTGCAGGCGATGGGTAATGGGTTCAACAATGCCGTGGCCAATGCCTACCTGCATGCGCAGCTCGCGAAGGGTATCCGCATTCAGCTCACGAGCTACCTGTCGGCGCGTCATCACAATGAGACGTGGGTAAAGGATGGATTCATCCAGATCGACGAGTCGCCGATCGACCTGCCCATCCTGAACGAGATCATGAAGTTCACGACCGTGAAGATCGGTCACTTCGAAATCAACTACGGTGATTTCCACTTCAAGCGCTCGGACAATGGCCAGGTGGTCTACAATCCGCTGGTCGGGAACCTCATCATGGACGCCTTCACGACCGAAGTCGGCGCCGAGGCGATCTTTCAGAAAAACGGCCTGCTCGGTGTGGTCGCCCTGACGAACGGTGAGGTGCGTGGGCAGACGCTACGCGCCAGTGACCGGTCGCCTGCCTTCATGGCCAAGGTCGGCTTCGACAAGCAGCTCAATGCCGATGTGCGTACCCGCCTCACGGCGTCCTTCCGCAATCAGGGGTCAGCGGCGAACGGTACCCTGTACAGCGGTGATCGTGCCGGTTCGCGCTACTACTACGTACTCGAGAACACCGCGTCGACGGAATCGGCCAACTTCACGTCGGGCATGATCAACCCGGGCTTCACCGACAAGAACAACGCGATCATGGTGAACCCGTTCATCAAAGTGAAGGGTGTCGAGCTCTTTGGTCTCTGGGAACGCGGCAAGGGTCGCTCGGCGAGCGAGACGGTGGTCCGCGAAGTCAATCAGCTGATGGGCGAAGCGACGGTGCGGTTCCTCAAGGGGGACAAGCTGTTCCTCGCGGCTCGCTACAATAAGGTCGACGGTGATCTCGGTTCGTATCGGGTCACGCCGGTAACGGGTGCGCCGGTGACCGTCAGCAACAGCGATGTGGCCGTCACCCGTCTGAACGCCGGTGGTGGCTGGTTCATCCTGCCGACGCTCCTGCTGAAGGCTGAAGTCGTGACGCAGCAGTACGACCGCTTCAACTCTCTCGATATCCGCAATGGCGCGAAGTGGCGGGGCTTCGTCCTCGAGGCGGCGACGAGCTTCTGAGTCTCCTTCGCGGCTCGCGCCGCAACCGCCCCCGCACCGACTGGTGCGGGGGCGGTTGCGTTTGGAGCGTGCTTGCTGTCAACGGCGCCGGGAGTAGCTTCGGGCACATGACGACTTCCACTTGGCTTCTCCGGGGCACACGCACCCTGTTGGCGTGCGGCGCGCTGCTCACTCCGACGCTGGCGGCGGCACAGGGCACCTCGCGTCCATCGCGGGCGCCGGCCACGCGGTCCGGCTTCGCGACCGATCGGCTCGCCCGTATCGATGCCATGCTCGACGCCGCAGTGCAGAGCGAAGAGATCGGTGGGCTCGTCGCGCTGGTGCTGCGTGACGATGCCGTGGTGTACGAACGCGCCGTGGGGTGGCGGGACCGCGAATCACGCGTACCAATGACCACGAACACGCTCTTTCGCATTGCTTCGCAGACCAAGGCGCTTACGAGTGCGGCGGTGTTGATGCTCATGGAAGAGGGCAAGCTCGGCCTCGCCACGCCTGCGTCGACCTTCATGCCGACCTTCGCCAAGACCACCGTGATGCAGCGGACCGGCGCGGGGGACGTGGAAGTCCCCGCACAGCGCGCCATCACCATCAAGGACCTGCTCACGCATACGGCCGGCATTTCATATGGCACCGATGCGCGCGTGGCGGAGCGTTATCGTGCCAAGGGGCTGGGGCCGGCGGCTGGCTTCGGCTGGTACACCGCGAACAAGACCGAACCGGTGTGCGTCAGCATGGACTCACTCGGGACTCTTCCCTTCGTCGCGCAACCCGGCGAACGGTTCGTGTACGGCTACAATACCGATGTGCTGGGATGCATCGTGGAGCGCGCCTCCGGTGTACCGCTCGACCGCTTCCTGCGCGAGCGCCTCACACAGCCGCTCGGCATGAACGATACGTACTTCTTCGTCCCCTCGGCGGAGCGCGCGCGTTTGGCGACCGTCTATCGCAGCGAGCAGCGGCGCACGGTTCGCGCCGACACCGGCGCGCGAGGGCAGGGGCATTATGTCGACGGACCACGGGCCAGTTTCGCCGGCGGCGCGGGGCTCGTTTCCACCGCCCGGGACTATGCGCGTTTTCTGCAGATGATCGCGCACGGCGGGAGCTGGAATGGTCGACGCTACCTGGCGCCGCACACCGTGGCGCTCATGACGACCGATCAGATTCCCGCGATTTACGGGCCGAACGCCGGCTTCGGGCTGGGCTTCGAAACGGTCGAGCGCTACGGCGCGTCCGGTATGGCGTCCAAGGGGACGTTCGGCTGGGGTGGCGCGTACGGATCCAACTACAAGGTCGATCCGGCCGAAGGGCTCGTGATCGTCGTCATGATCAACCAGCTACCCACGACGAGCGACGTGGTGGCTCGCTTCCAGACAATGCTCTACGCGTCGCTCGTGGAGAGCCGGCAGCGCTGATCGGGGTCAGTAAAGGGAGCCGGTCGACGACGTGACCACACCACGGTTCACGCTGTACGTGTACACGGGTGTAGTGCCCGTCCAGCTGCTCACGTTGAACGCCTGCCCTGCCCGGACACGCACGGCACTGACGGGTGCATACGTGAGTGGGGTGTTCGCCACACAGGTGCGGGTCACGGTACCGGCGACACTGAGGTAGTACGCGCCGGATGCGGTGCCGAAGGTGGTCGTGCCCCCACCGGGCAGCACGCCGACACCAGTCCCTTCGTCTACGCCAATCGCCCGCGGTGCCGACGCCGTGTTGGCCTGCTGCAGCCGCGCGAGGAATGTGAGCAGGCGCCCCATGCGATCACGAATCACGAAATGCGAATCGGTGATCACATTCGCGAGCATCGGCACGGTGAACAGCGCGGGCTCGAGGGTGATGGAGGCGTCGAACGGATTGGTGAGCGCCACCGTCGATGTCGTCGATATCCCTTGCGCCGAATACACGTACTGCCCGAGCACGGCGAGTCCCGCGCTTGTGCCGCCGATGGGGACACCCGCCGCGATGCGCGCGTTCACGCGCGCCTGCAGTTGGGTGCCGCGCCACAGGTTCACGTACGTCGATTGATCGCCACCGGTGAGGAACAGGACCTCGGCCTTGTTGATCGCATTGAGTACCTCCGGCGCATCGGCACCGGCGCGTGACGTGATGACGATGCTTGTCACCGCGTTGGCACCCAGCCGCTGCAGGTAGCTGTTGTACCCGTTCGTGCCGCTGGTGCGCAGCACCACCACGTCGCCATATCCGCCGCCGCTCCGGGTGCCGCCGCGCGCCAGGAGCCATGTCATGCCCGCGTCGAGATCCGTACCGCCACCCGCGAGGTAGACACCGCCGACGGGCGTGGTCACCACATCGGTGGCACCCTTCGTCGTGTACATGGTGAACCCGGCTGGAGGCGTCTTGGCGAGACGAGCGGATTCGAGAGGGTCGGCGATGCGGGTCGAGTCGCCGCAGGCACTCGCGCCGGCGAGCAGCAGAGCCGCCGCGCCGCGGGTCATTCGGGTCGTGGTCATGGGGAACGTTAGCGCCGCATCATGCACGGCGCGAGCCAATGGGACGGGGTGCGGCGCGCCGTCCCATGAAAACAACAGCGGGGCGGCGATGTCATCGCCGCCCCGCTGTTGTTCATGCCGCTCGCAGTTACAGCGAATACGCCATGCGCACGTACAGGAAGCGACCGTTGAAGCCGAACGGCGACAGCCCCGAGAAGCGGTAGACGCCGAACGTTCCCTGGCCGCTGTAGCCCGTGGCCACGTCACCGAGGTCCGTGATGCGATCCGGGTAGACGTCGAACACGTTGTCAGCACCCATCGTGACCTGCGTACGCTTGAAGAGCTTGTACGCGGCGCTCACGTCGGTGATGAACTTCGGGCTGAGTTCGAGGTCGGGCACCTGGCGGGCGCCAGCGGCCGCCGTGGCCTGACGGCCCGTCACGGCCCCGAAGCGCTGACCGCGCAGGGTGAACGTGAAGTCGCCCTTCTCGTACGAACCGTTCATCACGAGGTTGTTGCGCGGCTGACCCACTTCGATGCGACCGCGCTCGGCACGACCGAACAGCACTTCGCTCAGGTTGCCGAGCTGCGCCGGCGTGTTCACCACGACCTCGGTCACACGGGTCTGGTTCTGGTTGTAGCCGCCGGTGAGCTTGATCACGCCGTTGTTCTTCAGGTCGATACCGTAGTTCACGACCACGTCGATACCGTTCGTCTCCGTGTTGATCGCATTCGTGAAGTAGCGGCCACCACCGATGCCCGTGAAGCCGTTCTGGGTGAAGAAGTTCACGATGCCGGTGCCGATGAAGTTCTCGGACAGCACGATACGATCACTGATCTTGATGTTGTAGTAATCGCTCGTGATGGTGAGGCTCTTGGTGGGCTGCAGCGTGATGCCCGCGCTGAGGTTCACCGAGTTCTCCGGCTTCAGGTCACGCGCGCCGAGGAGACGGGCTTCGCGGCTCGCGACCGGGAGCGTCTTGATATCGACCGGCAGGCCGTTCACGAAGGTCGTGGCCGTGGACGTGAAGTAGCTCTGCTGGAGCGACGGGGCGCGGAAGCCGGTCGCCGCCGCACCACGGATGGCGAACTTGTCGGTCGGCGAGAAGCGCGTGGTCAGCTTGCCGGTGGCCTTGCCGCCGAAGTCGCTGAAGTTCTCGACGCGCGCCGCGGTCCCCACGAGCCACTTCGACGTGAGATCCGTTTCGAGGTCGATGTAGGCCGCTGCCGCCGTCCGGCTCTGGTCGAGAGCATCCGACGGCGAGAAGCCGGGGAACACCTGCGAGCCCACGAGCGCGATGGTGGTGTTGCCGGCCGCGTTGCGGACCGGGTTGCCGGCCGCGTCGAGCACCGGCACACGGCCGTTGATGTACGACGCTTGCTCACCGGCCTCGATGGAATAGTTCTCCCAGCGGAACTCAGCACCGCTCGACACGCGCAGCGGCTTGCCGTTCAGGTCGAACTGGCGCGTGACGTCGAGGTTCGTGAGCGCCTGTCCGAAGCCGAGCGTACCGGCGTCGAACGTCGTCGGGCTGTTGAGCCCCATCGACGCGTTGTTCGAGTTGCTGATGATGAACTGGAAGGAGTTCGCGCCGTATACCTGGCTGAGGTCCCAGTCCCATCCCTTCACCGTGCCCTTGGCGCCGCCACCGATCGCGACGTCGCCGATGTTGGATTCGATGTTGGGGAGGAAGCCATCGGGGTACAGCTTGGACACGACCTGCGTGGTCTGAATCGGGCGGCGGAAGAAGCCCGTGGAGCGGCCGTCGCGCACGCCGAAGGAGCCGAAGCTGTAGAGCTGGAGCTTGTCGTTCACGACCTGCGCCGCGTTGAACATGCCGACGATGTCGGCGGTGGCGGCGTC
>NZ_JBIJAW010000439.1:0-2506 GCF_044345575.1 Gemmatimonas sp.
CTGGCCCTGCTGGCCCTGCTGGCCCTGCTGGCCCTGCTGGCCCTGCTGGCCCTGCTGGCCCTGCTGGCCCTGCTGGCCTTGTTGGCCCTGCTGGCCTTGTTGACCCTGCTGCCGTTGCTGCTGGCCTTGCGCGTTCTGCGGCGGATTCTGTTGCTGCCCCTGCGGCTTCTCCATCTGCGCCGCGCGGCTCATCGCGTCGGCGGCTTCCTTCACGCTCGGCTGCGCTTCGCGCGTCTTCGACGCCCCGGGCTTCGCCCCCGCCTCTTCGAGCTTCTTCGCGAGCGCCTGCACGTCGCGCTCGAGATCGCGCGAACGATCGGCCAGCTGTCGCGGGTCCTGCGGATTCTGCTTGCCGTTGCCCTGCTGCGGCCGGCCGTCCATGCGGTCGGCGGCCTGCTGTTGGGCCTTGGCCAGTTCGTTGGCCTCGTCGCGCAAGGTCTGCATCGCACCCTCGAGCGACGCACGCTTGAGCATTTCGGCGCTGCGCTCGAGTTGCTCGCGCATCTGCTTCTGCGCTTCGGCGAGCTGCTGCATGCTCTGCTGCGCCTGCGTGCCACTCAGCCGGTCGGAGTTCTTGTTGAGCTCCTCCAGCTGCTTCTGCATCTCGGGGGTCATGGCCTCGCGCAGCATCTTCTGGATGTCACGCATGCGACCCGCCAGCGTGGTGTCGAGCGCGTTGGCGTTCTTGAGGCGTGACTCGAGCTCCTTGGCGTTCATGCGGAGCGAGTCCACCTTGGCGGCGAGCTGCTGCTGATCACGCGCCAGCTGCTTGGCCTTTTCGGCGGCCGTGAAGCTCATCGGCTTGCCGTCGTTCTTCTGGCCGCCACTGGCCTGGTCCCCACCCGCCTTGAGGTCGCGGCTGCGCGAGGCGTCGGCGGTGTTCTGCTGCAGGCGCTTCTCCTGCTGTGCGAGCTGCATGGCCTTGGCGGCCAGCGAGTCGGCGAGCGATCGGGCCATCGCGCGCTGTTCGCTGAGCGTGGGCACACGCAACACGACTTCGGCACTCTGCGCCTGTTGGGCCCACGGCGAATCATCGGTGGCCACGGCGGTCACATGCACCTTGTCGCCGGGCTCGAGTCCACGACCATCGAGCGAGATGGTCGCCCCGCCTTCGAACACGGGCGACTGCGGCGAGGCCACGTCCACACGCTCACGCTTGATGGCGCCGGCGCCGCTGGCCGATTCCTTCCACACCACGAGGTGTACACGCGCCACGCCGTGATCATCACCGGCATCCACCAGGACCGGCACCTGGCCGGTGGGGCCGATGGCGGTATCGGTGGCCGGCGCCACGATCTGCACGCTTGGCGCCTGATCGGGGATGACGGTGAACGGCAGCGAGTCGGGCAACTCCGGCGCGAGCACGGCTCCATCGGCGCGCGGCGTCGCCTGGGCGCGCCATCCCCACGAGCCGTCACGATCGACCGTGATGACGGCTTCCGCTGGCACACCGTCGCCCGCTGCCGACGCCGCCAGCAAGGCGACCTCGGCTCGCCCATCGCTCAGCACGGCGTCACGCGCCCCGCCGCGCAGCATGACGCGCACCTTGACGCGCGTCCCGCGCGGGACCCGCAGCGGCGGCACCGGCTCCAGGGTTTCGTCAGCGCGGCCGAGGTAGGCCGGATACATCGCGCGCAGTGAGACGTCGCCGAGCCAGCCGCGTTCCTCGACCACGAGTGTGGCGTTGAGTTCGGGGGAGCGGCCGTCGTTCACGCGCAACTCCGTGGCCGCCCGCACGGGGCCCAGGGCCAGCGCCACGCGGCCATCGGCGGGCACGCTGAGTACCGTATCGCGCCATGCCTCGCCTTCGGCGCGACGCGAGATGGTGACCGCATGGCGCCCAGTCGCCACCACCTGCACGGTCACCGGCATGCCACGCGGCACGCGCGTGGTGAGCTTGTCGAACGACAGCGCAGGCAGGAGTGTGCCGCGCCAGGCACTCACCGGTTGCAGTACCGCCGCCAAACCATCTGGTGCGACACGCGACGCGATGATGAGCGTCCCCGCGCCAACAGCGGCCCCCACGGCGGCAAGGCCAAGCGTGCGAGTGAAGCGGGCGGTGAGCGCCGGCGTGAGTGCACCAGACGCAAGGCGACGCGCCACATCGTCGGCGGCACGAGCACCAAGGAGGCCGGTGGCGCCCACTTCGAGCGCCCCGCGCAACGACCCTTCACGCAGCTGCTGTTCCTGTTCCACCACGCCGGCGATGCCGGCCATCGTGAGTTGCTGTTGCAACCGACGGTGCCGCAGGCCGAACGCGAACGCCGCCCCCGTTACGGCCATGACGACAAAGAGCAGTGGCAACGGCGCCGGCAGATCGATCCACCGACCGCCACCCAGTACGAGCGCCGCGAGGGCGATGAGCACGGTGACGATGCCGGCCGCCATGAGCGCCGACGCGACAGTGCCGCGGGTGGACAGCGCCTGCCGCTCCTGATCGAGTCGCGCCTCGAGGGCGCGACCGGCGGGGGGCGTGTTGGCGGCGGCGGGTAGTCCGCGGATGGCC
>NZ_JBIJAW010000440.1:0-2502 GCF_044345575.1 Gemmatimonas sp.
GAGAATCACGCGCAAACGGGGATTGGAGTTGATGTTGAACTCCTCGCCCGCTTCCGCGTAGATCGCCTGCTCCACCTTTTCGCGTTCGGTCCTGAAGCGTGTCTTAAGGCTCTCAAACCACGCGAGATCAATGGCGATCCCCTCGTACTCCATGTCGGCCAGCACCGACACGAGCGGCACCTCCATCTCCTGCAGCAGCGGCAGCATTTCGTGCGACGCGAGCAATGGCTCGAGCAACGCACGCAGGCGCATCGTGACATCCACGTCTTCACACGAGTAGTCACGGGCCGCGTCCACCGGCACGGCATCGAACGGCAGCTGTGTCTTGCCCTTCCCGCACAGCTGCTCGTACGCCGTCATGGTGTGTCCGAGAAACTCGAGGGCAAGCAGGTCGAGTCCGTGACTGCGCCGTCCCGGATCGAGCACGTAGCTGGCGAGCATGGTGTCGAATTCGAGTCCCGCCATGCGCACGCCGGCGCCGCGAAGCACCAGTACGTCGTACTTGGCGTTTTGCGCGATCTTCTTTACTGCTGGGTCTTCGAGCATCGCGCGGAGTGGCGCGATGGCGTCGCTGCCGAACGGCGGAAGATTCGCCGGCTCCGGCACGCCCGCGTTGATGCGACGACCGGCGATCCCCGCCTCGCCGCTCAACAGCGCAAGGTTGCCGCCGCCATCATCGCGGCGATGACGGAACGGCAGGTAGTACGCCTCACCGGGCGCCACCGCAATCGACAGGCCGACCAGATGCGCGCGGAGCGCGTCCACCGCGTGCGGCGCATCGACATCGGTGATCGTCTCCGTATCGATCGCGATGTACGGCACCTCGCGCACGCGCGCGAGCAGCGCGTCGAGTGCCTCCAGCGTGTCCACCGTGGTGTAACGCGCATCGGCCAGCACGGGCACCCCGCTGTCCCCCAGCAGCACCACCGGCGCATCCGGACGACCGGGTAGCGATGGCGTGCGAGCCGCCCCGCCCGCCGCATCCGGTTCCGTCGCCGACCGCGGCACGCCCACAGACGTGCCAGCCGAGACGCTGCCTCCCACATCCTTGAGCAGGCTGCTGAATTCGAGCTCGAGATAGAGCGCACGCAACGCCTCCGCATTGGGGGCGTTCACATGCAGTTTCTCCGCGTCGAGTTCCACCGGCACGTCGCAGTGGATGGTGACGAGCTGCTTCGACAGACGCGCTTCCGCTTCGTACTGCAGCAGCGCTTCCCGCGGCCGCTTCTTCGTGATCTCGTGGGTGTGGGCGAGAATGTTCTCGAGCGGCCCGTACTGGGTAATGAGTTCGATGGCGCCCTTCTCGCCGATCCCCTTCACACCCGGCACGTTGTCGCTGCTGTCACCGACGATGGCGAGATAGTCGATAACGCGCTCGGGCGGCACGCCGAGACGGTCGCTCGCGTTCTCCATGCCCACCCAGTTCTCTTCCACACTGGCGGGGCCGCCGCGGCCGGGGTTGAGCAGCCACACACCGGGGCGCACGAGCTGCTGAAAGTCCTTGTCGCCCGAGACGATCACGACGTTGTAGCCGGCCTCGACTCCCTTCCTCGCCATCGTGCCGATCACGTCGTCGGCTTCGAACCCTTCGGCCGTGAGTACGGGAATATCGTAGGCCGCGAGCAGCTGCAGCACGCGCACGAGTCCCTGGTCGAAATCGGCCTGGAGATCGTCGGCCAGCTTTTCGCGCGTCGCCTTGTAGTCGGGGTAAAGCTCGTCGCGAAAGGTGGCGCCACTGTCGTGCACCCACGCCAGCAGCTCCGGCTTGTGGGTGTTGAGCAGGCGCTTGAGGAAGTTCGCCACGCCCCACGCGATGCTCGTGTTCTCACCGCGGCTCGTCGTGAGCGGCCGCTGCATCAGCGCAAAGAACGCGCGATAAATCAGCGCGTACCCGTCGACAAGAAAGAGTCGCGGTGCGGGCGGCAGGGAGACATCAGCCATGGTGTCCCCCTGCCGTCAGGGCAAGATCAGCGGCTGCTGGTGTTGTCCAGCTTGCGACGGATGGCCACGTCGAGATCGCCACGACTCTGCGGAGCGATACGCCAGCGGCCAAAGCCGGTCTGGTCGACGAAGAGGAGCTGCACGCGCAGCTCACGATATTCCCAGATCTGCTGGCGCACGCGCTCATTGGGATTGAGCAACCCGGTGTCGATGATGTTGTCGGGATCGCCGAGCGCCACGAAGGCGGTGCCGCGATCCGATTGCCATCCGGCGGCGGCATCATCACGGAAGCGGATGTTGGCGGCGCGGATACGGGCAAAGTAATCGCGCAGCCCCTCGTGTTCAGCTGTTCCGGGCACCGGATCGGTAGCCTTGAGAAACGCGGTCCACGCCGCGGCGCGCCCGGACAGATCGGCATCGCGCAGCTCCCGCAGGCGATCGGCAGTGGCGAACCAGCGCAGATACGTGAGCATTTCGTCGAAGGTACCGATCGGCACGTCCTCACCCAGTGTCACGAGCACGCGCGTGCGGGCGGTATCGGGACGTCCTTCGCCGGTGATC